>CAZNRT010000038.1:0-3164 GCA_964575445.1 uncultured Proteiniphilum sp. | reverse complement strand
TTGTAAAATAGCAATGACTAAGAACGAGAGATATTGGACAAATAAACACTCGTTTTATATGACAATACGCTTAATTGATTGGCAGTGCTACTCAAGATTCATTACACTCAGTGGGAATATAATTCGGATACATGTTGTAGATATGCCAATAATTTCTTTACTTAGTGTCAACTAAAACAATTGTACATTGTTTTAGTGTTAAACACATATGAGATATTTATGAAAAAAAGAAATACAACACATCAAAAGACTCAAAAAACGAAAAAGAAGGATATAGAAAGATCAGTATTAGATTTTTTGAGCCAAAACATTGACAAGCAATTTAATTATAAGCAGATAGCAGCTGCACTTAACTTTAATAATGAGTCCCTACGCCGACAGTTGGTTAATATATTGGACAAACTAAGGGATGAAGACCAAATATTGGAGACATCGAGAGGTAGATATCGCACCAACAATAGAGGACTGATATTGGAGGGCAGATTTGAGAGACGAAGCAATGGCAAAAACTTCTTTGTGCCCAATGATGATACAAATATTATAAACATTCCAGAACGAAACTCCAAACATGCAATGAATGGAGACTTAGTGCGCATTCAGCTTCTTGCCAAAAGAAAACGCGCCGACACCGAAGGTGCAGTGGTGGAGATATTGCAGCGGGCTCGGAATAGATTTATCGGAGTGATGGAGGTGAAAAAGCATTTTGCATTCTTGGTGATGGATAGCAAGTTCTTGGCAAACGATATTTTTATACCAATAGAAGAGATAAATGGTGCCGAAAATGGGGACAAAGTAGTAGTAGAAATCATGGAGTGGCCCGAAAAGGCTAACAATCCCATTGGCAAAGTAGTGGATGTATTAGGAAAATCGGGAGACAACACCACCGAGATGCACGCTATACTTGCCGAATATAACTTGCCTTACAAATATCCTAAGAATGTGGAAGAAGAGGCTTCAAAGATCTCAGACATTATTAGTGCCGAAGAGATTGCCAAGCGTGAGGACTTCCGAAACATTACAACTATCACCATAGACCCCAAAGATGCTAAAGACTTTGACGACGCACTGTCTGTAAGAGAAATAGGCGACAACAAATGGGAAGTGGGGGTGCACATAGCCGACGTTACTCACTATGTGAAACAGGGTGACATCATCGACGTCGAAGCTGAGAGCAGAGCCACATCAGTATATTTAGTGGATAGAACCATACCCATGCTACCAGAAAGATTGAGCAATGAACTATGCTCGCTACGACCCAATGAGGAGAAGCTGTGCTTTTCGGTAATCTTTGAAATCAACCAAAATGCAGAAGTAGTAAATTCAAGAATAGTTCGCACAGTAATCAAATCGGCTGGCAGATTAGCATACGAGGAGGCTCAGGAGATAATAGAATCTGGAGAAGGAAAATTCTCAAACGAAGTGCTTACTCTCAACAGCTTGGCAAAGAAACTACGAGCCAAAAGATTTGCAAATGGTGCTATCAACTTCGAGAGATACGAAGTGAAGTTTAATCTTGACGACAAGGGCAAGCCACTTGGTGTATATTTTGTGGAAGCCAAAGAGTCTAACCATCTTATAGAAGAGTTTATGCTACTTGCCAACAAAACGGTGGCAGAGTACGTGGGCAATGTGCCAAAGGGAAAGAAACCTAAAACATTTGTATATCGTGTTCACAATCAGCCCGACCCCGAAAAGTTGGAGATATTCAACAAATTCATATACAGATTTGGGCACAAGATAAAGACCGAAGGTGCAAAAAGCGATGTTGCCAAAAGTATCAACCTCCTTTTGGATAAAGTGCAAGGGCGACCAGAGGAAAACCTGATTGAAACCGTAGCTATACGCTCTATGTCTAAAGCCATCTACACCACCGACAATATTGGGCACTATGGCTTGGCATTTGATAACTATACTCACTTCACATCACCCATCAGACGCTATCCAGATATGATGGTGCACAGACTGCTTGAGAGATATCTAAATGGTGGCAGCTCGGTAGATCAAGCCTCACTTGAGGAAGATTGCAAACACTCATCTGATATGGAGCAAATAGCTGCAAATGCTGAACGAGACTCTGTCAAATATAAGCAAGTAGAGTTTATGTCGGACAAGATTGGGAAAGTATTTGATGGCGTGGTATCGGGTGTAACAGAATGGGGGATATACGTGGAATTAAACGCAAACAAATGCGAGGGCTTAGTGCCAATTCGCGAACTTGATGACGACTTCTACGAGTTGGACGAGAAGAACTATCGCCTCATCGGTCGCCGCACCAAACATGAATATAGATTGGGGCAGTCGGTATCAATAAAGGTTGCAAAAGCCAACTTAGAGCGCAAGCAGCTTGACTTTGTGTTGGCGTAGCTTAGTGAAGATACTCAACGAGGTCACAAGAAAGCTCCACCGTGTTTTGCAGAGCTATTGCGTGTTGTCATTGCTTCAGGAAACTTGAGCAACAACCTAAAGGAGATTGAAATATATTTAAGAGAATCGCTTAGTTTGCCAGAGAAGAGGCAGACGAGCGATTTTTTTATTGATGCCATGTAGCTATATGCAAATGCCTTTAGAGGAGTATAGTTAACATTGGTGGCTTCGGTGAGGAAGTAAAGATACTCGGTGTGGAAATACTTGTGGCGGCTCACTTCTCTAAATTCACGATCGTGGTATCCGTAAGCTCCTCTCACGAATCCCACCTTATAATTATGATACCTCACACGATGTGCATAATCAACATCTTCGCCATAGTGTGGAAAGATGGGAGCAAACCCTCCCACTTTCTTTAGAGCTGCTATTGGCATTAGCCACATTGCAGCATTTATAAACTTGCACTCTGTTATTTCATCATCTATTGCTTGGGCTTCAGCAAGGCTGCTGAGTGATGAATATGTGGCAAAGCCAAAATCTAATTTATCTCCCGCACCATTCAAGTGAATTGGCGATATAATACCAAAATCGGGGTTACTCTCGGATGCATCAATCAGCTTTTGAAGAGTGTCGGGCTCAATCCATGCATCTTGATTGATCAAAAACACATAGTCACATCCCCTCTCGATGGCATATTTGAAGCCTATATTGTTGGCTTTGCCAAATCCTAAGTTATCTTGGTTTTGAATGAGAACTACGGATGGATATCTATCAGCAATGATATTGCAAGTATTGTCGGT
>CAZNRT010000037.1:0-22790 GCA_964575445.1 uncultured Proteiniphilum sp. | reverse complement strand
AAACAAAACTAACAGATTCTGACTCAATGTCATTTGACATTTTGGGGTCTTCAACCCAAAGTGCCATTTTGTCATTTGACAAGCACTCGGAATTAGTTAAAATGGGTCGTTGTAAGATTGATTTATAGCCTTTGCCTATGCAGGTAATAGATATTCATAGCCTTTGGCTATACAAGCAATGGTAATTACGCCCCAAACCGTAGTGAAACGAAGATCCCGCCTCAGCAGAACAGCCAATAAGCAATCGCAACTCGATCATATTTAATTTTTTTTCTTCATAACTAATACTTTTTTCACTCACTTGTGTCTAAATTATAAAGAACAAAAATAATTGCCTGTAATATCCAAACAATAGTCAATGATACTACAAACAATCATTTGAGAAAAAAACAATTATAAATTACTATTTAAACCTACAAAACATGAGAAGAATCCTCTTAAAAAGGCGAATTGTAGTGTTGATATCAATGCTGATAATTGGATTAAATGTATCCTCAGCACAGAAAGTCAATCTCAATGTAAAGCAAGTGAGCTTGAAAACAGCTTTAGAATCTATTTCAAAACAGACTGGCTACTCTCTTGCCTACAGCAAAGAAGTAGTGAACCTGAATGAGAAAATCAGTATTAGTGTAACCGAAGCAGAACTATCTCAAGTACTGTCTCAGCTATTATCGTCGCGCAATATGAATTTTGAAGTGCGTGGAAACAAAATTTATATTTCGCACGCACCAAGAACTACAACTGAAAACAGTAATGCAAAACAGCAACCACAACAGCAACAGATAAGCCATATTTCGGGCACTGTGACTGATGAATCAGGAGACCCAGTGATTGGTGTCAACATCTCTATACCTGGAACCAGCACTGGCACCATTAGCGATTTTGATGGCAAGTACAGCCTCGCAATCCCTTATGGTTCTAAGGTTCGTTTTTCATACATTGGATATGTTGACCAAGAAATTGTCATAACAAATCAAACAATTGTAAACATCAAACTAAAAGAGGACATCGAAACTCTGGATGAATTAATAGTTATAGGATACGGCTCAGTGGCTCGCAAGGATGTAACCACAGCGGTATCCACAATATCCACAAAAGATCTTGACGAACGCCCACTTGTATCTGCTGCGCAAGCAATGCAAGGCAAGGCTGCTGGTGTGAATGTTTATCAACCAAATGGGGCACCAGGTGGAGAAATGGTTGTGCGTGTGCGCGGAACCACTTCATTCAATGGAAGCAACGACCCCTTGTATGTAGTTGATGGAGTACCGGTTGACAATTTGAGCTTCCTCTCACCCAACGATATTGCCAGCATGCAGATTCTTAAAGACGCATCATCAGCAGCAATATATGGATCACGCGCAGCCAATGGCGTTGTTCTAATTACTACAAAACAAGCAAGCAGCGGAGCAAAAATTGCTACAAACATTCAATTCGGCGTTAGCCGTGTTTCCAATCAAATAGAATCATTAAATGCTCGCCAATATAAAGAACTGATTGATGAGTTGCGTCCTGGTGCTATACCCGAAGGAACTACTGACAAAACAGACTGGTTTAACGAAGTATATGGAAGTGGGATCACTCAAAACTACCAACTTCAAATCTCCGATGGCACTGACAAGCTACGATATTTCGTATCCACAGGCTATCTTGATGAAAAGGGAGTTTTAAGTTCGGCATTTTTCCGTCGATTCAATCTTCGAAGCAACGTTGAAAGTCAGATTCGCAAATGGTTGCACTTTGGTCTCAACCTCTCGTATTCCGACAACACAAGCAATGGCGTTACCACTGGGCAAGGCTCCAATCGAGGAGGTGTAGTATTGGCAGTAGTCAATCTACCAACAGCAGCCACGATAAGAAATGAGCAAACTGGATTATACAACCGCTTATTCTTTGGACAAAACATAACCAATCCAATAGAAGAAATTGAAAACGGAAAGAACAATAAGAACAACGAGAATCGTCTTATTGCTTCAGGAGCAGCCACTATAACCTTCTCTCCAAAGCTAAACTACAAATCTTCGTTCACTTTAGACCGTCGCAATGGTAAAGAAACTGGCTTCACACCACCATCTCACGGTGTGGACAGAGATGATTGGGGCAGTGCTTGGGACAACAGGAGAATGAATACGCTTTTAGTATTTGACAATATTCTAACTTACAAAAATACATTTGCAGAAAAGCATAACTTCGAGGGCATGATTGGGTCGTCTTGGACAGATTCCAACTATTCAAATAACTACATTAATGGAACACATTTTAAGGATGCTACAATCAAAACATTGAATGCAGCAAACAAAATTGGATGGGAAAATACTGGATCGGGTGCTACAAGCTGGAGTATATTATCAGCATTCTCACGATTATCATACAATTATGACAGCAAGTACCTACTTACTTTCAATATCCGTGAAGATGGATCGTCAAAACTTCACCCCGATCATAGATGGGGAACATTCCCCTCACTTTCGGCAGCATGGCGCATCTCTTCTGAGAATTTTATGCAAAACTACGAATGGCTAAATGATTTGAAACTAAGAGCAGGATGGGGACAAACGGGAAATCAGTCAGGTATTGGAGATTATGCCTACCTACAACGATACAACATTAGCAGACAAGCATGGTTTGAAAAAGGAAAAGAAAACTCTCTACCCTTAATTACGCAAGCAAACTTGCGAACATCAGACCTAACTTGGGAGACTACGACACAAAGCAACATAGGACTTGACATTACACTATTAAAAAATAGATTGACTTTGGCAATGGACTATTATTATAAATACACCACCGATATGTTGATGTATGTGACACTACCATCTGGGGCTGCTGCATCAAATAGCATAGTCAGAAATGAGGGAGAAATGATGAATCGTGGATTTGAGTTCTCACTAAACTCAAGAAATCTAACAGGCTCATTAACATGGAATACAGACTTCAACATATCTTTCAATCAAAACAAATTGAAGAAGCTTGAACTTCAACAAATATATTATGACGGCGAAACAACCGATGCTTTCCACCTAATGAGAGTAGTACGCAACGAGCCAGGACGCCCATTGGGTGGATTCTTTGGATATATTAGCGACGGTGTAGATCCAGAAACAGGAGAGTTGATGTATCGTGACATTAATGAAGATGGAAAAATCACTGCCTCTGACAAAACATATATCGGAGACCCCAACCCAACATTCACTTATGGTCTGACCAATACATTTTCATATAAAGGACTTAACCTGAACATTTTTATACAAGGTTCGGTAGGCAATGACATCTTCAACGCATCAAAGGGCGATACACAAGGAATGCACGATCTCAAGAATCAATCAATCGAGGTTTTAAAAAGATGGCGCACACCAGGACAAATCACAGATATGCCTAAAGCTGGTTTCAACTTGCAACCATCTACATTCTTCATAGAAGATGGAAGCTATATGCGCTTGAAAGACGTCACGCTATCATATAGCTTGAAAGGAAATATGTTAAGGAAAGCAGGAATTTCGAGATTACAACCCTACTTCACTGCATCAAACCTGCTTACAATAACAAAGTATAAAGGTATGGACCCCGAAGTAAATCAGTGGGGAAACAGCGGAGCAGTACAAGGAATTGACTGGGGAACATATCCTCACAGCAAGACTTTCGTTTTTGGACTTAATGTTGAATTTTAATAAGAAGAGATAATGAAAACAAGATATATTTTAGCCATACTCATCGCTACTCTTTTGGCATCATGCTCATTAGATCACGATCCATTAGATACCTATTCAGACAAAACCGAGGGAGTAAGCACAGATAGTGTGAAGGCAGCATTTAAAGATAAAGCGGCTGTATTATCACACAGACAGACATTACTAAATCTATTTAAGAATGGACAAGAACATTGGTATGCAGACATGTTATTACTGACAGAGTCGCATTCGGATAATGCCTATGCTGGTGCACCCAATGCAGAGACAACTCCATTTGAGGTAAACTCGATAGAGGGTTCTAACATAAACTTGAAGCGAGATTGGAATCAATACATGGGAAATGTAGCTCAAGTCAACAAACTAATAAACAATATCGACAAAGTATCTGACCCCATACTAACAGAGGGCGAAAGACAACAATACAAGGCTGAAGCAAAGATCCTCAGAGGTATGATATACTTCGATATGGTAAGAATATGGGGCAATGTACCTTTAGTAACTACCGAAGCTGGCGACATCACTTCTGAAACAGTGACAGAGGTATATCCTGCATACTTCCCACCTCAAACAGATGCACTAACAATCTACAAGCAGATAGAAGAAGATCTATTAGATGGATTAAAGTCTGCACCAGATAATAATGTGGCAGACAAAACTCAATTCTCAAAATCAGTAGCACGTGCACTATTAGCCAAAATATATGCTGAAAAACCTTTACGTGATTATGATAAGGTTATAAAATACGCAGATGAATTGACAAGCGATGGTTTCGATTTAATTGAAAACTTCAGTGATCTATTTGAAGTAGTTCTCACAGATCCTCTACTTCCACCATCACAACAAAATCAAGCTATTGACGCTAAAGCACGCAATACTAAAGAAACTATATTCGAGGCACAGTTCTTCACAGGAAATGCTAATTGGGTTACATGGATGTTTGGTCGCCCATTAGATGATTGGACTTTCTATTTCACATGGATCAAATGGATCACTCCATCTCGCGACTTAATAAGAGCATTCAATAGTGAAGTAGGTGACAAACGATATGCACAGACAGTTGTATTTTACGAATGTGATTGGAATGTATATTACCCAGCCAACAACTATCCGTTTATGTATAAATGCCGAAGCAAATACAACAGCATAATAAAATTGCGCTATGCTGATATCCTATTGCTCAAAGCAGAGGCTTTGATAGATAAAGGAGAGTTCAGCGGAGCACTCGAGATAATAAACAAAACTCGCAGGCGTGCTGGATTAAGCAATCTAACATCTGCAGCAGCGAGCAGCAAAGAAACAATAATGCGAGCATATATGAAAGAGCGTCGCTTGGAGTTGGCATTAGAAGGTCAACGATGGTTTGACTTGGTTCGTTTAAACAAAGTAGAAGAGGTAATGAATGCAGTATATAGCAAAGATGAAGGAAGACCTGCTCAAGTATATCCATTCACAAGCATGTCATATATATTACCAATTCCTCAGGATGTGATTGATCAAAACCCCAATTTAGTGCAAAACCCGGGATACTAAATCAATCTTTCGATGAACAAATAAAAAATAAACAATTATGAATTCAATTTATAAAATCCTTATCGCATTAGGAACAATAGCTCTCATGTTTCAATCTTGCGAAGATGAATATGGACCACGCAAAGAATCGACACCCATTTTTGAATCGGCAGCCGCAAATCCCACTACATTCACATTTGGTGATTCAATAACGCTAACGGCTAAAATATCTGATCCTGCAACGAGGCTTACGGCTCTGTCTTATGAGATTATTTCGGGAGATAAAGTAATAACATCAGGCATAATTCCATTAGACGAGAAAATAGCAAATATATCGGAAGCTATTTATATTCCACTCATGAGCAATCAAAGTGATAACTCGGAAATAATAATCAACCTAACTGCAAAAAATATCCTGAAGGGAACAGCAACTCATAAAGTCTCTGGAATAACTGGCAAAAGACCAGCTTACAACCAGCTATATTTAGTTACTGAAGATGGTGCAGTGGCACTACTGAAATCTCAAACGGGAAATAAATACAAAGGTGAAAACTTAACATTAGATACATCTTTCAGATTTAGAATTGCAGAAAAACTACATACCGATAACAGTATAGACTACTCAGGAGATGTTTATGGCAATGTAAATGGCAAAATTGAAATGATTGATCAAGCGGGAGAGTCAGCTTTTGCATTCACTCCAAATGTTGATTACACAAAGGAGTTTATCTTTGACAACTTAGAATTTAAGATCACTGCATCAGGCAGCAAATTGGGTGCAGATGACCTTTCACTAAGCGCATTTGGAGATACCGACATCGCCAATGAATCTTTCCGAACTCTTAAAAGAACATTTGAAAAAGGAAAAACTTACTCCGTATTTGGAAGACTTGCCGATTCGCAAAACATCTACAACCCAGACTTTTTCGAAAGAGTCGCAAGCGATAAAGTCAAATTCATTAGGGAGAGCGGCGAATACACCATTTACTACAATGGCGTGCGCAAGAACATTATTGTGGGAGTAGAGAACCCCTCATATCCTAACTATTTATTAGCCTGCGGATGGGGATTGGGATATCCTACAAAAGTTACCTCAAAAGCAATTGCATCAGTATATAATGGGCGTGAGCGTACGCATACAGATTGGGGATTCGACAATATACTCAAGTATGTATTATTGCCACGCATAAGCGAAGGTGTGTATCAAGGCACATTCTATACTCCTGGAGATGAAAGCCATTATGCTGGTTTCAAACCATTTGAGAATACAGGCTGGGGCAATGAGAAAAAAGCTGGACAATTCACCTTTACTGGCGAAAAAATTATAAAAGGAGATGACAATTGGGAGATACCCAATGGCGAAAATGACCCAGTGATAGAGTCAGCAAATTATAGATTCACAATAGACTTGATCAACAAAAAGGTTCATATCGAAAAAATAATACTTTAGTAAGATGAGAAAAGATATAATATCAAAACTCCTGTTTCTAATTTTGCTATTGACAAGCTTTTGCGCTTGCAGTGATAACAACAAAGAGAAGAACGAAGGAAACACCAAACCCGAAGTTCCAACATCTGGCGATGTAACTATCTATATCACTACAAACAATCGCTCTCAGGATTTTAAAAAACAGTCAGTTGATTTTAGCAAGAAAAGCAACATGTCACCCACAAGCATGAAATTGGAACCTACCACTCGATATCAAACTATGGATGGCTTTGGCTCTGCAATAACAGGCTCTACCTGTTACAATTTGATGCAGATGACAAAAGAGAATCGTGCCAAGTTTTTAAAAGAGACATTCTCACCCACAGAAGGTATGGGGCAAAGCTATATTCGCATATCAATAGGATGTTCAGATTTTTCGTTGAGTGAATACACTTGTTGTGATACTCCTGGTATTGATAACTTTGCACTTACATCAGAGGAGACAGAATATGTGATACCGATAATTAAAGAGATACTGGCTATTAACCCTAATGTAAAGATAATGGGATCGCCATGGACACCTCCACGATGGATGAAAGTCGATAATCTCACTAATATGAAGCAATTCAATTCATGGACGAGTGGACAATTGAATCCCTCACATTATACAGATTATGCTACATATTTTGTAAAATGGATTCAGGCATTTACGCAGCACGGAATCAAAATATATTCTGTCACACCACAGAATGAACCTCTAAATAGGGGCAACTCAGCATCATTATATATGAGTTGGCAAGAACAACTTGATTTCGTAAAAAACCACCTTACACCAAAGTTCAAGGAGGCATCTCTAAACACAAAGGTATATTTGTTTGATCACAACTACAACTACGACAACATCGCTGACCAGAATGATTATCCAGCAAAGATATATGATGCTGGCGTAGATAATGACGTTGTGGTGGGAGCAGCCTATCATAATTATGGTGGTGATAAAGCCGAACTACTTGATATCCATTCTAAATATCCCAACAAAGAGTTGGTATTCACAGAAACATCAATAGGAACATGGAATGACGGTCGAAATCTGGAAGTGCGCTTAATAGATGATATGCGAGAAATAGCACTTGGAACAGTCAACAATTGGTGTAAAGGAGTAATAGTGTGGAACCTGATGCTCGATAGCGAACTTGGACCAAATCGCGAAGGCGGATGCCAAACTTGTTATGGCGCTGTGGATATTGATCGCTCAAATTACTCTTCGATAACCCGCAACTCGCATTACTACATCATTGGGCATCTCTCATCAGTAGTTAAACCAGACGCCGTACGAATAAGAACATCTGGATTCTCTGAATCAGGATTTTATCATTCAGCTTTCGAAAATACTGATGGCACTTATGCAGTTGTGTTATTGAATAGTAATTCTAACAGCAAGACAATTACAATTGACGATGGCACTAATCATTTCAGTTACGAGGTGCCAGCAAAGGCAGTTATATCTTATCAATGGAAAAAATAACTTCCATCACACGTTATAAAATATGAAACTCAAATAACATATTTGGAAAATAAAACTTACAATTATGAGAAGTATAAAATATTGGACTATTAGTTTAATTGTATTTATCGGATTGACAGCTTGCGCCGATAATGTTACGGAGATGCAACAAGCAGGCAATCCCACCATGCAGATTGAAAATCAATTCTCCAACGTTCATTTTGGAGACATACTGCCATTTGTGGTAACAGTGAATGATGACAAACCATTGTCAATATTGACTGTCAAATTATATTTTGGTGAAGAAGAGATGTCCAAAACAACCATTCGCACAAAAGAGAATGGACAATACAGTGGCACAATCAACATTCCATTTCTCAAAGACATACCTGATGGGACAGCAACACTGGAATTTGAATTACGAAACACAACGATGAAGACCGCAAAAACGTCTTTCGATGTATCAGTAACTCGTGCCAAATATCCATATCTGATACTTGTCACAGAGCAAGGATCATATGCAATGACTCCAACAAGCACACCTAACGAGTATGCAATTACAGAGCCTTTCCCATCTACAGATTTGCCTGCCATCATCAAAACTCCAACAGTAGATCAAAAAGGGAGTGAGATTACTTTTGGTTGGGATGCAGGGGCAATAACTCAGGGAGTTACTGAAAGCATACCTTTTTCAAGCTCTACTGGTGGTGCTTACACAGTCTCTTTTAACACAAAAACATATCAAGCCACACCATTCTTCGAGATCTTGATTAATGATGAGAAGCTGAAAATGATTGACAAAGAAAACTATGAAGCTGACATCAACTTGACTCAGGGTGCTGAGCTGAAAGTTGAAGGATTGGACAATCTTGCAAATTGGTGGATAGATACAGACTATCTCACCCAAAAGACACCTGGCGTTTACACTTTTGTTCCAATATCGGGCAAATACAGAATCAATGCCAATCTCAAACTGAAATACTTCAGAATTGAAGCATTGGACGGCAATTCTCCAGCAACACTGAAAGAAGATGGAACAGGTGCCATTTGGATAATTGGACAATACATTGGCAAACCATCCATTACAACAAAAGAAGTGGGATGGAACACATCCAATGCACTATGCATGGCACCAATTGGAAACAAGAAACATCAAATTACAGTTGTGGGTGGCGAAACAATAAATACAGATGAAATAAACTTCAATTTTTTCCATCAGAAAGGTTGGGGTGGCAGCTTTATTAGCACAAACATGACAACAACCAGCGATATCATCTTCATTGGAGACGGTAAAAACGGTCGTGACAACGGTAATTTGGGAATACTTCCCAATTTAAAATTAGAGACAGGTGCTACTTATATTTTCACAGTGGATGTTGCAGCTGGTATTGATAAAGCAGTATTAACTGTTAAGAAGAAATAGACTAATATAATAGTATCTCTTAAACAATAAAAACTGAAATAATGAAATATTACAAATTTACATTCTATATTTCCCTAACGATACTGCTTATTAGCTCTTGCTCCCAACCGAATAAACAAAAAGAAAGTAGCAATAACAGCATCGAACATCGAGTGGACAGTATTATGTCAAAAATGACTCTCGAGGAGAAAGTAGGGCAAATGGCTCAATATACACTTGATGTTATCGGCAAGGGTGGCGATCTATATCATAGCGACGAGCCATTCGATATTGACCCAAGCATGCTTGACACTGTTATTGGGAAATATAAAGTAGGTTCTATACTCAACACAAGCAATAACCGTGCACTCACAACAGAAGCTTGGCAAAAGATTATTGAAACCATTCAAATTCGTGCAATCAAAGAGACTGGAATACCAGTTATCTATGGAATCGATGCCATTCATGGAGCTACATACACTGCTGGAGCTACATTTTTTCCTCAAGAAATAGGAATGGCTGCCACATTCAATACCGCACTTATGGAAAAGGGCTCACAAATAACAGCCTACGAGACACGTGCCAGCAATACTCCTTGGACATTTTCACCTACAATGGATTTGGGAAGAGACCCACGCTGGTCAAGAATTTGGGAAAGCTATGGCGAGGATACCTATCTAAATTCACAAATGGCGGTAGCTTCTATAAAAGGATTTCAAGGAGATGATATGAACCATATTGGCAACAATCACATTGCGGCTTGCATAAAGCACTATATGGGATATGGTGTTCCAACTTCTGGAAAAGATCGTACACCAGCTGTAATTTCAGAAAGTGAGCTTAGAGAAAAGTTTTTTGAACCCTTTCGTGCCAGCATTGTAGAGGGTAAGGCTCTTTCACTAATGGTAAATTCTGGAATTATCAATGGAGTATCCACTCATGCCGATTATCGCCTTCTTACGCAATGGGTCAAAGAGGACTTAATTTTTGATGGAGTAATTGTTACCGATTGGGCAGATATACAAAACCTCCTTTCTCGAGATCATATTGCAATCGACTACAAGGAGGCTGTTAAACAGGCAATAAATGCGGGCATTGATATGGTAATGGAACCCTATAATCTGAAATTTTGTCCCACTTTGATAGAGCTGGTTAAAGAGGGTAAAGTGTCACAAAGCCGTATCGATGATGCAACAAGAAGGGTATTGCGAATGAAACTTAGACTTGGTTTGTTTGAGCGTCCATTTTGGTCAAACAGTGACTATCCAAACTTCGGTAGCAAGGATCACGAGGCTGCAGCAAAAGCAGCAGCTGATGAGTCCATAACTCTTTTAAAGAATCACGAAAACATTTTACCATTAAGACAGGGTGCTCGAATTCTTGTAGCAGGACCTAATGCTAACTCAATGCGTACACTCAATGGGGGTTGGAGCTATTCATGGCAAGGCGAGAAAACCGAGGAGTTCACACAAAACTACAACACCATCCTCGAGGCACTACAAAACAAGTTTGGCATAACTAACGTAAAATATGAGCCTGGCGTAACTTACAATATGAGCGGTGCTTATGATGAAGAAAATACTCCAGAAATTCAACGTGCAATTGCAGCAGCATCAAGTGTGGACTATATCATATTGTGCGTAGGCGAAAATACCTATTGTGAAACACCAGGCAATTTAAACGAATTGGCACTATCTGATAATCAGACGGAACTGGCATTAGCATTACAAAAGACAGGCAAGCCTGTTATCTTAGTGCTCAACGAAGGTCGCCCACGACTAATTCGCAAGTTAGAACCTAACTCAAAGGCTATTTTACATCTATATTTACCTGGCAACTTTGGTGGAGACGCACTTGCAGACATATTGAGTGGCTCTGTAAACCCAAGTGGACGACTACCATACACATACCCCAAATTTGAACAGGGTCTGATTACTTACGATCACAAACCAAGTCAAAATATAGAGGGAAAAATGGAGGGAGCCTATGACTATGGTGCTCAAACATCTGTTCAATATCCATTTGGCTTTGGATTGAGTTACACCACGTTTGAATATTCCAATTTAACAATAAGCACGAAAGAGTTTATTGCAGGAGATGAAATATCAGTTAGTGTAGAAGTAACAAACACGGGCAGTGTAGTGGGCAAAGAGTCTGTTCTACTCTTCAGCAGCGACTTAGTAGCGTCACTATCTCCTGATGTGCGCCGTTTGAGAGCTTTTGATAAAATAGAACTCAATCCGAGTGAGTCCAAAACCGTAACATTCAAAGTGGCTGCAAACGAACTTGCTTTTGTAAACGAAAAAGGGGAATGGACATTAGAGGAGGGTGACTTCATGCTTCAGGCAGGCAATTTGACAGAAAAGATAAGATGCACTAAGACCAAAATTTGGGATACACCCAACAGATAAGTATGTTTTAAGAACCAGATTATACTTGATTGTGAATCAATATAAGTATCACCTCAACAACAAAAAAAGTGCAACCTAATATAGGTTGCACTTTTTATATATATCATATCACTTATAATCTAATTAGTCATTAGATGTTGATTTGTGATCTGTATCCTTTTTGGTGGAAAATCTCTCACGAGCAGGTCTTCCATCAGCACGGGGCGGACGTTTGTTCTCATAGGTTCTTTCCCTATCACCACCTTTGTCGAAATCTCTTTTTTGAAAATCACGTGGTCTTCTATCTTTGTCAAACGAGCGATCCATTGGACGTCTATCACGGTCGAAACTTCTGTCACGATGTTCTGGCTTTCCACCTCTATCAAAAGATTTGCTTCGATCCATCGGTTTTCGATCACGGTCAAAGGAACGTTCACGATCAGCAGGCTTTCCGCCTCGGTCAAAAGAACGTTCTTTATCAAAAGGCTTTCTGTCTCTGTCAAAAGGTTTCCTGTCTCTATCAAAAGGTTTTTTCTCACCTCTATCGAACGAGCGGCTCTTATCATAAGGCTTTCTATCTTTATCGAAAGAACGCTCTCTATCAAAAGATTTGCTTTGATCCATCGGCTTTCTATCTCGATCAAAAGAACGCTCACGATCAGCAGGCTTTCCGCCTCGGTCAAAAGAACGTTCTTTATCAAAAGGCTTTCTGTCTCTGTCAAAAGGTTTCCTGTCTCTATCAAAAGGTTTTTTCTCACCTCTATCAAACGAGCGGCTCTTATCATAAGGCTTTCTATCTTTATCGAAAGAACGCTCACGGTCAAATGGTTTTCTATCCCTATCGCTCGATTTGTCAAAGTCTCTTCTTGGTCTGTCAGCTCTATCGTTACTACGATTTTGCTTGAACCCTTCTCTTGGTCTCTCATTTCTACGATGAGAACGCTCCGAGCTATAACTGTCAGATCTGTGATCTTCATCACGCTCATCTTCACGTTTGGAGCGACGATAGCCCTCTTTGGAATTTCTATCTGGGCTATTGAATTTTTCAGACCTCTCGTTTCGTCTCAAAGCAGACTGTGGGCGAGCCTCTGGATCATGTTCTGTACGTTTTCCTGAGAATATTTCATATTCGCGCATCTCGCACTCCAATGCCCCATTAAAAAGGAAAAACCTCTTTGATGGTTTTAGACCAATCTTGTCAAACAATTCTTTTTTGAAACTTAAAACAAAAGAATCATAACCCACAAAAACATGTTTCAGTCTCTCACCTATCATAGAGTACAACTCATCAAGATCATCCACTTTGAGTCGTTCTCCGTAAGGAGGGTTGGTCATCAAAACGCCAGCGGGCTGAGGTGCCTCAGCATATTGTTGGATTGATTTCAATGACAAATCAATATATTTCTTTACTCCCGCATTCTTTACGTTCTCTTCAGCAGCAGCAATAGCCTTTGCCGAACTGTCCGAACCTATTATTCTATAATCAAAATCTCGTGATGTAGAATCATCATTATATATCTCGCTAAATAATTCCTCATCAAAATCGTTCCACTTCTCAAAGCCAAAATCATGACGATGAATACCAGGAGGAGTACCAGTAGCTATCATGGCAGCCTCAATCAGTAAAGTTCCTGACCCACACATTGGGTCTATAAAGGTACTCTCACCACGCCAGCCCGATTTCAAGATCATGCCAGCAGCGAGAACTTCGTTAAGTGGAGCCTCCGTAGAAGCGATGCGATAACCTCGTTTGTGCAACGATTCGCCTGAGCTATCCAAAGAAAGAGTGCATTTGTTGTGAGCAACATGTATATTAAAAACCAAATCTGGATTAGTAAGACTTACTGATGGTCTCTTTCCATATTTCTCATGAAACCAATCTGCAATAGCATCCTTGACACGATATGCAACAAACTTTGAATGCTTAAAGATATGAGAAAAGACCACTGCATCAATCGAGAATGTCTTATCAAGAGATAGATACTCCTCCCAGTTTAGCTCCTTTATTGCTTCATATACTTCATCTGCATTTTCGGCTTTGAAATTATGAATAGGTTTTAGAATTCGCAATGCTGTACGACAATGAATATTGGCTTTATACATCAAGGCTTTATCTCCAGTAAACGACACCATTCGCGTACCGATTTCAACATCATTGGCACCAAGACCTACCAACTCTTCTGCAAGAACATCTTCCAGTTCAGCCATTGTCTTGGCGATCATAGGATAGTTTTCAGATTGACTCATTCTTTTGTTTTCAATTAATTATGAGGCAAAGGTAAGAAGAATTTCACAATTCTGTTTCTGTTTCTATTTTCATTACAGCAGAATAATTTAGATTATAACCTAACCTTAATTTTTGAAATCTTACCCTCATTCTTAAATGCGTCAAGTGGTGTCACAACGTATGTATATTTGCTGTCGCCACCCTCAAAAGGCAACACAAAAAAGTTGTCACGAGTAACAGCTACTATTCTCTCTGCATTATTGATATTTATTTTTTCTTTTTTGTGAAATCTATATACTACAAACTGTTGTGCTGCCTCAGGATTATTTGGTTGTTTAGTGTCTGCCCATGTCAGAAAGTGCATATCTTCGGTGAAGACCTGAGTAAGCTTTTTCACTTTTGCTGGTGCTCCTTGGTGCATATGCGTATAAGCCGGGATTAAAGCTTTGGTGCGGTGAATGTCCGATTTGAGAATGTTTGTTACACCCTCCGAGTTATCCAAAATCTGATAGCCATACCAATAGCAATTGCCATCTACAAATGGCATTCGTCTCGATTGAATGATTTTTGCTTCAAGCTCATTCTTGTCAGTGCTTCGCTTTATATCCTGCCCAATGTAGAGAGGTTGTTTGAAGTTATTATTGTTCCACCAATGCAAAAGAGTGGTGTAGTCTGCCGATTTATGCCCTATTTCCCAATAAAGTTGAGGCAAGTTATAATCTATCCAACCCTTCTCTACCCACAACTTAACATCGGCATAGAGGTCATCATAATTCTGCAACCCATTCGTGTCACTTCCATTTCTGTCGTTGCTCTTGTTGCGATAAATACCAAAAGGGCTAATGCCAAATCTCACCCAAGGCTTAACATCGGCAATAGCATATTTAATCTCCTGAATAAGTAAATTAACATTATTGCGTCGCCAATCATTGCGTTGTGAATTTGAGAATCCTTGCGATTGCCCATACATTCTAAAACTATTATCATCGGGGAATGACGTTCCAGCAATTGGGTAGGGATAAAAGTAATCGTCCATATGAATGGCATCCACATCATAGCGAGAAACAATGTCGTGAACCACATCACAAATGAAACCTCTGTTTTCTGGCAAACCTGGGTCGAAGAACAATTGATTACCATATTGCACAAACCTATCAGGTTGTTTCCAATAAATATGATTGGGTGCCAACTGACTCCCCATGGATGCCTTCACACGATAAGGGTTTAACCATGCATGTAACTCCATCCCTCGCTTATGGCATTCATCAATGATATGTGCCAAAGGGTCAAAGCTTGGATCATCGGGTGGCAATCCTTGTTGCCCCGTCATATATCGGCTCCATGGCTCAATATTTGACTTATAAAAAGAATCAGCTTCGGGTCTTACCTGAAATATAACTGCATTAATACCCGCTTCGTCAAGCTTGCGAACCATCTCGGTAAGATAATGCTTCATTGCAGCGCTATTCATTTGCTGATAGCGAGATTGGAAAACTGTCTGTATCCATGCACCTCTAAACTCGTGCTTAGGATTTGCGACACGAGATTCTTTTAGTGATACCTTGGAAGTACCACAAGATAATGCTGTTAATAATATAAGAGCAATGGGAATAAAACGAAATAAACGAATCATATATTTTAAAAATCTATTTAGGGAAACACAATATAGTCATCACCCCCACCTGCCAACGTTGAAGAGACAAGCTGCTTGGGGAAAATCACAATTCTACTTTGATTAGGGAAACGTTGTGCCAGACGATAAGGCAAATTGTCGAGAACAGGAATATGCGAAACGCAACCACTATGCGCTGAAACAATAATAATCATATCATTATTCTTTATATGCTCTACACACGAAAGAGGATTATCCCAAAGTACAAATGGCTGAAAGGTAAAGCTACCAGCATTTTTAGATCCCGCTATTATCTCTTGAGTATTAGGGTGTCCGAGGTGCAATATGGGCACGCTTAGCTCGGTTGATAATTTTGTAATCTTATCAACCCATAAAGCGAATCCGTCCTCTTTCTCAACAAGCGGTGGCGATATCACAACTATTCGCTGATGATCTATCAGCTCATTCTCTATATGACACATCCACAAGTTCTTATCCATCTTTCGGATTATCAGGTCCACCTTTTCACCTAATAATTTATCTATCAATCCTACTCTGCCAGGCCAACCAAGAATCACAATATCAGTCATCGTTTCTCGAGCCATTCTCAATATACCATCTGCAGGATTGTGATCAATAGTAGTTATTATATCCACATTAACCTCGGCAGCTGTCGCCGTTTCTACAAACTCTTTAAGATTTTTCCTAAAACCCACAATATTTTTCTCTGCCTCCACATCATTGGCAACAACGCCTAATAGCGAAATAGGATTAACTGACTTCTTATCCTTGAGCAATAAAGCCAACTCCACATATTTGCCGATATTTGAAGGATTGGCAATTGGAACTAATATTTTTTCTTGAGCAAACTCCCCCATTGCTGATGGTGTTAGAGGTTCATCCTCCTCTGCAATAACAATCTGCTTTGCTGCCTTTTGGGTAACAAGTGAAGCCCATATACAGGTTATTAAAATAAGGATAATCGTTCCATTGAGAATATACTCATCCAAAATACCCGCCTTATATCCAACAATGATAACTGCAAGAGTAGCAGCAGCATGCGAGCTACTCAATCCAAATATCAGATTGCGCTGTGTAATCGAATATTTATATGTTCGCTGTGTGGCATAAGCAGCAAGCCACTTGCCAATTATTGCGACCAAAGTAAGCACTATCGCAACAACTATTGTACCAAAGCCATCAAGAACCACCGACACATTAACCATCATACCTACTGAGATGAGGAAAACAGGAATAAATAGAGCATTGCCTATAAACTCAATTCTGTTCATTAAAGCGGAAGTATGCGGAATTAATTTGTTAAGTGCGAGACCAGCAGCAAAAGCTCCAATTATTGGTTCTATACCCCCTATCTCAGCAAGAAATCCCGAAAGAAAGACAATAAAAAGAACAAATATATAATTGGAGTATTTCTCATACTGAGCATGACTAAAATACCACTTAGCAACACGAGGAATAATAAAAAACATTATTACCGAGAACAAAATCAACGATAACAATAATTTAAGGAAGAAACCAAATTTAAGTCCCCCCTCACTATTGGTTAATACTACTGCAAGTATAATAAGCACAGCAGTATCAGTAAATATTGTGCCACCCGCAGTGATAGCCACCGCCTCATTTCGTGAAACACCCAATTTGCTAACAATGGGGTATGTGACCAAAGTGTGGGTTGAGAACATACTTGCCGTCAGGAAACTGGTATTGAAATCATAACCCAAGATGTAATGAACTACGGGAAATCCAATAATAAGAGGTATTATGAATGTATAGAAACCAAACACAAGACTCTTGTTTTTATTTTTGGTAAACTCATTAAGGTCTAGCTCGAGCCCAACAATAAACATTATGTATAACAGACCAATTGTTGAAAACATCTCAACCCCTGCGTTGGCATTATCAATCCAATTAAGCCCATGTGGTCCCACCAAAACTCCAGCAAGTATAAGACCTATAACACTTGGCACATTCAAACGTCTAAGAAGGATTGGAGCAAAAAATATAATCAACAATAATATTGCAAAGACCAAAATTGGATTAGCGAAGGGCAAAGATATATTCATTATCAGATTAGTCATAACTCAACTCATCAATATTAAAACACTTTTCTATTATTTCGTATTTACAAAAATAGAGAAAATTATTTGCAATATTGATTTAACTCATTTTTTTGTGGCACACAAACTCATTATATTTGCAAGTTGAATAAAAATTTATGAACAAAGAGAAGCAAATCGAATTAAAAGGAGTACGTGTCAATAATCTCAAAAACATTGATGTAGTCATTCCACGAAATACATTTACAGTAATCACAGGATTATCAGGATCGGGGAAATCGAGCCTTGCATTCGATACTCTATATGCTGAAGGACAAAGACGATATGTGGAAAGCTTGTCTGCATATGCCAGACAATTTTTAGGACGAATGCATAAACCTGAGTGTGATTACATAAAAGGAATACCACCTGCAATTGCAATAGAGCAGAAAGTTAATACCCGCAATCCACGCTCAACGGTAGGCACGTCAACAGAAATATACGAATATATCCGTCTTCTATTTGCTCGTATTGGCAAGACCATTTCGCCAATATCAGGCAATGTGGTGAAGAAACATAGTGTTAGCGATGTTGTATCCAAAATGAAGGAATATCGTGAAGGCACTCGTATGGCTATTTATTCACCAATACAATTACGTAGCGAGAGAACACTTAGCCAACAATTGGATATATTAATAAAAGAAGGATTTTCAAGAATTGACATCGACAACTCGTTTTATAGAATTGACGAGATACTTCAGCAAGAAATGCTCCCAGATATCAAAGATATACTTTTGGTTATCGACAGACTTGCATGTTCGAGTGATAGAGCCTCAATAAATCGATTGTCGGACTCTACTGAGACAGCATTTTTGGAAGGAAATGGTGAATGTATAGTGAAGTTCTGGACAGAAGAAGGAACCGAAACCTTCTCATTCACTAATCGTTTCGAGGCTGATGGAATGACATTTGAAGAGCCCACAGACTTGATGTTCAACTTTAACAATCCGGTAGGTGCTTGCCCCACATGTGAAGGGTTTGGCAAAGTAGTTGGCATAGACGAGAACTTAGTTATTCCAGACAAGAGTTTGTCTGTTCATGAAGAGTGCGTACAATGCTGGCGTGGAGCCAAAATGAGCGAATGGCTGAAAGAATTCGAAATGAATGCTTACAAAATAGACTTCCCAATACACAGAGCATATTACGATTTGAGTGAAGAAGAAATAGATATCCTATGGAATGGACGTCATGACTTAGAAATTTGGGGTATAAATGACTTCTTCAAAATGCTTGAAGAAAATCTCTACAAAATTCAATATCGTGTTATGCTGGCACGATATCGTGGAAAAACAATTTGTCATACCTGCAAAGGTACTCGCCTAAAAAAGGAAGCGAGCTATGTGAAGATTGATGATATAAGCGTAAGCCAATTAGTTGTACTACCCATAACTGAGCTAAAAGTATTCTTCGACAATCTCAAGTTAGACAATACTGATGCAGCTATTGCAAAACGATTATTGATTGAGATAAACAATCGAATAGAGTTCTTAATTGATGTGGGTCTTGGATATCTCACACTCAATAGACTATCCAATTCATTATCGGGTGGAGAGAGTCAGCGAATCAATTTAGCCTCGTCACTTGGTAGTAGCTTAGTAGGCTCATTATACATTCTTGATGAGCCAAGTATTGGGCTACATTCAAGAGACACTTACCTTCTTATTAAAGTATTGAAACAACTGCAACAGATTGGAAACACTGTTGTGGTGGTAGAACATGACGAAGATATCATCCGTGCTGCTGATTATATAATTGATATCGGTCCCAAAGCTGGGCGTCTGGGTGGCGAAGTTGTGTATCAGGGTGAAGTTGAAAATCTTACCGACAATAGCAATAGCTACACCGTTAAGTATCTGACGGGAGAAGAAAAGATAGAAGTTCCATCCATGCGCAGGAAATGGAATAACTACATACAAGTAAAAGGAGCGAGACACAATAACCTTAAAAATATTGATGTCAAATTTCCTCTTAATGTAATGACAGTTGTGACAGGTGTTAGCGGTTCGGGGAAATCTTCTCTTATCAACAACATTCTCAACAATGCTCTTCAAAACTATTACAAGGGCACCCCCTTAGAGCACAGTGAATATAGTTCTATTACAGGTGATTTAGATTTAGCAAAATCAGTAGAGTTTGTAGATCAGAATCCTATCGGACGCTCTTCTCGATCCAATCCTGTAACGTATGTGAAGGCATATGATGAAATCAGAAAGCTATACTCCGAGTGTTCACTTTCTAAGCAAATGAATTATACACCAGCCTTCTTCTCTTTCAATGTTGATGGCGGTAGGTGCGAAGAATGCAAGGGTGAAGGCACTGTTACAGTAGAAATGCAATTCATGGCGGACATACAGCTTGAGTGCGAATCATGTCATGGCAAAAGGTTCAAGTCGGATATTTTAGAAGTTGAACATAAGGGAAAAAATATACACGACATATTGGAAATGACTATTGACGAAGCAATTGAATTTTTTGGTGCTATAAATGGTCATACAGAGAAGAAAATTGTTAAACGTATGCAGCCATTGCAAGACGTTGGGCTTGGATATATCAAGCTGGGGCAATCATCATCTACACTATCGGGAGGAGAAAATCAACGTGTGAAGCTTGCATATTATCTTGGTGAGGAGAAGACAGAACCCACAATATTTATCTTTGATGAGCCCACCACTGGTCTTCACTTTCATGATATAAAAACACTACTTGCGGCACTCAATGCTCTTATTGAGCGCGGACACACTGTTATTATCATCGAGCATAATATTGACGTAATAAAATGTGCCGACTATGTAATAGATTTAGGTCCTGAGGGAGGCAATGAGGGAGGCAATATTGTTGCTACTGGCACACCAGAGGAGGTTGCGAAGAATGAAAAATCATATACAGGACATTATCTAAAGGAGAAATTAATGTAGAGAGCCTTTGTGTGCTCTCTACATTATATTTCTGACAATCCAATACAAGACTATACCCACAAACAGAATAATTGCCGAATATCTCCCAAACAATACTCTTTCCAATTTTGGGTAGCGTTGTTTTCCTCCAAAGTATTCAATATATACGCCTACAAAGATGTAAGGAATTGCGAAAAAGATAAATGCATTCTGTTTTAATGCATCCCATATCTTTAGATGCATTAAACTATGCAAAGCCCGCTGTGTGCCACATCCAGGACACTTGTATCCTGTGGATAACAAGAAAGGGCACTTAGGAAAAAACGACACCTTATCAGGATCAAATTGATAGAAAACAAAAACCGCTATCATAAGCATTAAGCCAACAACAGCGATTAATATTATCTTACGCATTTTACTCACTTACCGTCAATAATTGTAGATACTATACACCCCGTCACTAAGAATTTGGTTGAACTCATTTAATAGATTTCCCTTACTCATAGTAATTAATGCTACTAAATAATATACAACCCCTACAATGAGCCCAATTATTGACCACAACCGCGCTCGTCTCGAATATACTTCGGCACGATCGTAGTTTCCAGCGAAATAATGTGGATTAACTTGCATACCATTTACTAAACCAATAATTCCAAAAATGGGAAAACAGCACAACGTTACTAAAACTGATTGCCACAACCAATTGGATGGCTTCATGGGTGTAATATTTTGATATTGTTCCGCATCAGCAGTTGATAGGGGTGGTGGAACTCCTACCCCATTATAATCGCTTCTATTATCTGACATAAATAATAATTAAATTAAATTGAATATGTTGAGGATTCCATCCATTCACCAAAGTCACCTAAAGAAAATCCAAGCACCAATAATGCTACGAAAGATAATATAAGAAGCAGCACCCAGCCAATGGTTATCCAGAATGTTATCAATGTCCAACGCTTTGCTTGCTTGGCAGAGTCAATAGCTTGACTATATTCACCTGCACGATATTGAGCATCTACTCTCGAAGCACTCACTATACCGACTATCCCCAACAAGCTAAAGAAACTGCCACATACAAACAACGGAATCAGTGTAATCAATATTGATTCTACAAGCCAATTCTTTGGCATTGCTGGCACATCTTTACGCTCTTCTTTTGTTTCCACTTTCGAGTATTGTGGTGGCATCTGTGGTGGGTAATACCCAGTGCTATCCGCAAACAGAAAATTCAATTCCTCAACATCTTCAGCTGGCATCCAGTCACCCATTCCATTTGTCCAAACGAGTGTGTCTCGTTTTATACTTTCATTCCTTAATTCTTCTGGTTCAAAAGATCCTCTTTGTTTACCAGAACTGTCAATGTAAAAATATCTTTTCATAATTTGCAGGAATATATTAGTTATTTGTAATCTTGCGGAGTTATATGAATAGTCTTGACAACCTGTCCTAATGAATTTTGATAGATATACTCAATCTCAACTTCGTTGTCTGTAAAAATTTTGAGATCAATGTTCATCCTGAATGCCTCTTTGATATTGGAGAATGTTTGTACCTCCATAGCATTCATTATAGAATCTGGATTCTGTGTATTGATAATTTGATACAAATACTTGAAAGTATTGTCTGAATCTACTTCAGCTCCGATAAAAAGAGTGTTTTCATCTAACTGCGTTGGAGCTGCCAGATTAAGATTGTCTGCCATTTTATTCAATTCTTTGTTCAAAGTATTATTAGAGCACCCAGACCACAACAGCCCTATAGCCAATATTATAAGATTTAGAAACTTATTTTTCATATCTTCCTATTTTATGAATACAAAGTTAAAAAAGTTATAAGATAAAGAAAGCATAATGATAGAATTTTATATCACATCTATCTGTTTATGCATTTGTGGGCTAAAATAATAAAACAAAGTACTTGAATTGTAAGCCGACCTTACGTATCAACGGTATAACTGAATAGTAATTAGATATGAGCGAAAAACAGAAAGAACACCAATATACTTATTTAC
>CAZNRT010000036.1:1356-23201 GCA_964575445.1 uncultured Proteiniphilum sp. | reverse complement strand
ATAATATCTCCAACAAAGATTATGATGAAATTGGAAGTGACCAACGATTGGATTCCTTACTTCATCATTTTACGAAAAGTATAATCCGATCGGATTGTTGTCTTCATCATTTGACGACGAGTATAATCCGATCCAATTCCTTACTTCATCAAATGACGAAAGGTATAAACCGATCCGATTCCTAACTTCATCAAATGACGAAAAGTACAATCCGATCGGATTGTTGTCTTCATAAAACTACGAAACATGAATCCGATTCGATTTATCATGATTTTCACCCTGTTTTTAACACAATCCGGTCGAATTGTCAACAAATTCAAATGACAATTGGGTGAAATCAGTCGGTTTATCCACAAAATCATCCAATAATCACTACTTTCCAATCGAATTATATACTTTGTCATTTTACGAAAGTACCAATTCATTCCGTTTGTCCAAAAAATAATAATACGAAACATGAAATCGGTTGTTTTTTATGTTAAATGGATATATTTTTTAACGCAAATAAAAGTTAACGACTAAAATCGTATAAAATTTTCAAACAAAATCGTGAAGAAATTCACTACTTGATGCATATTTTTGAGAGCGTGGAAAAAATAATTTATCAGCAAAGAGACTTTTTGTTTAAAAAGCTTCATTGTTGACGCAATTTTTTATTATTTTGCAGATATTAAATATGAGGCAGTATTGAAGATGCATCACAAGAATAAAGATATCACCCAATTGTATAATGAATATAACGACGACTTATTTTCATATGGCAACCACTTGGGCTTTGAGGATGACATCGTGATGGATGCAATACATGATGTATTTTATAAACTTTGCAGTAGCAACAAATCGTTTGAAGATATTGAAAACCCGAAATACTACCTTTTTCGTGCTCTCAAAAACCGATTGATAGATATATATCGAAGCAGCAAAGAGCTAATGATAGAGACGGAACCAATAAATGAAAACAAAGAATTTGACGAACTCCCCTTCCACATGAACGTAACAGTGGAGGACGAAATAATAGAGGAGGAGCACCTGAATGAAATCCGTCAGAAAATAGAGACAATGCTATCGAGCCTTACAAACCGTCAGCGTGAAGCAGTATATTTTAGATATATTCACGAATATGACTACAAAGAAATTGCAGATATCATGCAAATATCCGTAGAGGCATGCAGAAACTTGATAAGCAAATCGCTCGACAAGCTAAAGCAACTATCACTGCCAATCCTCACTTTCATCAATTTTATAAGCAAAATAGGAGTATAACTTCTATTAATTATTTTTTTTGAATCTTTTTTGAGAAAAATGATGATGTTCTATATTATTTGCCGTCTATATAATAAAGGGGCATCTATTATAGGATTTTAATTATTTTTCTTAAAGATAAAAGAATGAATGAAAATAATATAGACAAAAAGATACTTGAGCTGATGAAAGACGAGAGATTCATCCAATGGAAAGTATTTCCAAATGATGATATCAACTCGTATTGGGAAAAATATCTTGCCGAGAATCCATTAGAGAAAGACATATTCGAACAAGCTAATAAACACTTCCCCACAGTGAGGCTATCATCCAACAATGTATCGTACGAAAGAAAAAAATACGTTATAGATAAGCTGGCAAAGTCTCTTAACCAAAAAAGAAATAAAACAACACTGCGCTCTATCATCTTTGCAACCGCCGCTGCATGTCTAATGGCAGCAGTGATGCTAACTAATGTATATACAAACAAGCCTACACCAAGCAGCGAGAGCACAATCATGGGCAGCGAAATTGCAGCAATAGATATACAACTCATCAGCAACAATAAGACTACTACGTTTCAAGAAAATATTGAGATTGAGATGGACGGACATGGCGAAATAAGCATCAAAGACTCAGATGGAAAGATAAATGAGAAGACCGCAACAGAAAAACAATCAATCAACACCTTGGTGATACCCTTTGGCAAACGCTCCACAATTCTGCTGGCAGATGGTAGCAAAGTGTGGCTTAACTCGGGCACAATCTTAGAATTCCCCTCAAGCTTCACCACCAAAACGAGAGAGATAACCCTCAAAACGGGTGAGATATACATAGAAGTGGCAGAAGACAAACAAAAACCATTCTTCGTAAAGACATCCGACTTCAACGTAAGGGTATATGGCACCAAGTTTAATGTATCATCATTTGAAGATAAAGGCACGTCAGTGTTATTAGCCGAGGGTAGCATAGCAATATTGAAAGAAGGATACAAAGAGTTATTGGTTGAGCCGACTGAACTTATAGAATTGACAAAAGATAATACGTTTATTAGACAAAGAGTAAATATCAACAACTACATTAGCTGGAAAAGCGGCTACCTACTGTTTGACAATACCCCCATCATGGAAGTATTGAAACAATTGGAGAAATACTACAACCTATCGTTTGATTACGAAAAAGAAGACTTCTTCAAAGAAAATAGCTGCAAAGGCAAAATAGTACTCTCTGAGAATTTGGACAATGTGCTCACAACACTATCACTGCTCACCAAAACAGAATACAAACGAGAAGGAAACAAGATATTTATAACAAATAAAAAGAAGAAATAAGCCTATGGAAAAGATTATATAAACAAATAGACACAATAACAATAAAGTAAATACCGAACGATAGGGCAAGTATCGTTCGGTACAAGTTGAGATTAATTACCGCATTATTAATAACTAAAATCATGCAAAGATATGAATAATTACCCTATTGGGAATCAAGTATATCCCAATAAAAACAAGCGACTACTGAAAATCATGAGAGTATCACTATTCTTCTTGCTTTTTAGCATCATGTTCTCGCACGCCTCCACCTCATACTCTCAGAGTCAAAAAATATCTCTGAACCTGAAGTCAGCTACGATAGAACAAGTATGCGAAATGATTGAACAAAGCAGCATCTATAGCTTCGTCTTCTCTGGCAACGCCACCAAAATCTTGAACAAAAGAGTGAACGTGAAAGCAGACGACAAAACTATCGACGAAATCTTGGAAACAATCCTTAGAAACACCGACCTGGAGTATAAGGTGATTGAGGAACAGGTGGTGGTGTATGAGAGGGAGGAATTTCCTAATAATATATCTGCTGCGAAGATTGCTGAAACCAAAAACATGGATGTGACACAGCATCCAGCCAGAATTATACTTACTGGCACTGTCGTTGACAATGATGGACTTTCATTACCAGGCGTAAACATCTACCTAAAATCTGAAAATGCAATTGGCACCGTAACAGATGTTGATGGTAAATTCTCTATTGCCGTTCCAAATAAAAATGATGTGTTGGTATTTACTTTTATTGGGATGGAGAATCAAGAGGTAGAAATAAAACCTGGCATGAAGATAGAACTCAAGGTGACGATGAAAGGACAAGATACAGAACTGGGGGAGGTAGTTATTACGGGGATATTTACACGTAAAAAAGAAGATTTTACAGGTTCTTCTTCTACTTACACTGGAAAAGAATTAAAAACAATGGGTACACCTAATATTTTGCAAAGTTTGAAAACTTTGGATCCATCTTTTGCGATAATCGACGACAACCAATTTGGGTCAGACCCTAATCGATTGCCAAATATGGAAATTCGTGGAAAATCAAGTATGCTTGGAATTCGTGATGAACTAGAAGCAGACCCAAATCAACCATTATTTATTCTGGATGGTTTTGAATCAAGTCTTAGAGTCATAAATGATTTGGATATTAATAGGGTAGCGTCTATAACAATACTAAAAGATGCTGCATCTACTGCAATATATGGATCGAAGGCAGCAAATGGAGTGGTTGTTGTTGAGACAGTTAAACCTGAAGCTGGCAAATTGCAGGTGAGTTACAATGGAAACTTAAATATATCCATGCCAGATTTATCCAGTTACAATTTAATGAATGCTGCTGAAAAGCTTCAATTTGAAAAATTAGCGGGAAGATATGATAGAGGTACTTCAGGATCGTTAATCGATGAGATTAAACTGAATAAACTGTACCACGAGAAGTTAGCAATTGTAGAAAGTGGTGTAGACACTTACTGGTTGGCTGAACCTGTTAGGGTTGGTGCTAATCAAAAACACTCAATATATGTAAGAGGTGGTGAGGGTAATTTCTTATTTGGCGTTGGAGCAGGATATAATGGTGTTTCAGGTGTTGTGAAAAATTCATCACGTGAAGTAGCTAATGGTAATATCGATTTGATTTATCGCATGAGTAAATTTCAATTTACGAATAAATTCTCTCTGAATTCTGCCAATATCGAAAATCCTGTAGTATCTTTTAATCAGTATGCTGCTGCTAATCCTTACTACAAGAAATATAATGAAGAAGGAGGTATGGATAAATGGTTAGAAAACAATGATTATGTAAAATCTCCAAACCCATTGTGGAATGATAGTCAAAACAGTCGGAATATTGGAAGTAACTTGAGTTTAAGCAATTATTTTATTGCAGAATATTTCCCAACACAAGAATGGAAAGTACGTACACGTGTTGGTTTGACTTATAAATCGGACGAATCCGAAAGATTCCAATCACCTAATGACACACGATTTGATGAGGTTGAGATAATAAAGAAAGGACTCTTTACTACTACAACTGCTACCAATAATCAGTTTGAAGCAGAATTAAGTGCCACATATGCTAAGGTGTTTGCTGAAAAACATCAAATTAATGCTGTGGTTGGTGGAAATGTTTACGGTAGCGAAACGTTGACACAGGGTTATTCGGCACAAGGATTTCCTGAAGGTGATTTCACTTATCCTTCTTTCTCAAGTGGATATCCTGAAGGTGGAGCACCCACTTTTTACGAAGCAATATCTCGTTCTGTTAACGGATATTTAAACCTTGGTTATGCATTTAACAATCGATACTTGGCAGATTTCAACTTAAGAACAAGTGGATCGTCAGTCTTTGGTATTTCAAAACGCTACAATACAACTTGGTCAGTAGGTTTGGCATGGAATATACACAATGAAAAGTTTATTAAATATAACACCGATTGGATTGACTATTTTAAAATTAGAAGTTCTATAGGTAATCCTGGAAATCAGAGTTTCGACTCTTCTAAATCAATGTTAGTATATGCTTTCCAATATGGCTCATTAAACAATTTTGGTTTAGGAGCAACCATTTCACAGTTGGGAAATCCTAATTTGCAATGGCAAACTACAGTTGACCGTAACATAGGGTTAGACCTCACAGTTCTTGACAATCGATTAACGGTGAATGTGGATTATTATCACAAGGTGACCGACCCTCTATTGATTTCTATCAGCATGCCTACTTCATCTGGTACGTCAACATATCTTACCAATGCTGGTCAGCAAACTTCGCAAGGTTTAACGGCTCAGGCTTCATTCTACATTATTCGCAATCTAAGCGAGCGTTTTACATGGATGATTAGAGCCAACGCTAGACAGCAGAAAAATGAGCTTGGAAATATCGGAAACAAATTAGCTGTTTTGAATGCTAGTGGAAGAGGTTCCAATCAAGTTCGTTACTATGATGGTTCCGATCCTGATGATATTTGGGCAGTTAAGTCAGCGGGAATTGATCCAGCTACAGGTAGAGAGTTGTTTTATGATAAGGATGGTGGTTATACCTATGATTACTCCTACGATAATGAAGTAATCTGTGGTCATAGCCGACCAAAGTTGGAGGGTATTTTAGGAACATCTTTGTCTTGGCAAGGATTCTCAATGAGTATGAACTTTAGGTATCAACTGGGTAGAGATGTTTTCAATAGTGCACTTTATAGCAAGGTTGAGAATATTTCGACAAACCAATTGAATAGCAACCTTGATAAACGTGCACTGTACGAACGTTGGCAAAAACCTGGAGATATTGTGAGATTTAAGAACATTGCTAATGCTGCGACTACCCCTATGTCATCACGATTTATTCAGCAAGAAAATGTATTCGCACTTGAATCTATATATGTTGGTTATGAATTCTTAGATGGATGGGTAACCAATTTGGGCTTAAGTAGTTTGAAAGTACAAGTTTCAATGCGCGATGTTTTTCGTGCCTCCACAATTACCGCTGAGAGAGGAATAGCTTTTCCCTTCTCAAGAAGTTTAGAAGCAGGTTTGTCATTAAATTTTTAATACAAAATGAATATGAAATTTAAATATAATATATTAGCTCTAGTGTTGTTCCTCTTTATGGGCAATGCTTGTTCAGATTTCTTGGATGTACAACCCAAGGATAAGCAAACCGATAAACAACTGTATGCTACCAAAGGAGGTTTTTACGCTGCATCCAATGGCGTATATAATAAGTTGAGTTCATCTAGTTTATATGGAAAATCTTTGACATATGAGATGATTGATGTGTTGAGCAAAAGATATGGTCCACAAACAAACAACACTTATTTGACTGCTTTGACTGCTTGGGATTATACTGACAGTCAGGTGGAACAAAAGGTTTCAGCTGTTTGGTTAACAGCATATAATACTATTATGAACTGTAATGTTATTCTTGAGAATATAGAAGAACAAGATGGTGTGTTGACTGAGAAAGAGGCCAATATTATGAAAGGTGAAATGCTAGCAATGAGGGCATTTCTTCATTTTGATATGTTGAGACTCTTCGGTCCTAGGTTAGCAATAAATGATAATGATGCTTCAATTCCTTATAATGAATCTACAACTGTTCAGGTGTTAGACATTTTGCCTGCAGACTCAGTTTTGAGTTTTAAAATATTGAGAGACTTAAACGAAGCTGAAGATTTGTTGAAAGACAACGACCCTGTCATCGCTGATGGTCCATTAGCTTTCATGCCAGAAGATAGAGAGGGTTTACAATTACATTATCGTCAAATGAGGTTTAATTATTATAGTGTGTTGGCTCTGAAAGCAAGAGTATATCTCTACGCTAAAGATAAAGAGAATGCTTTGACAACTGCAAAAAGAATTTTGGATGATCCAATCGTGAATACACACTTTCCTCCAGTAGATCCAAATAAGTTGTTGGCAAACACTACCACTCCAGATAGATTCTTCTCATCTGAAGTATTTATGGGTATGTATGTTAAAAAAATGAAGGATATTTTCACTTATAACTTTGATCCTGATAATTCTAGAACTTCGCTATTAAAACCGCGCATAAATTATGTTACAACTCAGCTTTTTCAAGGAGAAACTGCCGATTATCGATATCAGTCCCAATGGCAACAATCTACTTCGGTTGGGGTAACTGGTGAGATGCTTGTCAAATACAAAGGGATAGTTGATGAAGACAATAGGTTGTTTCATGGTACATTTATGCCTTTGATTCGACTAAGCGAAATGTATTTGATAGCTGCTGAATGCGAGCCTGATATTGCTGCGGGAACTGTTTGGTTGAATGAGTTCAGAGCACGAAGAGGAGTGCCCAATAAAACTTTTTCGACACAAGCACAATTAATGACTGCATTAAGATTTGAGTATTTGAAAGAGTTTTATGGTGAAGGGCAAATATTTTATATGTATAAAAGGATGAATGCTAGTCTTTTGAGTGCAGAAAACGGATACAACACTTCTAGCTATACTATAACAGCATCACAATATGTATTGCCTATTCCTGCAAGTGAAATGGAAAACCGTTAAACAGATAAAAATAAAAAAAATGAAAAAAATATATTTACTATTATTTGTAGGTCTGATATTAGTTTCATCGTCTTGTAGTAAAGAAGATGTGGATGTTTTTTCTAGCGATGATGCTGGTGTATATTTTCAATATCGATCAAGTTATATATATGGAACAGGAACTGAATTTTACAATGATAGCATCACTTATTCTTTTGCCTCGGCCTCACCTACAGCAAAAGCGGCAAGTTTATCTGCTGAAATTAAAACTTTGGGCAAAGTAGTTGATTATGATCGTCCAGTGAAAATTGTAGTTGACCCTGCGGGAACTACTGCAGTTGAAGGTGTTCATTATGAAGCTAATTTAGATACTTTTAAAATTGCAGCAGGTGAAAGTTCTGTGCGTGTTTCTATTAGATTCTTAAGACACGAAGATTTATTAAGAAATTCTGTCCGTTTAGCTCTTAAACTAGAAGAAAATGAGCACTTCAAACTACTAATAGAGGAGTATAAAAACACAAACTCATATAATACTACTGGGAAGATGTTGAGTGGAACGAACTTTTCTTTCACAATTAGCGAAAAATATACAAGGCCCACTTATTGGCTTTTTTTTGGATCACCTTATTTTGGACCTTGGACTGCAAAGAAATTTGTGTATGTAAATGAAATATTGGGTTTTACTGTTAGAGAATGGACTAATGCAGGTATGGCGGGGCAGAAAATTGTAGGTGGACGATTTAGCTTTTTTGGGAAAACTTTACAAAAAGATTTACAAGAACGTGCAGATGCAGGTGAACCTTTGTTAGATGAAGATGGAAGTTTTATGCAGTTAGGTCCAAAGAACTTGGTTGATTACTCAAGTTATGAATAGTTACAACTAAAAAAAGAATAGTAGAATGAAAAATAAAAATATATTATTACTGTTTCTGATAGTTCTCTTTGTTTCGTGTTTCGATGACAAAGGAAATTACGTTTATACAGAAGTTACGGAAATAACAATTGAGAATATTCCGGAGAAAATAGAAGTTCTTGGTAGTGTCGACAATATAGTTGTAACACCAAAAATAACTTCCTCTTTAGAGGGTGAGATAAAAGCAGATAACCCTAATTTTGAGTTTGTTTATAAGGTTGAAAGAAAGACGGGTGGTTATATGGGAGTATCGCCATGGGTAGTCTTAAATCCAGATGGAGAGCTTAATTTAAATAGACTTGCTGAATTACCTGCATACACTTACATTGTTTGGTTTACTGTAAAAGATCTTCGCTCGGGAAGAGAAACAAGTGTAGAATTCGACTTGATGGTATCGTCTACAACTTATGAAGGTTGGCTTGTGTTGTGTAACGAAGGTCCTGAGAATAGGGTTCGTATGGATATGGTTTCTAAGATATCGTCAGATAGAAATGTTGTAGCAACCGATGTGCTGACTCCATTAGGTTTCCCAGAATCACACAATGCTTATGGAATTGGATTTTATCCTAATACTTATGCTAGCCCTGGGGATATGATATATGTAATGACGGGAGATAGAACGCTTAAACTAGATAAAGAAACATTTAAAACTGATGATTCTTATAGTATTTTTAGTCTTGATTTCATTGTGCCGCCCAAGAACGAGAAAGTGGTAAATTATCAAGCGTTGAAAAGAATGAGGGCTAATTTTGCAGTTACTGATGTTGGCAACGCATATGTTCAAAATGTGGGTTCATCCGGTGCAGCTTTTGAAGCACCAATTAACACCTCCGTCCGTGGTGGAACAGTAAATTATAAAGTTTCTCCATATATTGGATTACAGCAGGGCGACTTTGGCTCTACAGCTCTTTTCTATGACATAGATAATAAGCGATTTGTTGGATGGGCTTATGGTACTTCAGCCAATGAAGACGGGCGAAATATATTGACACCTGTTCCAGACCCTTCACCTGCAGGATTATTTAGTTTCCAAACAGGAAAAGATATGGTGTACATGGAAGGTACTCGTTATTCCAACGGATTAGTTTATGCAGTTTTACAAGATGCACAAGGGAAACGTTCGGTATATGGAATCAATATGTATGGATCTGGTTTTGCTCAAGAAGCATATTATGAAAATCTGAATGCTCCAAATTTTGACAAAGCGACTCATTTTGCATTTCATTCTCAATTTCCTTTTATGTTCTATTCAGATGGCAAGAAAGTTTATTTGCATAATCTTGGAACAAATACTACTACTGAAATGAATGTTGGTTTAGGCTCGTCTGATGAAGTGACATTGTTAAAGTTTAATCTTTATAAGAATTCTTATCTATATCAATTGAATAATCAGTCAGAAGAGTTTATGGCTATGCAATATGAGCTTATTGTTGGATCTTACAACACAGCAGCTACTGATAATAATGGAGGTAAAATGACTTTATGGAAAGTGGATGGTGCAAATAACTCCATTTCAAAACATTTGGAATATAAAGGGTTTGCTAAGATTAAAGATATTGTATACCGCGAACGCAGATAATCTGTTTTTCAAAAAAACAGTTCATTGATATAGACTCAAAAGAAAAGGCATTTACAATCTCGAGATTGTAAATGCCTTTTCTGAATGTCGGGCACGTTAACCCACATTGCAGTAATATTTCGAAGACTTCTTGCTCCTGACTTCGACACTGGGAAACCTTAAAATGATTTCCATAAATTTTCATCAAAAAGCACAACAATAAATTTATGTTTTGGAGTCAGTAGCATTGTTTTGAATAAGGTTTATCCGCTTTGTGATAACTTTAACTTTACGGTTATAACGTTCTTGTAATAGACAATACTTTATGAGCACTCAAATCAATATCGATTATACTTAAAATCCGTTCTAGTTTCTTGTATACTTTGTAGGCAGCAAAGCAAATTGAGACATGAGCCTCTATTCTTTTTTCAGTTAAATGAAACATGGGACGTAACTCCAAAATACCTTTAGTTACTCTTAATGCACGCTCTATTACCCAAAGGCTGTTGTATTGTTGACACACCTCTTGTGCCGTAAGCGATGTGTTGGTCACATAGCCTTTTAAGCCATCCCACAGTGCATCATCTTTTATTTTCCACTCTCTAATTTCAACTTTCACGTTGATTAATAATTCCAAGAACTTATTTTAGCCAGGTTTATTGATATGCTCTTTTGTAATCGTGCCACTTTTATATGCTTTGATTAGGTGTTTGACTCCTTTTATATCTGTTATACTGATCTTTCTTTGCTCTGTAGATATTCTGGAGCATGCCTACCCACTTTCCAGTCAAAATCCATTGATTTGAGAAGGCAGTAAAACCTTTGTAATCGGTTCAATTGACCATCAGTAACAACAAGAATTCATGGAAATAATCGAAGACAGGTATGCTCGCAAAGCAACTATCATAGCCAGTCAGTTGCCTTAGTCAAACTGGTTCGAGATGTTTACAGATGAAACAATTGCTGATGCGTTTATGGATAGAAAGATCCATACATCTAACAAAATTGATCTACTGATTAAGAAAAAAGGATAACTTTGTCAAGTTGATAGTTTTATTAGTGGGTGGGTATTACTGGAAGATCGATTAATCAAAACTGATATCACAATATCTATAAAATTATTAGATGAAAGTGATACACCAGACATCTTTTTCCCAATCCCACTCATTTTCATTACATTTGCACCACAAATTGTAATGAAAATGAGTGCACCTTTAGCAGAGCGACTTCGCCCGAATAGTTTAGATGAATATATTGGTCAGCAGCACCTTGTGGGCAAAGGGGCGGTGTTGCGCAGGATGATTGATTCGGGAAGGATACCATCGATAATACTGTGGGGACCTCCTGGTGTGGGCAAGACTACGTTGGCAAATATTATTGCAAATACGATCGACACGCCTTTCTATAAGCTTAGTGCCGTGAACTCGGGCGTGAAGGATGTGCGAGAAATTATTGAAAAGGCAAAGAGCAATCGGTTTTTTAATTCTAATACTCCAATACTGTTTATTGATGAGGTGCATAGATTCAGCAAGTCGCAGCAAGATTCATTGCTTCATGCTGTGGAGACAGGTATCGTTACGCTGATTGGTGCCACTACTGAGAATCCATCATTCGAGGTTATTCGTCCTCTCCTTTCTCGCTGTCAGGTATATGTTTTGAAAGAGATGAGCAAGAATGATCTTCAGCAATTATTAGAAAGAGCCATTGCTGAGGATGTTATTCTCAAGGAAAAGAATATCAAAGTAGAAGAGACTAATGCATTGTTTCGATTTTCGGGAGGTGATGCTCGCAAGCTACTTAATATTATTGATCTTGTGGTGACTGCTCATGAAGATGATGATGAGATAATAATAACCGATAAGGATGTAACAGAACGACTACAAGAGAATCCCGCTGCATATGATAAGGGTGGTGAGATGCACTATGATATTATCTCGGCATTTATTAAGTCTATTCGTGGTAGTGATCCTGATGCTGCAATTTATTGGCTGGCAAGGATGGTGGCTGGCGGCGAAGATCCTAAGTTTATTGCTCGACGATTGGTTATCTCTGCCGCTGAGGATATTGGTCTTGCCAATCCTAATGCGCTATTGTTGGCTAATGCTTGTTTTGATACTCTGCAAAAGATTGGATGGCCCGAGGGCAGAATAGTATTAGCCGAAGCTACAATATATTTGGCTGCCTCTCCCAAGAGTAATTCGGCATATCTTGCAATGGATAAGGCTATTGCCAAAGTAAATGAAACAGGGAATATATCAGTGCCACTACATTTGCGTAATGCCCCCACATCACTTATGAAGGAGTTGGATTATGGAAAGGAGTACAAATACTCTCACGATTATGAGAACAACTTTGTGAAACAAGAGTATCTACCCAAAGAGTTGTCGAACAACAAGTTTTGGGATGCACAGAACAACTCTGCCGAAGCACGAATGAAGGAGCTAATGGATAAATTGTGGAACAAATAGTTAGTGCCTGCTAACGGCTAATAGCTAATAGCTAATCGTAGTGCAACGAAGATCCCGCCTCAGCGGGACAGCTAACATCAATACCAATCAGTATTTCTATCATATGGTGAGTTTCTCTGCTCATACTTCAAGTCTTGCAATAGCGAAGCATTTGCTCGGATAACGAAGTTATATGACTTGTATGGACCAACTGGAATAAAGCTTGCCGACATACTCCAGCAGTGCAAGTTGCGCGTTAACGACATGTTTACACTGGTGAATTTATTTAGATCAAAATTATAGTCAGTATTAAATGTTAGGTTCCAATTTTTGGAAGGCTGCAATGAGCCATTAAATCCAAGACTATGAGTCAACATTCCAGGATACTCCATCTTTTTCCTATTGAAGTTCCTTGTGTCATAACCATATCTCACCGAATAATTGAATGATAGATTCCATTGAATCTCATTTTTGAGATATCCATCCTCATCAAACTCACCCAAAGAGCTATCTCCAGCATCAAAGACACTGCTTCCCCCAGTCTCACGAGGATTTCTACCAATTGTTCCATCATCAATTGGTGGAGTATTGGCATCGTCATCTTCTTTGCCTTTATCAGAATTATCCTTCTTTGCAAAGAGAGTTTTAATAGTACTTTGATTTATGGAATATGAAAATGATGTCCCAGTGCTTTGTAATTTACCAAACCCTTTTCCATTAAGTATTCTAAGTTTATCGACTGCTTTAGGTTGATCATTTTTATCAAGCTCATATAGATAAGGGTCCCATGTAGCATTAAGGCTTAGGGTATATGATTTAGAGAATTTCAATCGTATATTAGTATTTATCATGCTCCACTTCATGGAGTCAGCCATCAAGTTGTGGCTAAAGTTTATACCAAGGTCATCAATCAAACTGATTTTCTTGTATCCAGTGCTATCACTTTCGCTTCTCACCTTCATTTCAAGATTGTTCTTAAAGTCGAAACCGATACTACCACTCTGCCCTTTGGATGCTGTTCCAAACATCATTCGTGAATATGGCGAATAGGTATATTCCACATCATCACCAAATTCATTTCTATAATTGTACGTTTCATAAAATCCATACTTAGGATCACCGAAATCGGGTTTATAGCTAAAGCTAATACTTGGTGAAAAGACGTGTCGTATAGCTTGTATTTTATTTCCAAACACTTTCCATGGCACATACATACCATATAGCTTAGTGTTTGCACTGATAGATGTGCTATAGTCATATACACGGTTGAATCCACTAATCGTATCAACCACCACATTTCGCTTTGCCACGGGGTTCCATGCCTCCTTTACTGATCCAGAATACCAACGCTCGGTATAAGTAAATGATGGCGTTATTTGAATTGCATTGAACAATGAGAAAGTAGCACTAACGGGGATATTATGTTTTATCCCATTTTGCCAATCCTTCACTAAGTTGGAATTAAAAAACTTATCCTCTTTTGTATTGATTGAGTTACGAAACTCCCCAGAGTAGTTCATAGAGATCTTTTCGTACCATCTTTCATCACCCACTGCCTTCTTCCTTTTGAAAGGATAAATTCTATTCATTGTTACCGAAAGGTTGGGAAGTGTAGCCGATATAGTGGAGTCGCGAGACACTTGATTGATATTTACTGACGCTGACAAGCTCCATGGCGACTCAGGAAAACGCTGTGTGAGGTTGATACTCGAGCTCTTAGTATTGTTGGATGACTCTGGTCTGTAAAGACTATTCAAATCTTTCAGGTTAGCCTTACTGGTGGAGAAGTTGACACTTGCCGACAAAGTTCTATACATATTTGCTTTAGGGTCTTGCGAGTGCGTCCAGTTTATCTTAAAATCCTTAGAGACTGAGTATGCTCCAGGAATATTTAAATCTTTCAATGATTTATCTCCGATTACTGTGTTAAGGTAGTTGGAGTTAAAACTACCAGAATATTTATATCTCTTGCGATAATTGGAGCGAGCACTAAGCCCCCATGTTCCTTTAGTATATATTTCGCCCGTTAGAGCCAAATCCACATGGTCGCTAATGGCAAGATAATAACCACCATTGTGTAAATAAAAACCACGCTCCATCTCATCACCATATGAGGGCATGATAATTCCTGAGGAATAATTCTCTGTAAAGGGGAAAAAGGCAAATGGCAAAACGATAGGAAATAGGGGAACATCCGCCACCACCAACCATGCAGGACCAGTTACAACATCCTTGCCTGGGCGCACCTTCGCTTTGGATAAGTTGATATAGAAGTGTGGGTGATCGTGCAAATCGCAAGTGGTATATTTAGCATTAACCATATAGAACGAATTATCTGCATTCTTCTTTGCTATATTAGCAACTATATGCCCCTCACCCTCCTGAGTGATTACGTTATTTATATAAGCCTTGCCAGTCTCAAAGTTATATTTCACTCCTTTCATCTCATACTCACTATCACCCTGAGTGAAAACAGGATAACCAAACTCTTTGCCTACTGAATCTACTCCAAAAGTTGAGGAAATTAGACTACTATCCATGTCGGCAATAATGTACTCTCCTTTGATATTGAGATCGCCATACTTTATATCTGCATCTCCGTAAAGATAGCCCATATTATTTTTAGTGAACACAATAGAGTCCTGCGCCGAATACTGCACTGCTACTTCAAGCTTCTCTTTAGGTTGCACGAGGGTTGAATCTAAAGATAATGAATCATTTGTAGCCACAATCTTAGTTGTATCAACACCTTTTATAGAATCTATTAATAAAGTGTCAGGCTTTGCAATTATAGCCTTTAATGAGTCCGACTCTAATTGGGGAATAGAGTCCAGAATAGAACCGATAACTTTGCCAATGGTGTCCTTATCTATGATAGAGACATCTACAATGCTATCTTTTATATTAATAATTTCCTCACCCACATCCACTGATGCCACACTAGCCCTCTTAATAGAAGAGCATTGAATCAGCACGATGGATGCAATAAGAATTGTTATGTTGAGTAATATTTGCTTCATTTAGAAAAGCCATCTGAGTTTGGTTTCAGAGCACAAAACTAATGAAATAAGCTATAATAACGACTGTAAAAATTAAAAATAATGCTTAACAGTAGCAGTTTAAACCTTTTTGGATTTATATTGGCTTCCCTTTATCCATTATGTAGAAATATATAACGAGTAGTGACCATCAAATATTACACACTATCGAGCAACAAATTTCTAAACTCACTGTAGTCAGCTGCAATCTTCTTGGTCTGCTTCACCTCTTTCATAAAAGCTTTCAATCCATCAGGTATATCAATAGTCTGTTTGATACAATCTTCCACCACATCTTTAAACTTAGCAGGATGTGCAGTGGCAAGAAACACGGCTGTATCTCTATGCTTCATCTCCTCTTTGGCGGCCATATATGCACAAGCTCCATGTGGGTCGAGGAGATAACCCCTCTTAGAGAAAACATCCTCTATTGTAGTCTTAATCTCCTCATCAGTATATTTATATCCCGAAACATCACACACAATATCACTATGCAATTGATTATACAAATCTAATATCCTGTCAAAGTTACTTGGGTTGCCCACGTCCATAGCATTTGCAATAGTTTGCACTGATGGTTTTGGATTATATGTTTCTGATTGAAGATAATCGAAGAAGACATCATTGCGATTATTAGCTGCAACAAATCTTTTGATAGGAAGCCCCATGCGTTTAGCAAACAATCCAGCCGTTAGGTTGCCTAAGTTACCACTGGGAACGGAAATAATTATATCTTCTTTGATGCCCAACTTTAATAATTGTGCATAAGCATAAAAGTAGTAGAACGATTGAGGTAAGAATCTGGCAACATTAATAGAGTTGGCTGATGTTAGGTTCATCTTGCGGTTCAATTCATTATCCATGAATGCAGACTTTACCAAAGCTTGGCAATCGTCAAACGTTCCGTCCACCTCTATTGCCACAATATTCTCTCCTAAAGTGGTAAACTGTGCCTCCTGAATATCACTTACCCTGCCCGATGGGTACAGCACAAATACTCTGATGCCATCAACTCCCAAGAAACCATTAGCAACTGCGCTTCCAGTATCTCCCGATGTGGCTACTAATACATTAACCAAATCTTGATGCTCTTCATTAACAAAATACGATAGCATGCGTGCCATAAATCTTGCTCCCACATCTTTGAATGCAAAAGTGGGACCATGAAATAGCTCAAGCGAATAGACACCCTCCTCTACTTCTACAAGTGGAATCTCAAAATCTAAAGCCTTGCTCGCAATATCTGATATACTATCTACAGGGATATCCTCACCAAACAAATGGATTGCCACACTACTGGCTATCTCTTGTAGAGACATATCGGCTATATTATCATAAAAGTGGTTAGGCAATGCTCTTAAAAACTCGGGCATAAACAAACCCTTATCCGAAGCCAAGCCCTTCACTACTGCCTCTTGCAATGTAGTAGTTGCCTGTTTGCCAATGGTGCTATAATATTTCATAAGTTGTTCTTGTCTTTTATTGATTATGTTTGCTCAATGCTAATGATTTTCAAACAGAGTCTTCATAAACTCATCACCTTTTAGCAATCCATACGAGCCCTCTTTGGCTGCAACTTCATCATAAGCTTCAACACCATCAGGAGTAATACATCTGTGATAAATAAGAAACGGTATCGGATCTCTGGTATGAGTACGTATTGCACAAGGTGTGGGGTGATCGGGTAGTACAGCTATCGTGATATCTTCATCCCAATTCTTTACCTCTTCATAAATTGGTTTTACTATTCGTGAATCCAAATACTCAATAGTCTTCACCTTTAGTGGCACATCTCCCTCATGTCCAGCTTCATCACTTGCCTCTATATGTAGAAACACAAAGTCATTATCTCTTAATGCCTTTAAGGCTGCTTCAGCCTTTCCTTCATAATTGGTATCATACAATCCAGTAGCTCCATCCACAAGAACCACCTTGAGCCCAGCATATACCCCAATTCCTCGAATAAGATCAACCGCAGATATAGCCACCCCACTCTTGATTGGGAACATATCACTAAGCAGCTTCATTTTGGGACGATAACCTGGTGACCATGGCCATATACTATTGGCAGGGTCTTTTCCATCCTTGATTCTTTTGATATTGATTGGGTGATTAGCCAAAACTTGTTGAGATCGAAATATTAAATCATTAAGTGCCTTAGCAGTCTCCTCACCCGACTCCTCCTCAGCCACCACCAAGTGTGGACGGAAGGGGGTATCAGGTATATCATGAGGTGGGCGACAATATACATGCTTATCTCCACCTTTCATTTTAAGCAAATGTCGGTATGATACACCTGGATAGAAACTAAAGATATCATCACCAAGCTCTTGATTCAAATGGTGAATAAGTTCTATGGATTCTATAGTGGAGATATGCCCTGCTGAATGATTCTTTAGCATATCACCATCTATACAAACCAGGTTGCAACGCATGGCAAGTTCGCCATCGAGAACATCCACCCCCATGCTTGCTGCTTCTAACACACCCCTGCCCTCATATACATTGGGCACATCGTAGCCCAACACAGACATATTGGCAATCTCACTACCTGGATCCATACCCACAGGGATAGTATCGAGCAGTCCATTTCTGCCTTTCAATGCGAGCATATCCATATATGGAGTTTGAGCAAACTGCAATGGCGTCTTATTGCCCAATTCGGCAATGGGCTCATCTGCCATCCCATCGCCAAGAATTATAATATATTTCATATTTCTGGCATTCTGAGGATTAATTAATTATCTGATATTTGCTATTGAAATGATATCGGCAAAAACACCTGCAGCCGTAACGCTTGCACCAGCACCATATCCTTTTATTACCATAGGATACTCGTTGTATCGCTGTGTAGTAATCATTATTATATTATTGCTACCCTCAAGATCATAGAAAGGATGACCCTTTTCTACTTCTCGCAATCCCACTTCGCAATTACCTTTATCATATGTGGCAACAAAGCGAAGCTTCTTATCCTCTTTTGCCAATTGTTTGCGACGCTCCTCAAACGATTCGTCCATTTCGGAGATAGTTTCCCAAAACTCATCAAGCGAACCATCAAAATATTTCTGTGGAACAAATAACTTCTTTGTCACATCAGATTGATTTATCTTAGCTCCAGCCTCGCGCGAAAGAATAACTAACTTGCGAGTAACATCCAATCCACTCAAGTCGATACGTGGATCTGGTTCTGCAAATTGAGCTTCAACAGCCAATCTTATTGCTTGGCTAAATGGTACATCTTCGCTAAGAGTATTGAAAATGAAATTCAATGTGCCAGATAATACTGCTTCTAACTTTACTATCTTGTCACCCGAATTGACCAAAGAGTTCATTGTATTAATGATAGGTAAGCCCGCACCAACGTTAGTCTCGAAAAGGAATTTAACTCCCGACTTACGCGCAGCATCCTTTAGATGTCGATAATCCTCATACTCCGAAGAGGCAGCAATCTTGTTGGCTGTCACCACAGATATGTTTCTCGAAATGAAATCCTCATACAAAACTGCAACCTTATCACTTGCAGTGCAGTCCACAAATACTGAGTTGAAGATATTCATGTTTAATATCTCATCTCTGATAATAATTGGCGAGCTCTTTATGCCATTCTTCATGAGGTTGTCATAATAGCCCTCGAGCTCTATACCCTTTCTATCAAATAAAGCCTTGCGCCCATTGGCAATACCAACCACATTTACCCTCAACTTGTTTTGTTCCTTAAGCGTTTGCTGTTGCTTCTTTATTTGGTCTAACAGTTTGCCGCCCACTGTGCCAGTGCCCACCACAAATAGATTGAGCTCTTGATATTGAGACAAGAAAAACGAGTCGTGAATAACATTAAGAGACTTCTTCAAGTCAGACTTTGCCACCACACACGATATATTGGTCTCTCCAGCACCTTGAGCCAAAGCCACAATGCTAATACCATTTCGCCCTAAGGCTCCAAAAAACTTACCAGCAATACCTGGCACGTGCTTCATGTTTTGCCCCACAATAGCTACAGTAGCCAAATCATATTCTACCATAATCTCATTGATGCTACCCATAGCAATCTCATCCTTAAACTCCTTGCTTAGCACCTCCTTAGATAGAGGAGCATCCTGAGAACGAACTCCTATCGACGTGCTATTTTCGGATGAAGCCTGAGACACCAAAAACACACTAATGCCATGATCGGCAAGAGTAGTAAAGATGCGTTTGTTAACACCTATTACCCCCACCATACCTAAGCCCTGAATGGTGATAAGTGCAGTATCATTAATAGAAGAGATACCCTTGATTATCTTTCCATTCTTGGATGGGAGAATGTCTCGAATCAATGTGCCTGGAGAATCTGACTTATATGTGTTCTTCACATATATAGGTATGTTTTTGTGATACACAGGGAAAATAGTGGGAGGATATATTACTTTTGCGCCAAAATTGGAAAGCTCGATAGCCTCAGTAAATGAAAGTTCATTTATTACATACGCCGAACTTATAATCTTAGGATCGGCAGTCATGAAGCCATCCACATCAGTCCAAATCTCAAGCATAGATGCATCCATAGCTGCGGCAATGATGGAGGCAGTATAGTCAGAGCCACCTCTACCAATATTTGTGATATCATCACCTTCATTACTTGAAGAAATAAATCCTGGCACTATTGCCACCTTATTTATAGGCGTTTGAGCAAATGTCTGCTTTATCAATTCATTAGACTTCTCCAAATCAGGGATATGATGATTGAAGTGCTTGTTTGTTTTAATAAATTGAGTAGCATCATAGAGCTGAGCATCATCAATTATTTTACTAATTATCAATGATGAAAGACGCTCACCATAACTAACTATTTTGTCGGACGTCTTTTGAGACAAATCTCCGATAAGATATACGCCACGCAGAATATTTCTCAATTCCTCGAAGAGCATAACCACCTTCTCTCGCACTTCTTTTTTATCAGTATCAAGAGTAATTGACTGCTCTATTACCTTCTCGTGCTTTTGTATTATCTCGTCCAACAATGATTTGTAGCCCGAGTTACCTTTGTAAGCAAACTCAGCAGCCAATAGCAATCTATCAGTAACGCCGCCCAATGCTGATACGACCACGACGATAGGATCTGTCTCCTGCTCTACTATCTTTTTGACTAACTGTAAGCCCTCGGGTGTTTCGACGGAAGAGCCGCCAAATTTCATAACCTTCATAATTATTATGAATATATTTAATCGTTGAGATAATCAACGATATTGATTTTAAAATATAATTGTCTGATTAAGTGTGTGATGAATAGGAAATTCATCAAATAGCAATGCGTGCTTACGGATAAGATATATTTATACAACCCCCCAAGGGGTCATAAACATTGTAGTAGAAGTGTGTGAATATGTTGTAAACAATTTTCGCATTATTGGCAATGAATTTGTTGCAAAGATAGAGGAATAATTGATAAAAAGAAATAAATGATGGAATATTATGAACAAATGTATAGAATGGAGAAGAATAAAGACTAATTCAATATATACTTACCCAAACAATCCAAGTAGCCTCTTCTTTCGTTTTGGCTCGGGCATAGACGAATTATCTGCCATTATTTTCATAGCATCTTCGCCATTCACAGTTGCTCTCACCGCATTGTATATAACACCCCAATCGGGCAAGCCACCCAAATTTCTATCATCAATAAACATATCTACACCCAACTTGCGAGCAGCTTTGCCACGATCTTCTCCAATATAATTTTCATTTGCTGCATAGAAATACAACCCTCGCTCGGCACAATAATCAACCGCCTCTTGCAAAAGGTCTCCCTCTCGCACTGTCCATAAGATGAGTTTGTGATTATCCTTTTGCAATTGCAACAAAGTTTCTATCGCAAAGGGTATGGGCTTGCCTATAGCAGGATATTTATGCTCAACAATGGTTCCATCAAAATCAATAGCAATGTTCATTTCCTAAATAATTGGTTTGTCATTAAAGTGCAAATATACAAAAGATATCTCTAAATATAAATTGACTTCAATATCAAACCACAATGACTATCAAATCTTTATTTTATATACTCCAACGTTTGACATTGGGTCATAAAAGTAGATTTTATATAGATTACCAAATGATATTGAGTCATCTAAAATGATTTTATGCAGATTGTGGAATTGTATAATGCCATAAAACTTCTTTTCCTCAACAATATAAACTGTAAGCGAGTCATAAATTTATTATCAGCCCAATTGTGTTGATACATTTTAACCAATAAATTTGTATTAGCCAAAAAGGCTCAACACAAACGTATCAATCAAAGTGTATTAGCCAAAAAGGTCTATTACAATTAGGGTAATACAGTTT
>CAZNRT010000036.1:0-1256 GCA_964575445.1 uncultured Proteiniphilum sp. | reverse complement strand
ATCAATCAAAGTGTATTAGCCAAAAAGGTCTATTACAATTAGGGTAATACAGTTTGATCGGACCATTTGTAACGTTACATACGCCCCAATAATTTTTTTTTGACTCAAAAACAATCGATAATTGGAGGGAAAAGACTATTTATGACCTTTTGCAATAGTGTTTTTAGTACAAAATTATCTTTTATGACTATTCTCAAAGTAATTTTATGACTCAAAACAAAATGACAAAGGGTAGGAAATTGATATTTATAACTCACCTCAGAGTGATGATTGGTACTCTACAAAGTTTTTGGCATCAAAAAAGGCTTAGCAATGAGAGCCAAGCCTTTGGGCGGGTATTAAGACAAGCAAGTTTGCAATACTTACTTCCTGCTCTTTATCTTTGCTTTCTTCTTATCGAATCTATACAATCGTGGAGCTCGATACGGAACATTTTTCTGCACCTCATCCAATTGTTCTATACCCTCTATCTGTAGCATCTTCTTTTGAAAGTTTCTGACATCCGATTTTGTTTCCAAAATAATATCGTAGAGATTGCGAAGCTGTGTCATCGTAAACTTTTGGGGCAGGAGCTCAAATAATATATGAGGTTCCAACATTACTTTACGACGGATATGCTTGAGTGCCTCTTCAGTGATTTGATTATGATCGAATGCCAATTGCATTTTGGGCAATGATTTAATATCATACCATTGTGCGGTAGTATTTTCCGACTCGAATATAATTTTGCGACTTATCTTTATCAATGCAACATAGCCCACTGTCACCACTCTTCCAATTTGCTGCTGAGTTATCTTCTCCAGCCACTTTTTATCACGCGGGTTGCTGATCCGCAGTGGGTCTCCGAAGCTATGAAACTGACTTAGAAAGATGTTTTTAAGCCCAGTCAGTTCATTTAATATGCGTATAGCGGCGGTATCTAAATCCTCCTCCTCATATATTACACTACCGGGTAGCTTTTTGTCGCTATAAAAGCTTTTATTATCATCAATGGTTCTTTCTATTAGCAACACCTTCAGTTTGGATCCATCAAAACCGAACACAACACAATCTACTGAGACGTGCGGATTATATTTCATCAAAAGTTCGACCATATCTTTTATATGTTTTAATAATACAAAAATAGTAAAATATTTGGCATTAAGTAATTATATCAATTCACTATTTCATAAACTCTTCACCCAACACTTTTTTTCTTGAGTAATTGGCAATATCATTCTCACTTATTTGATGAGCCCAAGAAACACGATTATTTA
>CAZNRT010000035.1:0-23558 GCA_964575445.1 uncultured Proteiniphilum sp. | reverse complement strand
AGTTTTTAGATAGACTAACAAGAAGGTATTTCTTGCCATTGATGGAAGATTATGCAGAAAAAAAGGGATTGGCAATAAAGTATAGGGGAGTATCCTCAAGGTTTAACGGTATTAATATCTCTTTCAGTAAGGCTAGCTGGAATAAATGCGGAATGTATATATCTGCTGAAAGTCGTGGTTTTATATATGGTATTCTTCACAACAAGTTAGAAAACTCACTTTCAATAGATGACTTAAATAAAATAAGGGCAGAAATTCCAAGCAGCTCGCATGACGCATGGTGGCCTTTTTATGAAAAAATTAAATATTTTACCTGGGATAAAATAAGCAGCAAAGAATCTGCAAATGAATTTGCAAAAGAGTGTATAGAAAAAATAGACTATCTTACAGATATCACTAAAGAAATAGAACTATAAAACCTACACTATGACCATCCTCCACCTATCCGACACTCACGGTAAACACCACTTACTAACCAACTTACCCAAAGCTGATATTATTATCCACTCGGGCGACATCACCTTTGGTGGTAGCGAAGAAGAGGTGGAGGAGTTTATTGATTGGTTTTGCAAGTTAGATTACAAGCATAAAATATTTATTGCTGGAAATCATGACAATTGGCTCTATGACAACCACGTGGGCACGCTGCCCGACAACTGTCACTATCTACATCATTCGGGGGTAGTAATTAATGGTATCAAATTTTGGGGCACACCTCTGTTTCTGGAAGAGATGCTATTTGAAAACCCTGATGATAAGATAACAATAATTCCTACAGATATTGATGTACTCATTTCGCACGAGCCACCATTCGATATACTTGACTATAGTGCCAAAGTAAAGTATGGTAGCAAATCATTACTCAATAAAGTGCTTGACATCAAACCAAGATATCATCTATTTGGGCATATTCATGATGAATATGGCATTCACCAAACGGAGCATACCATATTTAGCAATGCTGCTATTTTGGATGAGTGGTATGAGATGAAAAATGAACCAGTTTTACTTCAAATAAATAGATAGCAATCATGAATAAGGACTTAAAATATAATACAATTACGCTTGAGTGGTATGCTGAAGAGGATGTCAAAGTCTTCTTTTTGATTTGGGCATCACATACGGACTATATACATATAAATTGGGGTGACAACAATAATGAACAGTATAAAGTGGATTCTAACAATATGGAGATAAATGAAATTTGCAACAAGCTTGATAATACTGACTATTCTCCTTTCACTTCTATAAGCCACCAATACCAACATAGTGGTATATATAACATAACCATTACAACGCCACGATATAATCATATTGCGTTTTCCAACCATAATGAACTATCATCCTATCTTTTTAGTCAATATTGCACATCATTGAATACAAAGCTTGCTCCAGATCTTGGTGCGTTGGTATTAAAAAGGGTAAAAATGAAAAAGTTTGACGTTTCAAAAAATAAAAAACTAAGACTACTCAATTGTGAGATAAGTTATGGATTTAAAACATTAGACATAAGCAAGAATAAAGATCTTAAAAGCCTTTCTTGCAGCCACTGTGGCTTAAATGAATTACACTTAGGGAACATAAATATTGAAACTATTGATTGCTCAAACAATAGGCTTACATATTTAGACTTAAGTAGCAATAAGAATCTGTGCAGGCTTATTGCCTACAATAACAATTTGATCCAATTAGACCTAAATAAGAACACTAAACTTACAGAATTAGATGTACAACATCAAAAAACACGTCTCCACAAAGACCCTTTTTCTAAAAGCAACAATGAATGTTATAAATGGAAGCGCACAAATAAGGGTAGTTTTTCAAATCTCTCCATTAATGGTTGTATGTCTTTAGAAATAATAAATATAAAGAATCAAAGCATTGAGTATCTGGATCTAAGTGGCAATAAAAACTTACTTCAGTTAGACTGCTCAGGAAACAATATAACCAATCTCGACATCACTAAGAACCAAAAACTGAAAAACCTTGATTGCAGCAACAACAAATTAGAGGAGTTAGATATTAGTAAAAATATTAATCTAACAAGCATTAAAATAATTGGGAATAAGATTAAATCTCTCTATTCTATTTTTTAAACTATAAAACCAATATTAAACAAAACATAATCATGCCTGAAAATTTAAATTATAATATTATCACTTTTGATTGGTATGTTAATGAAGGAGACAGTTCTAATTTCTCCATATGGATATCACATACTGACTATGTAAATGTAGATTGGGGTGATAATAATAACAATCTTATTCTTGTAGACTCTAACAACTTAGACATAGATATCGTTTATAATTACCTCGATAGCCATCCTAATGTACATCGCCCTAAAACGATAGAGCACCATTATAAGGATACAGGCATTTATACTGTAACTATTACTGCACCACGATGTGATTATATTGTACTTACAAGCTATGAAACACAATCAGACTATTGGACATCTATAAATACTGACCTTGCACCAGATCTTGGTATACTTATGTGTACACGAGGCGACTTAAAAGGCTTAGATGTTTCAAAAAACAAGAAGCTAATACTACTGGATTGTAGAAGAAGTCATAAGCTTCAGACACTTGACTTAAGAAAGAATACTAATCTAAAGAAAATTTCTTGTCTATTTTGCAACTTAACCGAGTTATACTTAGGGGAGATAGATATTGAAACTATTAATTGCTCATTTACCAATCTATCAATAATAGATCTTACTGGTAATAAAAATCTACGCAAACTTATAATTGCCAACAATCCCAACTTATCTCAGTTAGATTTGATAAATAACAATAAACTTATAGAAATAGATATACAATATGAAAAGAATGTTATAGAAAGCAGACCAATTTTAAAGGATGAAAAATGGGATAAATGGGCAAAAATCACTAAGGGAAGCCTAAAACACTTATCTCTTCAAAATTTGAAATCTATAGAAAAACTAAACATATCTAATCAAAGTATAGAAAACTTGGATATAAGTAACAGCAAAAATATAATAGAACTCAACTGTTCCGATAACAATCTGACTAACCTCGACATCACTAATAACAAAAAGCTGGGAACACTTGATTGTAGCCACAATAGATTAGAAAAGTTAGATATCAGCAAAAATAAAAGACTAACAAGCATTAAGATGGAGGGAAATAAGAGTGCATCTATATTCCAATTTTGTAGATATTAAGATAAGCAAACTTAGATGAATTAAATAAACACACTGCGTCATTATTTGGCATACGTCGCTGATATCTTTGCACAGAACATTAAAAAGATAAAGACATGAGTAATTTACAAAACAATGTTAGTGGCAAAAGCAAAACAGAGGGCAACAATAACAAAACTATTATTGATCACATTGAGTACATAATAGAATTAGCTGAAAAGTTTAAGTTAAGCGATGAGTTCTACAATGAGGCAGAAGAAAGTATCAACTATGTATCTAACAAGATGGATATAACCAGCAACGCAGCAGTTGTATTCGCATTCTTTATTGCAAACAGTAATGACAATAGGCTGGTTCTATCAGAGATTGCCAGATTATTTGGATTAAACGCCATAGAGACCTTAAAGCTAATGAGCTGTGTTAATGAATTGGTAAGAAAGGGGTTAATATTATCTCAGATAAGCTATGACCAAAAACATTATCGTGTACCCTTGGATGTTATTGAAGCAACAATACTAAACAAACCGTACATTCAAGAGAGCACAGACAATCTTAGTCATGGAGAATTATTCAACCACTTCAATAAGCTATTTAGAAAGAGGGAGGATGGGTTTATATCAACCAAGAGCTTAGTAAAAAAGCTACATGACCTTATCGACAACAATTTATCTTTAAGATTTTGCAAACAAATAAAAGAGTATGAGGAGATGCAGTTAAATGACAATGAGTTTTTATTTCTTCTTTATACTTGTCATCAGTATGTGAATGAAGACGAAAACAAACTAAGAATAGGTACCTACCATAAACTTTATGACGATAAGTGGGAGTACAATGTGATAAAAAAAGACTTAGAAAACATGTCTAGCAATCTGGTTATAAATAATATTTTACTAAATGAGCCTGATTGTTATGCCTCTACAATGATTAATATAACACCTATCGCAAATAAAAAACTTTTAGGATAATTATTAAGCAGCAACAATAAATAAAACTATTGCCTATGAAGAATAGGAATTAAATTATAAATTCACATCAAACAACTGCAATCTATCATTACAGAACAATAGCGATAGCGATAGCGATAGAACACCATAAACTATTATCAACATGACCTCCAAAAGCAACAATAAAGACACCACCTCTGCTCTATTCAATCGCTACGTATGGTTGGCAGATTTAATACACAGAAGAGAAAAAATAACATTTGAAGAAATAAATGAACACTGGTTGAGATCATCACTAAATATAAATGGTGAAGATCTTCCTTTGAGAACCTTTCACAACCACCGAAAGGCAATTGAGCAGATGTTTGACATAAATATTGAATGTGACAAAAAAAATGGCTACAAATACTATATCGAAAATAGTAGTGATATGGAAAGCGAAGGTGTTAGAGCATGGCTACTCAATACATTTGCTATAAACAATTTGATAAATGAGAGTAATAAGATAAAAGATAAAATATTATTCGAGAAGATACCGTCAGCCCAGATTCACCTAACCCCAATTATTGAGGCAATGACTGAGAACTTATCGATAGAAATTGAGTATCACAACTTTTGTAGAGATAATCCCTACACACAAGAGGTATTTCCATATTGCACCAAAATATTTAAACAGAGATGGTACTTAATTGCATTAAATATAGATAAGAAACGCATACAAACTTATGCTCTGGATAGACTTAAGAAGGTATCCGTTAAGGAGACCAAGTTCGAAATACCTAATGATTTCAATCCTAACACATACTTCAAGGATAGCTTTGGGATAATTGTTGACGACAATATAAACGCTGTAAAGGTAATGATTAAATCTAACATACATCAAGCTAAATACTTAAAATCTTTACCATTGCATCCCTCTCAAAAAGAGGAAGAGGCTACAGATAGTTACATCATTTTTAGCTACTACATTCGTCCAACGTACGATTTTATACAAGAAATATTATCACACGGAACAAACCTTGAAGTACTGTCACCAAAATGGCTCAGAAAAGATATAACAATGACTATAAAGGAGCAGTACAATATCTACAAAAACAAATAAACGAACAATTCAAACAAAGTACAAGCATTTATCCGCATCATTTACAGAGTTGCAACCGACGGCAAACTATGTAAATTGCTTGCTTGGACTCCTTCCATCCATTCCCCCACTCGTTTAATTATCTCCCCAAAATAAAACGCAAAAAACATCGCACCTTGAAAGTTTTTATATAACTTTACAGATTAGTTTGCCAGAGGTGTATATATTAATGGCAATATATAGCAATAGAGCCTGAATACATGGGCTGAATGTTGCTTTTGAGACCATACTACAAATTGGTTTCCCACAAAGAAAAAAAGAAAAAAACGATATAAATGACCTACAAATGGAATTATCTAACCCTATCAACCGAACAAAAAAAGAAAAGAGATGAACTAACGAGAGAATTAGAAATAGACCCAGTACTGGTAGAGGTATTAATCAAAAGAGGAATCACAACCATCGAAGAGGCAAATAGGTTTTTAAAACCAAGTCTCGACGATCTTCACGACCCTTTTCTGTTGCCCGACATGGAAATAGCCATCAAACGAATCGAAAAAGCTTTGGGAAACAAAGAGCGAATTATGATTTATGGTGATTATGATGTTGATGGTACTACGGCTGTTTCGTTGGTTTATAAATTTTTGAGGAAAATAACCAATAATATTGATTATTATATTCCTGACAGGAACGATGAGGGATATGGCATATCGATTCAGGGAATCGATTATGCAGTTAATACTGATGTCAAGCTGATTATTTCATTAGATTGTGGAATAAAGGCTGTGGAAAAAGTGGCTTATGCCAAGCAAAAAGGAATCGACTTTATTATTTGTGACCATCACATGCCTGGAGATACTCTCCCTGATGCTGTAGCTGTGATTGATGCAAAACGCAAAGATTCCATTTATCCCTATAGTGAGCTCTCGGGGTGTGGAGTTGGCTTCAAATTAGTGCACGCTTTTAGCATCAGAAATGGATTTGAATTTTCAGAAATAGAGAATCTATTAGACTTAGTGGCAGTAAGCATTGCCGCTGATATAGTGCCAATTACTGGCGAAAACCGAGTTTTGATGCACTATGGATTGAAGCAGCTAAACTCAAATCCAAGCTATGGGCTACGTGGCATTATCGAGATTTGTGGATTGAGCAAGAGATTAATATCTGTAAATGATATCGCTTTCAAAATTGGACCTCGAATAAACGCTTCTGGGCGAATGATGAATGGTAAGGAGGCAGTAGATTTGATGCTCGCTGGGGATATGCATCAGGCAAGAGAAAAATCGCTCAATATTGACAAATACAACGAAGATCGAAGAGAGTTAGACAAAAAGATCACCGATGAGGCTTTCGCACATGTTGACAAAGTGCTGATGGATAGAGACTCCAAAAGCCTTGTGATTTACAACGAAACATGGCATAAAGGCATAATAGGTATTGTGGCTTCAAGACTTACTGAAAAGTATTATAGACCCGCCGTAATACTTACTAAATCTGGGGGAATGATTTCAGGCTCCGCTCGTTCAGTAAACAACTTCGATGTGTATAAAGCGATAGAGTCGTGTAAGGATATCCTTGAAAATTTTGGTGGACACACTTATGCAGCAGGATTGACTCTTCGAGAGGAGAATTTCCCTGAATTTAAACGTCGCTTTGAGACCATATCATTTCAAAAGATTGAATCAAAAATGATGCAGCCTCAAATAAATGTTGACGCATATATCACGCTAAACAATGTCACATCAAGATTTGTGCAAGACTTGTCAAGATTTAGCCCCTTTGGTCCCGAAAATGAAAATCCACTGTTTGTAACAAAAAAAGTATTTGACTCTGGAGGCAGCAAACTTGTAGGACGTGGATTTCATCACATCAAATTAGAATTGATTGATAAATCTATTAATACACCGTTACAAGCAATTGCTTTTAGCTCCGATACCTATTTCAAGAAAATAAAAGAAAAACAGGCAGTAAATATTTGCTATACTATTGAAGAAAATAGGCATGGTAATAATTACTATACACAGCTTATGGTCAAAGATATAAATGACCATATTGATGAAATATAAAAATAGAGAGTGATATGGAGTCGGCAATGTTTCACGATATTCTGAAAGAATACTGGGGCTACAGTTCGTTTCGTCCACTGCAAGAAGATATTATTAAGTCCATTTGGGAAAAGAAAGACACCCTTGGACTAATGCCAACGGGTGGTGGCAAATCCATCACCTTTCAGGTTCCAGTAATGGCTATGGAGGGGTTATGCTTAGTTGTAACTCCTCTTATTGCATTAATGAAAGACCAAGTGGACAACCTACGCACAAAAGGGATAAAAGCTGCGGCGGTCTATTCAGGCATGACACGTCAGGAAATAATAATGACCCTTGAGAACTGTATTTTTGGCGACTTCAAATTCTTATATGTCTCCCCTGAAAGGTTAGCATCCGAAATATTTCTCACAAAACTTAGGGCAATAAATGTGTGTTTGCTCGTTGTGGACGAGTCTCACTGCATATCTCAATGGGGATACGATTTCCGCCCTTCTTACTTGAGGATTGCCGAAATTCGTGACCGACTACCCAATGTTCCTGTGTTGGCACTAACTGCCACCGCCACCACTGAAGTAGCCAACGATATCCAAGACAAGCTACACTTTAAGAAGAAAAATGTTTTCAGAACAAGCTTCGAACGCAAAAACATATCTTACGTAGTTCGCAAAACTGAAGATAAAGGTGCTGAATTGGTGCACATTCTCAAATCAGTACAAGGCACTGCCATCGTATATGTTCGTAGCCGAGGTCAGACTAAAGAAATTGCCACCACTTTGAGAGATGAAAACATTTCCGCTGATTATTTTCATGCTGGGCTTTCTCACGATCAAAAAATATTGAAACAAAACTCATGGAAGTCTGGCGATTGTAGAGTAATAGTTTCAACCAATGCCTTTGGAATGGGAATCGACAAGCCTGATGTAAGAGCAGTGGTGCATATGGATTTGCCCAACTCATTAGAAGAATACTATCAAGAGGCAGGACGTGCAGGACGAGATGGCGACAGATCTTATGCTGTGATTTTATACACTAAAGCCGACTCAACCAAACTTAAGAAGAGAATAGCAGATTCTTTTCCGAAAAGAGAGTTTATAACTCGTGTTTATGAAGCTCTTGGCAACTTTTATCAGATTGCCGTTGGCTCTGGACTAAATAGGATTTTTGATTTTAATCTGCATGAGTTTTGCTATCCTTACAAGCTTCCCTACATACAAACTCATCATGCACTAAAGATATTAGACCTTGCAGGATATATTGAATATACTGAAGAGGTGGATGCCCGCTCGAGATTGAAATTCATTGTCTATCGTGATGAACTATATAACCTAAATCTTTCAAAAGATAGCTCAGAACTACTTCACACTATATTACGCAACTATACTGGATTGTTCGCCGATTATACATATATAGATGAGGGATTTCTTGCAACAAAACTAAATAAAACACGCAATGATATATATCAGAACCTCATTCACCTGACAAAGCTAAGGCACATACACTATATTCCACAGAAAAAAACTCCATTCATAGTATTCACAACCTCACGTGAAGATACTCCATTTGTATCAATACCAAAAAGAGTGTTTGAAACACGAAAAGAAAGATTTGAGAAACGCATTACATCCATGACAGATTATGCCGAAAATGAACGCTACTGTAGGAGTCGTATGCTTTTAATCTATTTCAACGAGAAAAACCCAAAAGATTGTGGTAGCTGTGATATTTGCCTAAAGAAGAACAAAACGGGCTTATCAAATTATGAGTACAAGGAAATAGCTCTATTGGTAAACAAGACACTAAAACTCCAATCTCCACAAAGACTAAGCACTTTAGTTGACTCAATAATTGGATATGACTCCGAAAAAATAATCTCAGTTATAAGATTTCAAATTGACTTGCAAGTATTATCAATGAATGATGATGAGATAGAATTGTTGAAGGATATTGAGTAAGGGGGGGGGGAGAAGTGGATAAAATAGAAAGCATTCAATGTTAATCAAACCATACAAACATAACAAAACGTCAATATCTACATCTAATATCATGTCAAAAAGACAACAAAGTTCAAATAAACAAGGATAATTTAATACAAATTACACTTATTCTCAATAATACGATATCAAAATAAGAGCTAAATGAGAGTCCAGCTGACTGCAACCACTAAGCAATCAAAGAGTTTGAGTCACAAATAAAATTATGTGAAAATTTTATCCTTGAAATAAAATAGTTTATCTTTGCAATTATTAGAACGATTAGTAGCAATACCACATCAAATACAAAAAAGATACAAAAAAGATACAAAAAAGAATATATTTTACAAACACAACTACTATTCATATAAATCATTGCACACTAACTATTTGCAAAAGAGGCAGCAAATAATATTCATTGAGAGTAACTATCAATTCAATCAAATTTAATTTTTTTAAGCTATGAGACTATCAACAATTAGTGAAGAAGGAGCAAAAGTATTTCTTTCTTTCGTTTTATTTCTCTTTTGCTTTCAGACATCTGTCTATGCTAATAAGAACGATGATGTTCTTAGACAAGACCAGGCAAAGGTGCTGAAAGGAATTGTATTAGACACACAAGGAGAACCAATCATCGGGGCAAATGTCATCATCAAAAATAACCCAGGCAGTGGTGTTATCACAGGGATTGACGGAGATTTCTCCATTTCAGTAAGTAGTGGAACTACTCTCGTTATTTCATACATCGGCTATGAATCTGAAGAATTCGTAGTTACCGAAAAAGAAAACGTTAAGATCGTTCTTAAAGAAGACACTCAGTTACTATCAGAAGTTGTAGTAACAGCATTGGGGATGAGTAGGGATAAAAAAGCATTAGGCTATGCAATGACAGAGCTAAAGGGAGACGAGCTTTTGAAATCTAACGTCGTAAATCCAATTAATGCTTTGCAAGGAAAAGTAGCTGGAGTGCAAATCAACATGGGAGCAGCAGGTCCTCAATCTTCACAAAGAATTTTGATTAGAGGAAACACTTCAATATCAGGCAACAATCAACCTATTTTCGTAATTGATGGGATTATTATTGAGAATGAGGTTACAAAAGGAACAGAAAAATTCGACAGAGACTTCGGTAATGATCTAAAAAACCTAAACTCTGATGACTTTGAGTCAGTTTCAGTATTAAAAGGGGCAGCTGCGACCGCTTTATATGGCTCCCGAGCTTCAAATGGAGTGATACTAATCACTACGAAAAAAGGATCAAAAGGGGAAGGATTAGGAATAAGCTTTTCACAAACACAACAATGGGAAAAAATTCATAGCTATCCTGAAATGCAAAATGAATTTGGGATGGGTACTTATCCACTCTGGCCTCTAAATGATGATAAAACAGAAAACAGAAATATCAGTGCAGGGAGAAATTACGGACCTAAATATGACTACAAACCATATACAGTAGCAGGAATTTATGAATCTATTCATCAACCTTATCCTGACAACCTAAAGGAGATGTATCAAACAAGCTTGTATAGCAATACTAACTTGGCAATTTCTGGAGCCACAGACAAGAGCACATATAGATTATCAATGTCATATCTTGATAATAAAGGGTTGACACCTAATAACTATTTCAATAGATTAAGCTTATCATTAAATGCAACTCACGATATAAGCAAGATCGTTTCAGCAGAAACAGTATTCAACTACGTAAACACATATAGTAAGAACCCAACTTATCAAGGTGGTGATAGATCGCCAATTTATGACTTCTCTTTTAGTGTTCCACGTGATTACGACACTAAGTATTGGAAAAAGCATTATTGGTCTGATGCAAGAGACGGCTTTAATGCAAACGATCCATTTGAATACTCGGCAACACTATTTGATTTTTTTGAAAACAACCAACTACAAGGAGAAGAGGTATATCGTGGAATGATGGGCTTAAACTTTAATCTGACTGATTGGATGAAGTTTACAATTAAGGCTGACATGAATCGAAGCTATATCAAAAACGAAAATAAAACTTTGGCAACAGAGAACTCACAATTTAGAGGTGCAGGATACTCATTAAGTGAAAGAAAAATTCTCCAATCAAAAATAACCGCAATGTTGTCAGCTAATAAAAGATTTGAAGATTTTTCATTGAGCGGATTTGTTGCAACTGAAAGATACGACGACGAGAGAGCATATCACAATTCACAAACCAATAACGGACTACGTGTTCCAGGCGTATTTGAGCTAAACAACTCTGTAAACCCTGCTACTACCTCTGCACAGTCAAAAGTTAATCAAAGAAGAATTAATTCAGCCTTTGCATCTATCAATGCAGATTGGAAAGGACAAGTATTCTTAGATATTACTGGTAGAAACGACTGGTCATCAACCCTTAGATATTTAGATGGAAGTGGCAATGTATCATACTTCTATCCATCTGTGGGTGCTTCATGGATTCTAACAGAGTCTTTTAAATATAACATGCCACAATTTATTTCATTTGCGAAATTACGTGCATCATATGCAATTGTTGGTAAAGACACCGACCCATATCTGATAACAGATCCAGGCACATATTTGTATTATAACTCTCAGAAGGATAGTTATTACAACTCGGGTACTTATCCATACTTCAAATACGCAAACAACAATTTAGGTGCAAATGACCTAAAGCCTGAAAAACAACATGCTCTAGAGGCTGGCTTTGATTTAAGATTCTTAAAAAACAGAATCGGAATAGACTTTGCTTGGTATAGAACAAATACTAAAAATCAAATCTTGGCTCTGCCTACATCAACTGAAACTGGGGTAAACTATAGAATTATTAATGCTGGTAACATCCAAAATCAGGGAGTCGAACTCATGATTGATGGCACTATAGTTCAAAGCAAAGACTGGTTATGGGATGCATCACTAAATATCACTCATAACAAAAACAAAATTATCGAACTATACCCTGGAGTTGATAAATATCAATTGCTCGGTGGTGGAATGGACACAGGCGCATGGGCTACAGTTGGAGGCTCTTATGGAGACATATACTCGAGTTATGCATACAAAAGAGATGCGAATGGGAACAAACTATTGAATGAAGCTGGAGGATGGATTCGTTCGGGAACTTCCGAAAAAATCGGCAGTATGCAGCCAGATTTATTGGGTGGCTTCACAACCGATCTAACGTGGAAAAACATTTCATTCGGAATGGTATTTGATGCTCGCTTTGGCGGTGACGTATTCTCTGGTTCATATAACTATGGAATGTCTTCAGGAAGATTAAAGAGCAGTTTGCCTGGTAGAACAAAAGAATATGGTGGTTTGGAAAGAAAGCTACCAGCACCCGATGGACGAACAGTTTATGATGGTATGATTCCAGATGGTATTTTCGTACAAGGTGCAAAAAATGCAGACGGAAAGAACTTAGGTGGAAAGAGTTATCAACAAGCGTATGAAGAAGGATTAGTTCAGCCATTGTCAGCTTATCTATATTATGCAAATATGTTTGACTGGGGTAATGGAATTAGAGAGGCATCCATTCAAAAACTATCATGGATATCATTACGTCAGATCTCATTGAGCTGGAACATCCCAAATAACTGGACACGCAAGATTGCAGTAAATAATGCATCGCTAAGTTTTGTTGTTAGAAACGTTGGATATCTATATAATAGCCTGCCTGACAATATTCATCCTGAAGGGCTGCAAACTTCTCTTAGTTCCGAATACTTAGAAGGTGGTGGTGCTGTACATAGCAGGACTTATGGAGTAACAGTAAAGTTTAATTTATAATTTGAAAAGATATTATGAAAAAGATTAAGAATATTATATTGGTTCTTGTGAGCCTATTTGTATTTGGCTTTCAGACAAGCTGCACAGATGGCTTTGAGGACTTGAATACAAATCCAGCATCGCTACCAAGTGTTCATCCAGAGGAACTGTTTTATACTGCACAGATACAAACACTCACAGCAGCACACTGTTGGAACAGTATATACGCATCAAAATTTAGATGGCTTCAATATGGAGCAGGAATTTGGGGATACAACCTTACTCAATATGATTACTTCAACAACAACATTGGAGGAACTATTTATAGTGAATATAATGAGATGGGTAGTTATGTAACTCATATTCGCTACTTAATAGATAAAATGGATGAGAGCCAAAAGAAAAATTATGAGCATTTAAAAAATATTTCTCGCATCTTATTGATTGCAAAAGGAATTCAAACATCCGATCTGTTTGGATCATTAGCATATTCTGAAGCATGGCTTGCAAGAGAAGGAAAAGTGGATGACAAGAGTATGAACCCACGTTTTGAGACACAAGAAGAATTATCGACCACATGGGATAGACAGCTGAAAGAATGTATAGCTGGACTGAAATCTGTAGAAAGCTCATCCAATTTAGTTTCTCTCAAAGGACACGATAGGGCTTACAATGGTGACGTTAAGAAATGGATAAAAGCAGCAAATGGTCTGAGATTGCGATTGGCAAGCAGACTATGGAAAATGAAACCTAATGAAGCTAAAGCAATTGCTTCAGAAGTGCTTGCAGCTGCTAATTCAAACTATGTATTCGGCTCAAAAGATGATAGTTTTATACTTTGGTTTGACGTGCTTTACACTAACATTCATGCTGGCGATTGGCATTCAATCAAAGATATGGATATTGCCACAAACGCATTCATGAATTATCTCAATAAAAATGAAGATCCCAGAAAAGCAATATATTTCCAGATAAATAACTTAACTCTCGAAAATATAAAGGCATATAATCTACAAAATACTAATCCAACACGTGTGATACCTGAAAGCTACGGTAGATGGATGGGCTCCACAGCAAGCTATGATAAGTTTGCTACAGAACTGAATAGATTATCATTGTCAGTAAAAATTGGTGATCAAACAATTAATATGAGACCAGCTAACCTTCCTCAAGTTCGTCTTTGGAAAGGCAACGACACTAATGGTAATGGAGGCAACTGGGCACCTGTGATGACGCATGCTGAGTTTTGCTTACTCGCTTCTGAGTTTGTACTGCGTGAGAATATCAGTAGCCACAAAAGTGCAAAAGAATGGTATGACACTGCACTTGCATCTTCAATGAAGCAATGGAGTGACATTGGGAAATTTTGCGATATCAATAACTATGAAGCTATTCAACAAAGTAGCATTAACACCTTTATAGAAAAGGAAGATGTCAAATGGAATCCTAACAAAGCCCTTGAACAAATATATGCTCAAATGTATGTAGAAAATTTCAAAAATGTAGATGAAGCATACGCAATGTGGAAAAGAACTGGATACCCCAATTTAGAATCAAATATTATTAAATGGGAAAAGCCGCACATTAATGGCGTTGCAAAAGTGCCACCAAGAAGAGTTAAGTTCACATATCCTAATGAAGGAGTACACAACTATGATAATCTTAAAAAACGTCTTGATGATATGGCAAAAGACTCAAAGTTTGGTGATATTCAAAATGAATATGGACGCTTATGGTGGGATAAAGAGTAATAAATAAACCACTATCCATTAAATAATTAAAGAGGATTGTTTTACATTAAAACAATCCTCTTTAATTATTTGAATCTCTCTACAACTATACTACACCAAATCCACATCATAATAAAAGTTCACGTACTTATATTCATTTATACTTAGGAAATTATATTCGACAGAGCGGAGTGCTTCTCTAACTTTGATATAAGAATAATTTGCATCAATCTTCAAGAGGATTTCTCTAATATGATAGCGTTGAATATAACTAATGACTGGCTTATTTGGACCTAAGACTATTGAACCCAACTTCTGTTTCAATTCTGCAGCAAAATAGTTGGCTCCACTACCAACAACTTGTTCGACTCTATGCCTCAAAACAATAGATATTAATCGAGTATATGGAGGATAATTAAAAAGCTTTCGTTCTGCCATTTGCATATGAAAGAAGTTCACATAATCATTTGATTGTAGATACTTGAAAAGAGCTATATCAGGGTCTGATGCTTGTATTATCACCATACCCTGTCCATTTTTCCTTCCTGCTCTTCCAGCAGTCTGCATCATTAATTGAAAACCACGTTCGTGAGATCTAAAATTGGGGTGATTCAGCAAGCCATCAGCAGCAATGATACCGACTATGCTGACGTTTTCAAAGTCAAGACCTTTTGAAAGCATTTGAGTACCAACAAGAATATCAGTCTTCCTGTTTTGGAAGTTGTTGATTATTCGCTCATAGCTGTTTTTGCCACTTGTGGTATCTGTATCCAAGCGATCAACCACTGCGTCGGGGAATAAACGTGCAACCTCCTCTTCGAGCATCTCGGTACCCATACCAAGCTGCTCCACACTATTTTCATTACATACAGCACACTTTTCCACAACCCTGTAGGAGGTGTTGCAATAATGACATTTTAGAATGCCCTGACGTTTATGAAATGTCAATGACACATCACAATGCTTACATTTAGGAGTCCAACCGCAATTTTTACACTCAAATAATGGAGCAAACCCTCTTCTATTTCTAAAAAGTATTATTTGCTGTTTGTTGTCAAGGGCGTTGTTAATAGACTCAATCATTAAAGGAGTCAACACAGACTTCATTATTTTTTTTCGACGAAGCTCTGAAGTGTTCTCAATCTCAATTCGAGGCATTTCCACATCGTTGTGCCTATTACTAAGAGTCACCAATCCATATTTGCCAATCGTGGCATTATGATAAGTCTCAATCGAAGGCGTTGCCGAGCCCAACAAAACTTTTGCACCAAAACTATGGGCTAAGATAATTGACGTATCCCGAGCATTATATCTGGGTGCTGGATCAACTTGCTTATATCCCACTTCATGCTCTTCATCAACAATAACGAGACCTAATTGCTGATATGGCAAAAACATTGACGATCGCACACCAATAACCACGTCAAATGGTTTGTTAGATTGCATCTTCAACCATATTTCTGCCCTCTCATTATCGTTAATCCTTGAATGATATACCACTAACTTATCGCCAAACACCGCTTGCAGACGAGATGTGAGTTGAGTAGTCAATGCAATTTCGGGCACCAAAAATAATACTTGTTTATTTCTTCTTTGTTGCTCTACTATTAGATGAATATAAATCTCAGTTTTACCACTTGAAGTTACACCATGAAGAAGGCAAACATCTTTTTCATTAAAGATTTCTTTTATTTCATTCAATGATTTCTGTTGGTATTCCCTTAGTTGATATGGCTCTCGAGAAGCACCTTCGTATTGATTTATTCTACTAACTTCTTGCGAAAATTGTATCACTACACCTTTGTCCACTAAGGCTTTAAGCACTGAGGATGTGAATCCAAACACTTGCTGTATTTCACTCCTTAGATAGGTTGCCTTCCCTTGTTCCTTTTCGGCGGTCTTAAGCAATTCATAAAGTTCAAACTGCTTTCGTGCACCACCAATAATGGCAGTAGCATCATCAATATCAGGATTAAGCCTAATAAAAATTTCATTTTTTGGTTTGTATCGCTCCTCCACATTATCTTCTATATACACGCTTCCCTTAAAAACAAGCGAGTGAGCATATGGCAACACATCTTTAATACCGAGATCTTTTGATACTTGAGACAACTTTTGAGCACCCTTCTCCATCAAATATGCAATAATACTGTGTTCCGCATCAGATAGAGATTCAAGGTTATTATCATTGTTAGTAAGAGACAAGAAGGTTTCGCTCTCAAGTCTATGCTTGGCAGGTACAGCCGCCACATACACCTCACCAAGCGCACACATATAATAAAAAGAGATCCATTCCCACAGTTTTAATTGTTCTCTATTAATAAGTGGGAATGAATCTATAACATAATCAATATCCTTAACCTCATAATCCTGAGGCTTGTCACTATGAATCTTAGCAACAATAGCAGTGTAATATTTTCTTGCTCCAAAAGGGACTATTACTCGATAACCAACACCAATACAATCAGTAATATTGTCAGGTATTGAGTAGGTAAACAGATTCTTTAAAGGCAAGGGAATAATTACATCAGCATATTTCATAACACTTCATTAAAAGTAAACAGCAGCACTAATACTCCAAGTTTGCGACTTACCATTTAATGGATCATTCCATTCAGGTTTTTCTGTTGAGTAATTATCAGTTAGCTTCACTTTATAATTTGCACCAAGTTGCACCAAGTTGAATAACTCAAATCCCAAACCAAAATTCAATCCCCCCTCAAATGTTTTTGCCTTAATTTCGTCACCTATCTGCGAAATATCAATCTTGTCTCCAGATATCAATAAACCAGCATAGGGTCCAGCAAGTCCGTATAATTTAAATGACTCGGACCCTAAGTTAGTCTTAAATTTGGCATTAAGTGGCAAAACTAAATATCTATTTGATACATCCACTTTCTCCTTATCTCCAGTAAGATTATCAACTGTCATCCTATTATCAGAATATAATAAAGAGACATCAATACCAAAATCAAACTGCGAAATTGGCAACATAATCTCGAGTGATGGTCCCACTTGGTATGATGTTAGATTCTTCACTTTGAAGAAAGAACTATTCAAAGTAGCATTATCTAAATCCACCCCAGCCTTCACACCAAATTTAATCTGCGAGTAAGACGGCAAGCTAAGCATAGTTCCAAGAACTATAGCGCAAAATAAAATAATTTTCTTTGTTTTCATATTCAATTTTCGTTTAATAAATAAATATCTATTATTTAAGACAATCAGGAAAGGAAAAAGTTAATGAGCTTGCTGTTAATTATATTGAAAAAACAAAAGCACTTAACTTTATAATCCGTTAAGTGCTTTATATTATTGATCTTACAACACAGTTTAGTCTTTAAACTTTGCTTTCAAGAACTCTCTATTCATACGTGCAATGTGTGTGATAGAGATATTCTTTGGGCATTCTTGTTCGCAAGCACCAGTATTTGTACAATTACCAAATCCAAGCTCGTCCATTTTAGCTACCATTGCTTTGGCACGTCTTGCCGCCTCCACTCTACCTTGAGGCAGAAGTGCAAGTTGGCTTACTTTTGCTGAAACAAACAACATTGCCGAACCATTTTTACATGTAGCAACACAAGCTCCACACCCGATACAAGCGGCAGCATCCATAGCCTCGTCAGCATCAGCTTTTGGAATTGGAATTGCATTTCCATCAGGCACACCACCAGTGTTCACTGAAGTATAACCTCCTGCCTGAATTATCTTATCAAATGCAGTACGGTCAACCATCAAGTCTCTGATTACTGGAAAACCTGCTGAACGCCATGGCTCAACCGTGATAGTGTCTCCCTCATCAAACGAACGCATATGCAATTGGCATGTAGTGATGTCCTCATCTGGTCCATGTGGGTGACCATTTATATACAAACTACACATACCACAAATACCCTCACGACAGTCATGATCAAAAACAATTGGTTCTTTATTTTCATTAATCAGCTGTTCGTTGAGAATATCCAACATTTCAAGGAATGAGCTGCCCTGTGATATATTTTTCAAATCATAGGTTTCAAAACGTCCCATAGTCTTGGGTCCTCTCTGACGCCAAACTTTTACTTTTATATTTATATTTTTATCCATTGGATGATACGATTTTAAATTTATGACTTATAATTACGCTGTTGTCTCTCAACAAATTCATAAATGAGAGGCTCCTTATACAATACAGGGTCTTTGTCCTCACCTTGATATTCCCAGCAAGATACATAAGAGAAATCCTCATCATGACGCAAAGCTTCTCCCTCTTCAGTTTGATGTTCTAAACGGAAATGACCACCACACGACTCTTCTCTATCAAGAGCATCGTGAGCCATTAGTTCACCAATCTCAATAAAATCAGCAAGACGAAGTGCTTTTTCCAACTCTATATTCAAATCGTCACCACTTCCTGGAATACGAACATTAGTCCAAAAATCTTTTTTAACCTCCTTCAGCATTCCAATAGCCTTCTTTAGTCCTTCAGCATCACGCCCCATACCTACGAAATCCCACATTACATGACCAAGTTTCTTATGGATAGAGTCAACCGAATGCTTTCCTTTTATATTCATCAATCGATTGATACGATCATTGATTTCCTTTTCGGTAGCCGCAAACTCTGGTGCATCAGTAGTAAATCTTGGCACATTAATTTGGTCAGCCAAATAACTTTGAATAGTATATGGCAAAATAAAGTATCCATCAGCCAAACCTTGCATAAGCGCAGAAGCACCAAGTCGATTAGCACCATGATCAGAGAAGTTAGCTTCGCCAATTGCGAACAAACTTGGGATAGAAGTCATTAGCTCATAGTTTACCCACAGTCCACCCATTGTATAGTGAATAGCAGGATAAATCATCATAGGAGTTTCATATGGATTATCATTTACAATCTTTTCATACATTTGGAATAAGTTTCCATAGCGTGCCTCCACGACATCTTTGCCAAGCCTTTTGATAGCATCAGCAAAGTCAAGATACACAGCCAAACCTGTTGCTCCAACACCAAAACCAGCATCACAACGTTCTTTAGCAGCACGAGATGCAACGTCACGAGGCACTAAGTTTCCAAAAGCAGGATAACGACGTTCCAAGTAATAGTCTCTATCCTCTTCCTTAATCTGCGTTGGTCTCAATTTTCCATTTCTAATAGCTTCAGAATCTTCTTTCTTTTTAGGAACCCAAATACGACCATCGTTTCTTAGCGATTCCGACATTAAAGTAAGTTTAGACTGAAATTCACCATGCACTGGAATACATGTTGGGTGAATTTGTGCCATACATGGATTGCCAAACATTGCGCCCTTCTTGTAACACTGCCATGCTGCAGAACCGTTTGATTCCATAGCATTAGTAGATAAAAAGAAAGCATTACCATAGCCACCAGTTGCAATCACAACTGCATGCGCAGCATAACGTTCTAACTTACCTGTCACAAGATTACGTGCTATAATACCACGTGCTTTACCATCAATAAGCACTAAGTCAACCATTTCGTGACGAGTATATAACTTAACTTGGTTTTTATGAACCGCACGGCTCAAAGCACTATATGCACCAAGTAGCAATTGCTGCCCTGTTTGTCCACGAGCATAAAATGTACGTGATACCTGAGCACCACCAAAAGAGCGGTTGTCTAACAAGCCACCATACTCGCGTGCAAAAGGCACACCTTGCGCCACGCATTGGTCAATAATACTATTTGACACTTCAGCCATACGATACACATTAGCCTCACGTGCACGGTAGTCACCACCTTTAATTGTATCATAAAATAGACGATAAACAGAGTCACCATCATTTTGATAATTCTTAGCAGCATTAATACCACCTTGTGCGGCAATAGAGTGAGCTCTACGTGGAGAATCTTGAATACAGAAGTTCAACACATTGAATCCTAATTCACCAAGTGAAGCAGCTGCTGAAGCACCAGCAAGTCCAGTTCCCACAACAATTACATCAAGACGACGTTTGTTTGCAGGATTAATAAGTTTTTGATTTGCTTTATAGTTAGACCACTTATCAGCCAAAGGACCAGCAGGTATTTTAGCATCTATATGTAGTTTATTTTCTTTATTAGTCATAGTCATTAAATGTTTTTTCAAATTTTATTGAAGCAGTTGGTTCTATATTCCAAGATAAGCAGCATTGCTAAAACCTAAGAGATACGCTACAGGAATTGCAGCAAACAATACACAAATGATTGTAGCAAGAGCGTAAGAAATCTTTTTCAAACGTGGCAGCCAAATCTGGTTGCTCCATCCTAATGTGTGCATTGCACTCCAGAAACCATGCGTAAGGTGAAACCAAATAGCCACCAGCCATACTAAGTAAATAACGCTATTCAATGGATTTTGGAATAGTTGCTCAATAAAGAACACACCTGCTTTTGGATTGCCACTACCAAAATCCACCCCTAACATGTGCATAACTTCCACAAGTTGCATTTTGTACCAGAAGTGGTAAAGGTGCAACAATAAGAATCCAAGAATAATAACGCCCAAAACGAACATGTTTTTGGAAGCCCACGAAACTGTACGTTGTGGTTTTGCAACAGCATATCTACTTGGACCTCTTGCTTTCATATTTTGCAGAGTCAAAATAGTTGCATAAATGATGTGAATGATAAAGCCCGCAGCCAAAACCGCAGTTGCTATTAACGCATACCAATTCGCACCTAAGAAATCCACAATCACATCATACCCTTTTGCTGATATAAGCACAACGATATTCATAAGACTGTGGAACAACAAGAACAAAACGAGAAATAATCCTGAAATACTCATGATCATTTTTCGTCCGATAGAAGAATTAATTAACCAGCTCATAAAATTATTGTTTAAAATTTATTTTTCTGTTTATTCGAATAAGTAAATCTCTAATTCCAAAACTGCTCCACAAAGCATGAATACAGTTTCAAAGCACAAAATTAGCATTTTAATATCTCAATAAAGAATTAATTGATGAAATTTTTCTCTATTTGCAATGATTAGAGATCTCCGACATGATATATAAAGTTTTATGGTAATGCTTTTAGTCATTATTATAAGTTTAATATCACAAAGATAATAATTTAATAATATCATATTCATTTTAGAAAAATAATTTTGTTTTGATAGAAAATAACAGTTTCAAAATTATCAAGATATAGTATTATGCGATGATGAGTTTTACAGTGCAATGAATAAATATAAAGTGGCTTAAAACCAAAAAAGAGACCTTGTGGTCTCTCTCTATATATATAATGTAAATTCAATATTGAATTACAACTTAGCTTAGCTTTGCCAATGCTACCTTAACTCTATCAATAGCTTTCACAATATTATCATCAGATGTTGCAAATGAAAACCTTATACAGTCGGGAGCACCAAAAGCATCGCCACCCACACATGCCACATGAGCTGTTTCTAATAGATACATAGCCAAATCGGCTGCGGTATTTATTGATTTTCCTTCAAAAGATTTACCAAGATAACTTTTCACTTGTGGGAAAATATAGAATGCGCCCATTGGATTGTTTACAGTAAGACCAGGTATTTCTTTCAAAAGGCTCAAGATAAGATTTTTTCTACGTTCAAATGCCACACGCATCTCCTCAACGCAATCTTGGCTTCCAGTATATGCTGCTTCGGCTGCCTTTTGAGAAATAGATGATGCACCAGATGTGTATTGACCCTGCAAAGAGTTACATGCTGATGCTATCCACTGAGGGGCAGCAATCCAGCCAATCCTCCATCCTGTCATAGCATATCCCTTTGATACTCCATTTACTATGATTACACGCTCGCGAACATTTTCAAACTGCGAGATACTCTCATGCTTTCCGATATAATTTATATGCTCATATATCTCATCAGCAATGATATAAATGTTTGGATACTTAGCCAAAACATCTGCAATTGATTTTAACTCTTCACGAGTATAAACGCTACCCGTAGGATTTGAAGGCGAACATAGCACAAATGCTTTAGTTTTATCAGTGATAGTTGCCTCTAATTGTTGGGCAGTAATTTTGAAGTCCTGATCAATACCAGCTGTAACAATCACTGATGTACCTTCAGCAAGTTTCACCATTTCGGGATAGCTCACCCAATATGGTGCGGGGATAATAACCTCATCACCTTTATCAATAATTGAAAGCAATACATTACTCAACGATTGTTTTGCACCATTAGATACTACAATTTGCGTTGGCTCGTACTCAAGATTATTCTCGCTTTTCAGTTTTGCACAAATAGCTTTTCTGAGTTCAGGAAATCCAGGAACGGGCGAGTAGAATGAGAAGTTATTCTCGATTGCCTTCTTTGCTGCTTCTTTTATATGGTCGGGTGTGGAAAAGTCGGGCTCTCCAACACTCATATTAATTACGTCGAAACCTTGAGCTTTTAACTCATTACTTTTTTGTGCCATTGCAAGCGTCTCAGAAGGAGATAGCGATTGCAATCTTTGGGATAATGGATTCATATCAAATTTTTATTATTTCTTAAATAATTCGTGCAAATATAATAATAAATATCTCCCACAAAAGCATTTTCACATATTAATCACAATATAAATATCAATTATCCATTTATTGACAATCAAAATATCTTTTCGTCAACATTCTCATTATTCTTAAAAGAAATTTAGCCTCATCTCATATGATAAGTCACTATTAATTGTCATCGGAGCCACCAAAGGCAAATATCCACCTTGGTTCCCTTTGCCCTTAAACTCTACATCGCGATTAAAACCATATGCAAAAGCTATACTATTAAAAAACTTAAGTCCGCTTGAATAGAATTAAATAAAAAGGCACCACCCCACATTATTTAGCAAGGTAGTGCCACGATAGAAAGTATTTGGAATAATACTTTTTTTACTTTTCAGACAGATA
>CAZNRT010000034.1:0-23768 GCA_964575445.1 uncultured Proteiniphilum sp. | reverse complement strand
ATCAATCCAAGTAAAGTTGTTTGGATCGATTTGCAGAGTGCAAATCAATCCAAGTAAAGTTGTTTGGATCGATTTGCAGAGTGCAAATCAATCCAAGTGAAGTTGTTTGGATAGTTTTCAGAGTGCAAATCGATCCAAGTGAAGTTGTTTGGATAGATTTGCAGAGTGCAAATCGATCCAAGTAAAGTTGTTTGGATAGTTTTCAGAGTGCAAATCGATCCAAGTAAAGTTGTTTGGATAGTTTTCGGAGTGCAAATCGATCCAAGTAAGGTTGTTTCCATTATACATTGAGTATTATTATAGTGGCAGCAAAAAAAATAATTATCTTTGCATAAAATAAACAATTCATGATAAATTTCCCAAATGCAAAAATAAATTTAGGACTAAATATAATATCTCGCCGAAGTGATGGTTATCATAATATTGAGACAATATTTTATCCTATCGATCTTTTTGATGCGCTTGAGATTGTGCCGATGAAAAAAGATGAAATTGAAACAAATACAATATCGTCTCAATATAGATTTTTTCAATCTGGCTTGGAAATAGATGCTGATAATGAAAACAACCTTGTGATAAAAGCCCTCAATCTTATAAAACAAGAAAAAGAGATTCCATCTATCGACATACACTTATTGAAGAAAATACCACTTGGTGCAGGCTTGGGTGGTGGCTCATCGGATGCTGCAGCTATGCTTCATTTGTTGAATAATAAATTTAAATTGGGGTATAGCGAAGCAGAGCTTATGACAAAAGCATCAATATTGGGCGCCGACTGCTCCTTTTTTATTAAAAACAAACCAGCCTTTGCAAAAGGGATTGGCAACATTTTTGAGGATATAGAGTTGAGCTTGAAGAAATATACTATGGTGGTGGTGAAACCCAACTTATATGTCAACACCAAAGAAGCATACTCAATGATTGTGCCCGAAATACCAGAAATATCTCTTAAAGAAATCATCAAAATGCCAATACAAGAATGGAGAGGGATGATGAGAAATGATTTTGAGATACCTATTTTCAAGAAATTTCCACAAATCAGCATTCTAAAAGATAAAATGTATAATCTCGGAGCCGTATATGCAGCAATGAGCGGTTCGGGCTCATCTGTTTTTGGCATATTCGACAGCCCACCACATATTGACAATGAGTTTGACAATAACTTCGTTTGGACCACAACAGCACAGAACAATTATTAAATTACTAAACAATATAAAATCAAAAAGGAAGTAACCTAAAAAAGAAATTATGAGAATCAAAACTCTATTAATCGCACTGATTGCAACGATGCCCTTGATGGCACAACAAAAAGTATCTCCAACGAGTATCAAAAGTTTTGGACCAATCAAAGTAACAAGTCCAGTGCTTGTTGACAGCACAAATCTAAAAAACGTAAAATTCAACGGAGATGCCCTCCTATCATACTCAGTAGCATTCCCCGACCAATCTAAGTTTTTAAACATCCTTACGCCCGACACAGCTGGCTTTTTCAATCTATCCAAACCCGCTGAAGGTCACGAATTTCAATTGTTGACATTCAATATTTCGGGCGATAAATATGGAAAAGGGAAAATAACAGTCACCTCGCCCAACAAATTGGAACTTTGGGTAGATGATAGCAAGAAAGCCACAAAATCCACAGCTAATGATAGCATTAACAAAGCAGGATCTGTCAACACAAGCATTGATGGCTTCACAAGCAATTCGAGAGTAATAATAAAGATGCTTGCCTCGGCAGAAGACAAGATAAACCCAGCACTAAAAATTGAGGTAAGTCCCGAAAAGGAAGATTCTACACTCACATACACATTTGATGAAACAGCGGGGCGCAGAATAAATATTGTGGACATATTGGATGGCAGCAGGGTGGGCAAATCATCAATATCAAGCAGCGGACGCTTTGTAATGCTAAACCTATCTACTGTATTGAAAGGTGGCAAAGGAAATGCCAAAGTTGAAATATACGATACACACGAAAAGAGAGTAGTAATGTCTGAAAATGCTTCGAGACAGATGCTTAATTGGATGCCCAAATCTGACCTATTATACTATGTGGAAGATGGTGAAAATGGAAGAACGCTTTATACATTAAATCCTCTGAACAACTCGCAAACTGTTCTTGCCTATAATGTGCCAAGAGAAAACTTTTTCTTTGCTCCTGATGAGAAGTCTTTATTTTTCTCTACCACCGAAACTATTAGCGCAACCAATCCTTCTGGTTTGAAAAGAATGATAGGAATTGATGACCGCATGCCAACAAACAGACAGCGTGGATTTATCAACAGATTTTCGTTGGATACGGGTTTGACTCAGCAGTTGACATATGGTAAACATTCGACCTCAATAAATTCCATCAATGATGATGCAAGTAAGATTCTATTCTCGGTGTCAGAACAAGACCTGAGTGAGCGACCATTTAGCAAGAACTCTCTATATGTGTTAGACCTAAACACAATGAAAGTTGATACAATTTGGGAAAATGAAAGATTTGCTGGTAGAGCATCATTCTCACCAAATGAGAAACAAATAATAATACAAGGAGCACCAGAATCATTCGGAGGAATTGGGCTAAATATAAAAGAGGGACAGATAGCAAATAGCTACGACAGCCAATCATTTATAATGGATTTGGATACAAAAAAAGTAACACCTATAACCAAAAACTTCAATCCATCGATAAGCTCACAAACTTGGAATAGAAGCGACAACAATATTTATCTTAGAGCAGAAGATGGAGACCGATTATCAGTTTTCCGTTATAACACGAAGAAGTCAACCTTTGAGAAACTTCCTCTCAAAGAAGATGTAATACAATCATTTGATATATCTAAAGATGGACGATATGCCACATATACTGGGGTAAGCGTTTCAAACTCAAACAGAAGCTACCTATTGGATATGAAAACAATGAAGTCAACATTGATATCTGACCCATATAACGAAAGACTAAGCACAATGACATTAGGTGATGTGAAAGACTGGAACTTCACAAGCTCATTTGGCGACGAAATAGAAGGAAGATATTATCTACCTCCACACTTTGATGCAAATAAGAAATACCCTCTTATAGTATATTACTATGCAGGCACAAGCCCATCGCAAAGAATATTTGAGAACACTTATCCACATCATGTATATGCGGCTCAAGATTATGTGGTTTATGTATTGCAACCAAGTGGCACTACTGGATATGGACAAGAGTTCTCGGCACGCCACGTAAATGCTTGGGGCAAACAAACGGCTGATGAGATAATAGAGGGCGTGAAGAAATTTGTAGAAGCACACTCCTTTATTGATGGCACAAAGATTGGAAACATTGGTGCATCTTACGGAGGATTTATGACTCAATACCTGGCTACTCAAACTGATTTGTTTACAGCATCTGTTTCGCATGCGGGTATAAGCAATATCACAAGCTATTGGGGAGTGGGATACTGGGGCTATGCGTATAGCTCTGGCGCAAGCGCAGGCAGCTACCCTTGGAACAATCCAAAACTATATGTGGAGCAAAGTCCACTATTCAATGCCGACAAAATAACTACCCCCCTAATGCTGCTTCATGGCACTGTGGATACTAATGTGCCTATTGGCGAAAGCATCCAAATGTATAACGCATTGAAACTGTTGGGCAAAGAGGTAGAGTTTATCCAAGTAGATGGAGAAAATCATGCCATATATAATTATGACAAACGCATTGCTTGGAACAATGCTATATATGCATGGTTTGCAAAATGGCTGAAAGGCGATGCAAGATGGTGGGACTCTATGTTTCCAGCACCAGTACAATAAATAAACAGACTATATAGAAGAAACATTATAAATAAATGGACTTAAACAAAACACTTGAAACGGTAATCGAAGTTGCACGCAAAGCTGGTGCATATCTTAAAGAGGAACAATCTAAACTGACATCAGATTCTATTGAGACAAAAAGTACTCGCAATTATGTAACCTACATCGATAAAGAGGCAGAAGAGATAATTGTGTCGGAACTGATAAAAGTATTTCCAGAAACTGGATTCCTTACTGAAGAAGGAACCAAATCAACAGATGACAAGGAGTGGAGATGGATAATAGACCCTTTGGATGGCACCACTAATTATGTACACGGCGACACGCCATACACAGTTAGCATTGCATTGCAACACAATGAGATTACCGTTTTAGGTGTTGTTTATGATCCTATCGCAGATGAGCTATATAGCGCAACTGCTGACAGAGATGCAACACTAAACAATAAAGCAATAAAGGTGAGCACAAGCCCTGCTTTGCAAGATGCATATATTGGATTTGGTATTCCTTATATCATCGACCAAAGAGCTACCGAAATATTGCAACGCACCACATTGCAATATCACAAATGTAGCTTTAGAATAAAAGGCTCTGCCGCCATCGAACTATGCTATGTAGCCTGCGGACGCCTTGACGCATATTTTCATTCAGGGCTATCGCCATGGGATGTAGCTGCAGGAGCTTTTATATTGAAGCAATCTGGAGGCATGGTAACAGATTTTGACAATGGTGAAAATTATATCTTTGGAAAAGAAATGGTGGCATCCAATGGGCTAATCCATCAAGAAATAATGAACGATATAATTGATGATAATTAATGGATAATCAAGTTATACTTACCGCTTTTCTACTTACGCTTATTGCTGGGCTATCAACTGGCTTTGGTAGTCTAATCTCACTAATAGCAAAACGGACTAACACCACCTTTCTTAGCTTTTCATTAGGATTCTCGGCGGGTGTAATGATTTATGTCTCATTTATGGAGATGATTCCCAAATCTATTGATCTCTTTGTGAACGAATTTGGAGAAAAAACAGGAATACTATATATGTTATTAGGGCTATTTGGCGGTATTGCCATCATTGCTTTGATAGACTTCATGGTGCCCAAGGCAAGCAACCCACACGAGATACAGGGAGTGGAGGATATGAACAAAAATCACAGACTGAAGCACACAGGCATAATAACAGCCATCACCATTGCCATTCACAACTTCCCCGAGGGAATTGCAACATTCATGTCGGCACTCAATTCATTGGAAGTAGCCATCCCCATCACAGTGGCAATAGCCATTCACAACATTCCCGAAGGAATTGCAGTGGCAGTACCCATCTATCACGCAACGGGGAGCAAGAAAAAGGCATTTTGGCTATCATTTGCTTCGGGGCTTGCCGAACCAGTGGGGGCACTGATTGCATTCTTTTTCCTTCTTCCCTTTTGGAGCCCAACATTAGACGGATTTATACTCTCAGCAATTGCTGGAGTTATGATTTTCATATCACTTGACGAGCTTTTGCCAACTGCCGAAAAATATGGAAAACATCACCACTCAATTATTGGCATGGTGCTCGGAATGTTGATAATGGGAGTAAGCTTATATCTGTTTATTTAATTATCTTTGTTTACAATATTAATACCCAACAACTATGGCAACAGATTTAAAACAAATTGGCGAACGCATCAAAGGTTTGCGTGAAGCGATAGAACTATCTACATCTACGATGGCTAACAAATTAGAAGTAGAAGAGAATGATTACATCATGTATGAGGCAGGACAAAAAGATATTTCAATTTCCTTTTTGCAACGTATCGAACGTGAGTTTAATGTTGACTTAGCGACACTAATGTTTGGTGAAGAGCCTCATATGAGTTCATATTTTGTGACACGCAAAGACAAAGGTGTGAGCGTGGAAAGAGTTTCGGCATACAAATACCAATCACTGACAGCAGGTTTTAGTAACAACTTGGCAGAAGTGTTTATAGTGACCGTGGAGCCCAAACCTAATGATATAGATTATTTTAAAAACATACATGCTGGACAGGAGTTCAATATGGTATTGGAAGGGAGCATGGCTATTAACATCAACGGCAAAGATATTATATTGGAAGAGGGTGACAGTATTTATTTTGACTCGTCACTGCCACACGGTATGAAGGCACTAAACGGAAAGCAAGTGAAGTTTCTTGCAGTAATACTTTACCCATAAAAGAAAAGATATAGGCTATTGTCAATAGCCATTCAATAATCACAAGTCAGAAATCCAAAATATGATAGATAAATATCTAAAGACAACAAAATTTGATTCGCATGAAGATTTTGTTGATAATTATGAGATTATTGTCCCCAACAACTTCAACTTTGCATACGACATTGTAGATGAGTGGGCAAGAACCAATCACGACAAGCGTGCACTCTGCTGGACTAACGACAAGGGAGAACACAGAGATATGTCGTTTGGAGAGCTCAAAGAACTGTCAGACAAAACAGCATCTTTTCTTACAGAAATAGGGATAGAAAAGGGAGATATGGTGATGCTTATCCTAAAACGAAATATTGAGTTTTGGCAAACCATAGTGGCATTACACAAAATTGGTGCTGTGGCTATTCCCGCCACTCACTTGCTCACCGAAAAGGATATTGTGTATAGAAACAATGCTGCAAGTATTAAGGCTATTATTGCCACAGAGGACAACTCTTTGATTGAGAATGTGGATTTGGCAATGGCAAGCTCGCCGACCATTAAACGCCGCATCGTGATTGGCAAAGCTATTCACGAGGGCTGGATTGATTTTCACAATGGGGTAGATAATGCCAAACCTTTCGAGAAGCCGCAGCTCGTTAATTCAAACGAGGATATAATGATTCTCTATTTCACATCAGGCACCACGGGACAACCCAAAATGGTGATACACGACTTTACATATCCATTGGGGCATATCACTACCGCTAAATATTGGCACAACTTGCACGAAAATAGTCTCCATCTAACTGTTGCAGATACTGGATGGGCAAAAGCAGTGTGGGGTAAGCTTTATGGCCAATGGATTGTGGGTGCAGCAGTATTTGTTTATGATTTTGAAGGTCGTTTTATCCCAAAAGATATGTTGGATGTGATTTCTAAATACAAAGTGACCTCATTTTGTGCACCCCCCACCATTTTCCGCTTCCTTATTCGCGAAGATTTAACGAAATACGATCTCTCGGCTCTTGAATACTGCACAACAGCAGGCGAGGCACTCAATCCATCAGTGTATGATGCCTTTTATAAACAAACAGGCATCAAGATGATGGAAGCTTTTGGACAAACCGAAACGGCACCCACCATCATCACATTCCCCTGGATAGAACCAAAACCTGGAGCAATGGGTGTGCCCAATCCCCTTTATAAAATGGATTTGCTCACACATGATGGACGCCCTACTGAAGATGGGGAACAAGGTGAAATTGTGTTTTATACAGATGGAAAACGACCACTTGCCCTATTCATGGGTTACTATAGAGATGAGGAGATGACCAACAGAGTATATTCCAACAATGTGTATCGAACGGGCGACATGGCTTGGCGCGACGAGGATGGATACTTCTGGTTCGTTGGTCGCACAGATGATGTTATAAAAAGTTCAGGGTATCGCATTGGACCATTTGAGGTGGAGAGTGCCGTGATGACACATCCCGCCGTTGTGGAGTGCGCTATAACTGGTGTTCCAGACGAAATCCGTGGACAATTGATAAAAGCCACCATCGTTCTTGCTCCAGAATATAAGGATCGAGCTGGTGATGAACTCACCAAAGAGATTCAAACGCATGTGAAACAAGTTACAGCACCCTACAAATATCCTCGCATTATTGAGTATGTGAATGAACTGCCCAAGACCATTAGTGGAAAGATTAGAAGGGTGGTAATTAGAGAAGGAGATAAAAAATAAATAATTGGAATAAGGAGCTATGAACATTAAGCCCTTAAGATAGTTAAATAACAAGTAGCAACAATTAGTATAACTAAATGTACTAATTTTGCCCTGAAATAATTTATTAAAATAAAGATTATATGAAAAAAGGTTATCTATTTCCTGGACAAGGCGCACAATTTGTCGGAATGGGAAAAGACTTATTTGAAACTTCTCCATTAGCAAAAGAATTGTTTGAAAAGGCAAACGATATTTTGGGGTTTCGTATCACTGATTTAATGTTTGAAGGAACTGAAGAAGATTTGCGACAAACAAAAGTAACACAGCCAGCAATTTTCCTTCACTCCGTTATTCTTGCCAAAACATTAGGAGCTGATTTTACTCCGAGCATGACAGCTGGTCATTCATTGGGAGAGTTTTCTGCACTTGTAGCAGCTGGTGCTCTATCATTTGAAGATGGACTAAAATTGGTTTACAAACGTGCACTTGCGATGCAAAAGGCATGCGAACTAAACCCCTCAACTATGGCTGCAATATTAGCATTGCCAGATGAAAAAGTCGAAGAGATTTGTGCTTCGATAGACGATGTAGTGGTTCCAGCCAATTATAATTGCCCAGGGCAGATTGTTATTTCAGGCTCAATAAGCGGAATTGAAAAAGCTTGCGAACTAATGAAAGAGGCGGGAGCCAAACGTGCACTCACACTGAAAGTGGGTGGTGCATTTCACTCACCACTAATGGAACCTGCACGCGAGGAACTTTCAGCAGCGATAGAGTCAACCGAGTTTCACACACCAGTATGCCCTGTATATCAAAACGTATCGACTATTGGCGAAACTGATCCAACAATAATCAAAGCCAACTTAGTAGCCCAACTAACTGCACCCGTAAAATGGACTCAATCTGTTCAGAATATGGTAGCCGACGGTGCAACAGAGTTTATCGAATTAGGACCAGGCAATGTTCTTCAAGGATTAGTATCAAAGATTCACAAAGGAGCTGTTGTTTCAGGAAAACAATAGACTAACATATTTGCATAGCGACTGTTTGCGCTTCATTGTGCACAGTCGCTTTTTTCACCCTAATACTGCTCTAACCTTCTCGATAAAAAGATCAAAATGAATAAACTCTTTACAATTGCATTGTTCTTGACATTGATCAACTTTTCTATTATAGCACAATATGATGGACCCACCGCACCTGATTATAAAGAGATAGAAAAAAATATTGCCATTAGATATCAATATTCAGATTTAATGGAACAATATCTTGCAGGAAACAATGATATGACTATCGATGAACAGAGGCATCTATATTATGGATATGTATTTCAAATCCAATACAACCCCTCCGACACATCCAGATACAATAATGAATTAGCAATTTCATTAAGCAAGGTACACCTATCTGACAATGATTATAATATAATTGAAAAATCAGCGAAAGCTCTCATAGCAGAAGATCCATTCAATTTGCGTGCACTTAATGCCTTGTTAATAGTGTATGCAGAGAAAGATAACGTTGAGCAATACAAAATAACCAATCAGAAAATTGATATCGTGCAGCGTGCTATTGCCAGTTCGGGAGATGGAATGACTACTAAGACTGCATATTACGTAATAAAGGTTTCGCATGAGTATGATATTCTAAATTTTCTTGGATATAGATATGGTGGTTCTAAAAAACTTGAAAAAGACAAATGCAACTCTCTAACATTGGCTCCAAACCCATACGATATTGACAAAGTATATTTTAATATCGAACCTTCATTAAACTACGCAAAGAGAAAGGGAGGAACAAAATTTAAATTGTGATTCAATTACCCTATTATACCCTAAGCATTTCAAACCAACATATTTATAGCCCTTATATAACCACTTGAATAAATATTTTTTATCTTTGTTGAACAAACAACAAAGGATATGACACTTCAGCAACAAATCGAAAGACTTTTTGAAGAACAGAGAAGAGACTGGGAACAATTAAATTCCTCAGTAATGCAATTGAGTAACATCAAAACTAAAAAAATTGATTGGGGCACAAACAATAATGTAATACTACAATTTAACCCTGGTAGAATAATATCCACGGCATCTAATGTAGATGCAAAAAGTATAGAAGCAAGACCTTGTTTTCTATGCAAAGAAAACCGTCCTAAAGTTCAAAAAGGGATTGAATTTCTTGGAAAATATATAATATTGGCAAATCCATTTCCTATTTTAGAAAACCACATCACAATCCCAATTCACTCTCATGTGCCTCAGCGCATAAGGAAGAAGATAGCTGATATACTGACTTTAGTAGAAGAATTGAGTGACTATGTGGTGTTTTACAATGGACCAAAATGTGGTGCATCAGCTCCCGACCACTTTCATCTACAAGCAGGATTGAAATCAGAAATATTGATGCAAGGTGATAATGACTTGCGAACTTGTTTAATAATCGAAAGTGAATCTAAAAAAGAGGTGGAGGATAATTTCAATAATCTCTATTACTATTTAAGCCACAGACAACCTGAGGAGGATGAGCCAATGATGAACATTATGTGCTTTGCAGATAAAGGGAAATATGTACTACATGTGTTTCCACGAAAAGCACACCGCCCACGACAGTATTTTGAAAAAGGAAGTAAACAATTAATGATTAGTCCTGGTGCTTTGGATATGGCTGGTCTAATTATTACTCCACGAGAAGAGGATTTTGAAAAAATCAATAAAGAAGATGTTGAAGATATATACTCTCAAGTATCAATGTCAATCATTTAGCACTTTCAAACAGATTTCATAATAACGAAAGCTTGTATAATTTAAAAACACTGGTATGGATTTTGCAGATATTGTATTTAAGAGGATTGAAGGCGAAGACAATCCCAAAAAGTCATTAAACACTCTTATTTGTTTTTCAAAAGAGAATACGGGTAAAGCATTAGGGGTAGTAATCGATGAGATTGCTCGCAATAGAGCTGGAAAGTCATATATCACTTTGATTAATACGATAGACCGCGAACAGGCTCTTGAGATAGAAGACGACAATGTTTACAAATCTAATTTATTCTCAGGTATTGTAAAGCAAGGTGAGTCTGACAAGCTTACAATCCGAACTTTTGTAAAGCAATACGACAATTATGTTAATGACATTCTTAAAACAGCAGAAGAATACAATAGCGATTTAATTTTGATTGGTGCTGAAATTGATGTTTTCAGTTCCTCTATTTGGAAGAAGTATCTTAAACTAAAAACAGACAAAATCATTGATGAAGAGATATTCTTTAAAGAATTAGGTGAGCAAACCACTAAAACACTAAGGGATGTTTCTACTATAATGAACAGAAATGACCAAACAACAGGAGTGCTAATCGTCAATAAATTGGAGAAGATAGAGAATATATTTGTTCCTATTCTCAAGGATGAGGATGTGTTTACATTGATATATTTATACCAGTTTTTAAAGAATCAGGATATTTCTGCAACAGTGTGGGACAGCATAGGCATCCTAAACAATAATCAGAAAATGCAAAAGATATTTTCAACAATAACGAAGAAAGCAGACGGGAGGGTGAGGCTCTGGAACAACAACAAAAAGATTGGAGTTGATTTTATGAAAGAGCAAGACCTAATGGTTATTGCCAGAAATGGATGGGAAAAGCTTATTGACACACCACTCTGCTGGATTTACGACTTGCCCTCTACACTAATTATTAAAGACAAAAAAACAGAGACATGAACTTGACCAATGCTAAAAAAGCTCATAATAAAATAATCACTTTTATTGATAACAGAAAAATAAAAGATGCCATTGATGAGATTAAAATCATGGCATCAGAACAACATAACTGGAACATCAATGAAAAAGCGATAGATATAGAGAACAATTATAAATATATGATACATTATTTTGTGGAAGGGCAAAAAGACCCCGAACAAGAGAATGTGTATAAGCATATTGTAAGAAATATCTACAACATGGCTGATGACCTATTGGAGCACTTATATTTAAAAGAAAGCTCTTCAATATTCTTCGATAAAACTCGAATAGCCAATATCCATCAGAATATTGAAATAGATGACTATCTAAACACTTTTGTTCGCTTAAAAGATAAACTATCCGTTACCGATTTGATGCCAGAAGGTGAGGACAGAAACAATAGAATAAAACAAATATCAAAAGAACAAGAAGAGGTTACAAAAAACATATTCTATTCGGTTTTCATATCCCCTCGTGCCAACAATGGTGATATGAATGATTATAAAATATTGCTTGAAGCACCCTATGTCCCCAGTGCTACAAAAAGCATGATAGTATCGGCACTTACGCTGAATATATTACAGAGATTTGATAAAAGAAAGATAGAGCTATTATTAGACTTAAGTAATGACCAAGAACCAGAAGTAGCTATCAGATCAATAGCAGGTCTGATCCCAATATTGAGACTCTATAAAAACAGATGGACATATTACCCTCAACTGACTAACAGAATTGAAGTGATGCAGGACGACAATCTTTTTGTAAGAAGATTAATGAATGCCATTTTAGAGTTTATTCAGGCATATGAAACAGAAAAGATTAGCAAGAAATTGACTGAGGAGATTCTACCAGAAATGATGAAGCTAAGCCCGATGATAGGCAAAAAGATTAATCCAGAAGAATGGTTAGGCGACACAGGATTGGACGACAAAAACCCTGAATGGCAAAAGCTGTTGGAAGAGGCAGGACTGAATGACAAACTAAAGGAGTTTTCGGAAATGCAACTGGAAGGTGCAGATATCTTTCACGCCACATTTTCCAATTTAAAGAACTACCCCTTCTTTAATGAAATGAGTAATTGGTTTATGCCATTTGATAAAAACCATAGCTCTCTGCAACAGATGTTTAGCAATAAAGAAGAAAGCAATGATATACTAACATCAATGCTTAACTCATCCATGATTTGCAACTCCGATAAATATTCTTTTTGTTTTAGTATAATGCAATTGCCAGAAAACTATCGCAAGATGGTGGCATCACAAATGGGGGCTGAAAGTGAAGAATTGAAAAGAATGGCAGAGGAAGAGTTCGTCATTAATCCAAATCAAAAAGAAAAAACAATCTTCAAACAATATATACAAGACCTTTATCGGTTTTATAAACTATATCAGCGTAAAGGAGATTTTGAAGATATCTTTGCTACTGAATTAGATTTTCACTTAATCGGTCCACTCAAAAATATAATATCTGACCCAAAGAATATAAAGGAGATTGCCCTTCACTATTTTGAGAAAAACAACTTCAAAGAGGCTTTAGAAGCATACCTACTCCTTACTGAAGCAGAAAACACAAATAGTGAAACTTGGCAAAAGATAGGTTATTGCCAACAAATTATGAACAACATCAATGGTGCTTTAGATGCATACAAAAGAGCTGAGTTATTAGACGACAATAATAGCTGGCTATTAAGGCGAATTGCTGCGTGCTATAGAATGACGAAAGAACCAGAGAGTGCCCTTCAATATTATAAGCGATTAGAACAATTGAGACCAGATGACATGAACGTGCAGTTAAATATTGGTCATTGCTTTTTGGAGTTGGAGCAATATGAAGAGGCATTAAACTATTACTTTAAGGTTGATTTTCTTAGTAGCGATAACACACGTGCATGGCGTTCTATTGCATGGACCTCTTTCCTATTCAGAAAGTATGATACGGCTCAGAAATACTATGCTCAAATTATTGAGAACAAGGCTAACTCACATGATTACCTAAATGCTGGGCATGTTGAACTTTGTCAAGGTAACACAAAGAGAGCAGTAGAACTATATACTTATTCAGCAAGAATGTCTGATGGATTTGATAAATTCAAAAACCTATTCGACGAGGATTTAGATGAATTAGCCAAAGCTGGTATTGACTCAAATGTGCTTCCTCTCATATTTGACAAAATAAGATACGAAATATAATAGCTTGTCAATACTCGATTTCAGTTTGATAATCTCATAAACAATTAGCATCAATAGGTGTTCAATACATATATTTATATTGCACTTTGATGCTATTTTTTTACGAAAAAAAAGACTCAGCTGATAAATAAATAACTTAGATGAAACAAGATATAACAAACAGAGATGATATAAAGCTTTTAGTTGACACGTTCTATGGAAAGGTAATGACCAACGAAACAATTGGATTCATTTTTAGCGATATAGTTGGAATCGATTGGAGTACCCACCTTCCCAAGATGTACAACTTTTGGAGCTCATTGCTATTTGGAGAACGTGAATACTCGGGAAACCCCATGCGTGTGCATGTGGCACTAAGTAAAGAAACAGAAATAGGAAAGAATCAATTTGGTGAATGGTTGCGACTTTTTCATGAGACAGTAGATGAACTATTTGAAGGTGAAAAAGCAAAAGAAGCAAAGAGCAGAGCTTCTAAAATAGCATCACTAATGATGAATAAAATAAATATGGAGAGCCAATCATCATTTGCATACAAACCTAAAAACCTCCTATAGGAGACCAACCATAATACTTAAAAATCAATATATCACATGAAAAGATTAATAATAATGAGGCATGCCAAATCGTCTTGGGAAAATGAGAGTCTAAATGACTACAACAGACCACTTAACAAGAGGGGTGAGAAAAGTGCAATGCTTATGGGTGAGTTTTTGAATGCCAAACACGGAAAGCCTGACTTAATTATAACATCTTCGGCTACAAGGGCATACGATACGGCAAAGATAGTAGCAGAACAGATGGGATATCCTTTAGAAAAGATTGCAGATACAAAAGAACTATATCTTGCTTGGATCAATGACCTAATAAAAACAATATCATCACTCCCTAATAGTGCCCACAGTTGCATACTAATAGGTCACAATCCAGGGCTTACTGATCTAATAAATTATTTTGGAGTCAGATTAGATAATTTACCAACTGCTTCATCTGCTTGTTTTGAATTTGAAATCAAAAAGTGGAGCGATATTTCAAGAGAAAATGTAGAGCTAAAATGGTTTCAACTTGCAAGGGACTTGTAATAAATATTTTATTCATTCAAATAATATAATATCAGATTACATGCCTGGCAAGAAAAGACCAATATCACTTACAGGCATATTATAGTGATTGGCAACATATGAGTTCACAATTTTCCCTGAATACATATAAAAACCAGAGGAAAAACCCCTATCGAACCGTGCACACTGCCCAATTCCTCCACATTCTGATATCGCATTAAACATTGGAATAAAGATATTGCTTAAAGCTATTGTTGCAGTACGAGCTACTCTCGAGCTCAGACTAAGTTCGCAGAAATGAAGCACGCCATAACGCTCAAACACATCTGGATGTTGTGGCAAGCAAGCTTCCATAGTAGTTTCGAAGCATCCACCTTGCGACATGCGCAAATCAATTATAATTGCACCCTTCTTCATCTCACGAATCAAGTCAGAGGAGATTCGATAAAAGTGTGTTTTATTGACATACTGCATAGCACCAATCACCACGTCAGCAGAACGAAATACATTGCGTAGCACATTTGGTTGTAGAACAGAAGTAAATATTTTATGATCTAATTCACTGTGAAGCTTTCTAAGTTTACTAATATCATTATCAAATATTTTTACTGTAGCCCCCATAGCTAAGGCAGTATGTGCAGCTATGGTGCCAGCCACACCTGCACCAATGATAACAACCTCAGTGGGTGACACACCCGCCACACCGCCCAACAAAATTCCCTTGCCACCATGCGCATTACTCAATAGTTCGGAAGCAATAGATATAGAACATGCTCCCTCTATTTCACTAATTGCCGTAACAAAAGGTGATACACCACTCTCATCATATAATAGTTCATAAGCTAATGCATTAATACGCTTCTCAGCCATTAATGCAAGAGTTGAGGAAGATAATAGTTGCAACTGTAGGAAAGAAAAAATATTGGAACGAACTTTCATAAGCAATACCTCTCCTAACGTAGGTGGCGAAATCTTTAGTATCACATCAGCTTTAAACACTTCAGCTTTATCAACAATCTCAGCACCCGATTCAGAATAATACTGGTCTGAATAGTTTATCGTCAGTCCAGCATCCGACTCAACTAATACACGATGTCCTGAGTCAACAAGCAAAGCCACAGTTTCGGGAGTAATAGCTAATCTCTTTTCAAAGTTTTGATTTTCTTTGGGGATACCTATCGATAGTGAAACTGATTTGCTCTCAACCTTAAGTAGCAATTCACGTACAAAAAACTGGGTACTCTTCATGTCGTCGTAAATCATATTACAATATTATTTATGTCGTTCAACATTCTATCTACTGTCGCATAAATATCCTTTTTGGACACAAGATGTTCGGTATCAAAAATTATCTTTGCCTGCTTATAGAAAATCTCTCTTTCAGATAAGTGATTAGTGATAAAAGGGATAAGCTCATCTTCCATCCTCTGAGCCACTATAGGTCTAATTGTTTTGGAAGCACGCAAACGAGAAGCGAGTTCCTCAGGTGTAGCCTTAATATAGACAGTAAGCCCTGTATTATTCATTAATGACATATTATCGTAGAAACAAGGTGCGCCACCTCCAGTTGAGATTATAACATCTTCTATTTGAGATGCCTCCTTTAAAGCACTTTGCTCAATACTTCTAAATCCATTTTCGCCGTACTCTTCAAATATTTCGGGTATTGTTTTCAAATATTTGCTCTCTATGAATTTATCGATATCTACAAATCCAACATCCATGATTTGAGCCAAGCGTTTACCAAGAGTGGTTTTGCCTGCGCCCATATATCCTATCAAATATATTCTTGTCATCAATCCTAATTAATTCTTTCAGTAATTATAATGCTAAAGTCACATTAATGGTGCAAAAAGGCGCATTAACGACTCTATAAACTTTTGCCACTTTGAGCGTTTCATCCAATTACGCAACGAAACAATTTGCGAGCTGTGCTGATCTTGAACAAAAATTTGCGATGCCTCTTCAGCTACTATTTTATCATATATAAAAGCCTCGACCTCAAAGTTATGCTCAAAACTTCTAAAATCAAAATTGACAGTCCCTATTAACGTAAGTGATTGATCGAAGACCATCAATTTGGAGTGCAAAAATCCACCTTCATACATATATACTTTAATACCACTCTGTACAGTTTCTTGAATAAATGATCTTGAAGCAAGCTGTACAATAGAGACATCCGACTTGGCTGAAACCATCAATCTCACATCAACGCCACGCTTGGCTGCAGCTTGCAAAGCCTGCAACATAGATTCGGGTGGGATAAAGTAAGGTGATTGAATAAATATACTTTTCTTAGCATCATAGATAGCTTGCAAAATGCCATATGATATTTCTTGTTCGTCACGTAGAGGTCCACTATTGATGGTTTGCAAACATATATTACCATAGCTTGGCAAATTGGGGAAGTACTTGCGTGATGTGATTAATGTTTGAGTGACAAAATGCCAACCAATAAGAAAAACCGACTGAAGCCCCTGTACACCTTTGCCCTCTATTCTGACATGAGTATCACGCCATGCACCCCACTCGAAACCATTAATATATCTGTCCGCAATATTAATACCACCAGTATAACCAATTTTGCCATCTATCACCACAATTTTGCGGTGGTTTCGATAATTAAGCCTCGAGGTTAGTTTAGAGAAAACAAGCCTAAGGAATGGCTCTGCCTCTATTCCTGCTTTGCGCATATCTTCCCAAAATTCTTTCTTAGTTTTGCGAGAGCCAAAGCCATCATATATTACTCTCACCTCCACACCTTGCAGAGCTTTAGCAATTAGGGCATCTTTTATCTTATTTCCAATAATATCATCAGCAAAAATATAATACTCAATGTGAATATGGCATGTAGCATTTTCGATATCCTTCAACAACATATCGAACTTGTCTTTGGCATTTATAAAAATCTCCACACTATTGCCCCCAAGCAAAGGAGTATTATCAATGTTTTTAAGCAATCGTATCAGATTGGCGTGTTCTTCGGGATAGTCAAACGATTCAAGAGATCCAATCTCATCAAGTGGTCTTCTCTTTAGCTTGTTGTACATCCTTTTGGTTATAACCTGTCTTTTTGTAAAATCCTGACCTAATGCCAGATACCATATCAAGCCGATAAAGGGCAGGAAGATTAGAACCATGACCCATGACAAAGTTTTGATTGGATTCTTATTTTCCGAAATAACGACAGTGATTACACTCACTATTGTTATAAAATATATTATTTCGAGAACTATAAGCAAAACATTAGTCATAATTCAAATAGGAATATTAAATTTATCGGTATTTATTATGATCTATATCATCAAGGATATTCAAATAAGATTTATACCTACTCTGACTGATATAGTGATTCTCCAAAGCTTTCAATACTGCACAATCAGGTTCATTAATATGCATACAGTTATGAAACTTGCACTTGGCTGATATTTTAAATATTTCGGGGAAATAATGCGAAACCTCCTCCACTTCCATATCAATAGTGCCAAAACCCTTTATGCCAGGGGTGTCGATAACGAAACCACCATCGTCGAGCTCAATCATTTCGGAGAAGGTGGTGGTGTGCATCCCCATGTTATGAAAGTCTGATATATCACCCACACGCAGTTCTACCGCCGATTGCAGCTTATTAATAATGCTTGATTTGCCCACACCTGAATGTCCTGCCAGCAAAGTAACCTTTCCTTTTGTCAACATCCTTATATCCTCCACACCCTGATTTTGCAAAATAGATACCTTCAGACACTTATATCCAATAATATCGTAAAGGTTTATTAATGCATCCACATACTCCATGTCATCTTCGTCATAAATATCTATTTTATTAAACACAAGACATGTGGGAACATTATACGCCACGGCAGTAGCCAAAAATCTATCAATAAAGGTAGTAGTAGTTTCGGGAGAGTGAATTGTGATACATAGTAATGCTAAGTCAATATTTGCCGCCAAAATATGCGAATGCTTAGATAGCTTAGATGCTTTTCTGACAATATAGTTTTTGCGATCCTCTATTTCTGTAATATATGCTTTATCATCATCTTCGTCTTGCTGATTGATAATAACATAATCCCCCACAACCACAGGGCTTGTGCTTCTAATACCTTTCAATCTAAAATGCCCTTTTGCAGTACAATACTTGTTCTCTCCATTTTCTGTTCGCACAAGATATAGATTGCCCGTATTTTTTATAACTAAGCCCCTATCATGACGAGTGCCAGAAGTGGTATCACGACTAACATTTGCAAGACTATCGCTTCCACTCCCAGCATTTTCATTCCCTAAGTTATGGTCGTTTACCATGTTATACAGTTAGGATTTCTTTCTCTTTTTCAAGGAATTTATCATCAATTTTTTTGATATACTTATCATGAATTTTTTGAACTTCAGATTCAGCATCTTTACCCGCATCCTCTGAAAAGCCTTCTTTTACTGCTTTCTTGATATCCTCTATAGCCTCTCGTCGTGAGTTACGAACACTTATTTTTGCGTCCTCTGTTTCCTGTTTTGTTTGTTTCACCAATTGCTTACGTCGCTCTTCGGTGAGTGGTGGAATCCCAAGTCGAATTATCTCACCATTATTTTCGGGCATTATACCCACATCAGAATTTATGATTGCCTTCTCTATCACCTTCAGCATGTTTTTTTCCCATGGCTGTACAACAATGCTTTTGGCATCAGGAGTAGTGATAGAAGAAACGTTAGAAATAGGAACATTTGAACCATAATATTCTACCCACACACCGTCTAATATACGGGGATTGGCTCTACCAGCACGAATACGTGCAAATGTTTCCTCAAGAAATTCTACTGTCATTGACATTTTTTCTTCAGCTTCTTTCTTAATAGTTGTAATATCCATATCTATGTTTTTATCGGTTATTTTGAACAAAAATAGTGAAAAGTTTTAAATTATCGGGTACAATCCTATACTTATGACATTTATCGGAATTATACGTGAACTAATGTTCCGATATCTTCGCCCCTAAGTAGTCTGCCGAGATTACCGTAAGTATCCATATCAAACACTACGATTGATAAATTATTTTCCTTACACATTGTTGTTGCTGTAAGGTCCATTACTTTTAGTCCTTTATTATATACCTCATCAAATGATATGCTTTCATATTTTGTAGCCAAAGGATCTTTTTCGGGGTCTGCGGTATAAACACCATCCACTCGAGTGCCCTTAAGCATTGCATCAGCTTCAATCTCAATTCCTCTTAGAGCTGAGGCAGTATCAGTGGTGAAGAATGGATTGCCTGTACCACCAGCTATGATAGCAATTTCGCCCCTCTCCATTGCTTCGATGGCTTTCCATTTGCTATATAGCTCGCCCACAGGCTCCATACGAATAGAAGTAAACACATGATTTAGTTGCCCTTTTGCTGTCAGTGCCGAACTAAGAGCAAGGCTATTGATGACGGTGGCGAGCATACCCATTTGGTCGCCTTTCACTCTATCAAAGCCTTTATTGGTGCCACTCAATCCACGAAATATATTTCCTCCACCAATTACTATCCCAATCTGCACACCCAATTGTGCTGCCTCTATTATTTGCTCTGCATATTGGTTGAGACGATTCTCATCAATCCCCGCCTGTTTGTCTCCCATTAGCGACTCGCCACTAAGTTTCAATAAAACTCTTTTGAACTTCATATTATATGTTTTTTATTATTTATTCTATTGTTATTTATATATTTACGAACTGAATCTCCTTGAAGGCGTACATTCTTTCGTGCTCTTCATCAAACACCCTGAGTATTAGGTGACCCGTGGGAAGCACCCTTATTATTTCAGCTCTAAACTTGGTATCAGCATCCTGATACCAATGATATCCTTGAGCTCTATATAGATTATTGAAATATTTCTTCTCAATCTCCACTCTTTCACCTTGTTGTAATTCATTATACATATTAATAAATTCTTGCAAGATTTGGTCCAGCATCTCATCCCTATCATATTCATGTCCAGTAATCAGATATAGAGATATAGGATTAATTAATCCTTCAGGAAATAGCTTCTGATTAAGATTTAGTCCCACACCAATGACAGAGCTATCAATAGTTGTGCCTTGTAAATTATTTTCGATAAGTATTCCTGCAATTTTTTTATCATTCCAGTATATATCATTTGGCCACTTCACTGTTATATTATCTGCATACATAGCCAATACATTGCGTACTGACAAAGCTATCATTTGTGAAATAACAAACTGTTGATTAGCCAAAATCATTCGAGGATATATTAATATACTAAAGAGTAGGTTTTCACCTCTATTAGCATTCCAGCTATTACCCATCTGACCACGTCCTTTGGTCTGAAAATCTGTGGTTATCACCGTAAACTCTTTTGGATATTGATCAAGCAAAAGATTTTTCAGATACAGATTGGTCGATTCGGTCTCATCCAATTTAATAATCTGCCAGCTCTTACTCAATTGACTCATAATATTCCTTTTGTTTTGATTTTGACAATTTCTTCAACACCTCGTCCACCGAATGATTTATCCATCTCTTCAACTCATTATCATCCATTTCGCCAGTGATGTATATCGTATTCCAATATTGTTTATTCATGTGGTATGCACCCTCAACAGACGAATATTTGGCACGCAAATCCAACGCCAGTTCGGGATCACACTTGAGTGATACACTCAGGCGGTCGGCATCCAACGGAATAAGCGCAAACATTTTATCACAAACTTTCATCACAAGCGTAGTCTCATCAAATGGTGAGGTAGCTTTAGCACCATGAATAGACATACAGTAGTCATACAATTCTTCCACATTCATATCTATTCAAATTAAGTATTAAGATGATAACTAAAAAAGAGTTGGCAAAAAGGCATCATCAATATGTTCGATATGAAACTTCTTACCGTCCCACACCAAGCCGATAATATCAAAACGAGGAGGCGTGTCAATCTCAAAGTAATTTAAATAAATATTTGCTGCCGCTATTAGTCGCTTCTGCCTCGATTTATTTACAAAATCTTCAGGATTGCCATACATGGCAGTTGTTCGAGTTTTTACTTCCACGAATACTATGTAATCATCAGTCTGAGCAATAATATCAACCTCATATCCGTGCATTCGCCAGTTTTTCTCAATGATTTTATATCCCTCAGCCTTTAAGTATCTTTCAGCCTCTTCTTCTCCTTTTATACCCAATTCGTTATGTTGAGCCATTAATTTTATTTTTTAAAGCCTTAAAATGCAAATTTATGCAATATAATTTTCTTTAGCGTTAAATAATTTTGTTTTTTTGTACTCTGATAAATATTATGGAAATGAAAACCATTGTATAAAATGCAAAATGAGTGACGAAAAAAAGTATAATAACAAAAGAGCGCAACCTAAACGCACCAAGAAAGCAGAATTTGCTATCAATGATGAAGAGTTGGAGATTATAAATTTCTATCTAAAGAAATACAAAATATCAAACAGATCAAGATGGTTTAGGGAAACAATAATAAACCATATCCTTAAAAATATGGATATGGACTACCCTACTCTCTTCGAGGAAAACGAAATGAGAAGATAATAACTAAACAGATAGATGGACATGTTAGACGACAATTACTTTATGAGGCAAGCTCTGATAGAAGCACAAAAAGCCAACGATAGAGATGAGGTGCCTATAGGTGCGGTGATAGTTATCAATAATCGGATAATAGCCAGAGCACACAACCTTGTGGAAACGCTAAACGATGTGACTGCCCATGCCGAAATGCAAGCTATAACGGCAGCTGCCAATGTATTGGGTGGAAAGTATCTAACAGATTGCACTATATATGTAACCTTAGAGCCCTGTTTCATGTGTGCTGGCGCATTGGGATGGTCTCAACTATCGAGAATAGTGTATGGAGCAAGTGATGCAAGGCGTGGATACTCAGTGGTGTCGAGTGATGTGCTTCACCCAAAAACGACGGTGACTGCTGGAGTAATGAAAGAGGAGTGCGCAGAAATTATGAAAAAATTCTTCGAAAAGAAGAGAAAATAATACTCTTGTGTTTCTTTTGATTTTGAGAACAACTTTTGCAGTCAACATTAAACCGAAAGAACATTACCATGTCCACTATGCATAAGATAGAGAATCAATTATATTTGAAATAACAATAAAAATAACAATGAAAAAACTTATAACAACACTATTTTCGCTACTTGTCATTGCCACAACATTTGCGCAAAACTCGAGTGAGGCAAAAGCAATTTTAGATAAAGCATATGCCAACTATGAGCAATCGAAGGGTATTAAAATCGATTTTTCTTTTTCAGCAGTAGAAAATAAATCTACTTATATGCAACAAAAAGGAACGGCAATGGTGAAAGGGAATAAGTTTAAAATAGATACGAACGATGTAGAAACATGGTTTGATGGAAAAACTCAATGGGTATTGCTCAAAGAGTTTAACGAAGTCAACATCAGCGAACCCACAATGGACGAGATAGCATCCATAAGCCCAGTAGCACTACTCAGCATGTATAAATCGGGATACACACTAAAGGCTCCCTCCAACAAAACCATCAATGGCAAAAATGTATATATAATAGAAATGACCCCTTCCAACAATCAATCAGATTTTAAAAATATATCCGTAGCTATTGACAAGAGCCTAAACACCATCATAGAAGTAAACTTGACGCTAAAGAATGGTGTGAAAAACCAAATATCAATTAGCAACTATAATACTAATTATAATTTTGCTGATAGTGACTTCACATTCAATAGGGGCAAGTATCCAAAGGCTGAAATAATCGATTTGAGATAATCAGATTACTTACTAACTTAAGATATCCTACATCACATTTTTCATCTTTAGTCAATAAGAAAAAATCAAAAAGAATGAAACTGCGGAATTGAGAAATTATTGAATGCATTTCAGAATCTTACTCCAAAAAACCCTAAGATACTGACCAACATAGTCATTACAAGGTTTATTTTTATCCAAGTAAACTTGTTTCGATAACTTTCATACTTCGAAAACCATCCAAACAAAGTTGTTTCGATAACTTTCACACTTCGAAAACCATTCAAACAAACTTGTCTGGATTCGCAAAATTTAAAAAAAGAA
>CAZNRT010000033.1:0-23967 GCA_964575445.1 uncultured Proteiniphilum sp. | reverse complement strand
ATTTTACAAAGTGATGTTTTGGATCCATTCTGAGTGCTTGTAATTTTACAAGGACATGTTTGGAGTTTGGAGTGCCTTTGTAAAATTACAATGGGGTAGAATTTTTATTTTGGGTTCCATAATCAAATAGACACACATACACTTGCTCTCTATTCAAATACTATTCAAACACTGTTTGAATAGTATTTGAACACAAGATGCTTTGTTTGGTTTTTTCATCTTTCGATCAAATAACTATATGAATATGATTTACTTCCTAAAGCGGAATTAAGGCTCAACAAAAACAACCCCTGATACGTTTATTATAAAAGTCAACCTATTAACCATTTAAAATAATCAAGATTATGCCAACAAAAAAGAATTTTATAATAGACACAAACGTCATACTTCATGACTATAGCTTCCTCGACAACTTTGAAGAGAATGATATCTATATCCCCTTTGTGATATTGGAGGAGATAGACAAATTCAAAAAAGGTAATGAGCAAATCAACTTTAACGCCAGAGAATTTATTAGAGAACTTGACTTGATTACTGATGACAACCTATTTAAAATGGGGGCAAGCTTGGGCGAAGGGCGTGGCAAACTATATATCGTGAACAGCACCAAAACACACCAGAAGATAGCCGAGGCTTTCCCCGAGCGCACACCCGACAATCGTATATTATCTACTGTGATGGATATCATTGAGAAGGATCCAAAAATAAAGACAATATTAATTTCGAAGGATATAAACCTGAGAATGAAAGCCCGTTCGTTGGGTATTGTTGCCGAAGATTATATAAACGACAAGGTAACTAACATTGATGTATTTGGAAAGGAAGAATTAATATTTGATGGCATAGACGAAGACTTGATAGACGCCATATATTCTAAAAAAGAGGGAGTGGCAATTGAGGATTTCGAATTTAAAAATTCAATATTGCCCAACGAGACATTTATCCTAAAGAGTAATAGAAATAGTGTTTTGGCACGTTACAATCCATTCACGGGCAATGTGATTCATGTCAATAAGGAGACAAGCTATGGCATAAGCCCTCGCAATGCCGAACAAACATTTGCGATGAATGTGCTTAATGATCCTGAGATTAAGCTAATAGCAGTTACTGGGAAAGCTGGAACTGGAAAGACATTGCTTGCACTCGCCTCAGCTCTAAAACAAAACAAAGAGTACAATCAGATACTTCTTGCACGACCAATAGTTTCGCTTTCAAATAAAGATTTAGGATTCTTACCTGGTGATGAAAAACAGAAGGTTGCTCCATATATGCAACCATTATTTGACAACCTAAATGTCATTAAAACTCAAGTTGGGCGCAATAGTTCTGAATTTCGCAATCTATTGGAGATGGAGGACTCAGGCAAATTGGCTATCGAAGCGTTAGCATTTATTAGAGGAAGAAGCCTTAGCGAAACTTATTGCATAATTGACGAAGCACAAAACCTGACTCCACATGAGGTTAAAACAATCATAACTCGAGCTGGTGAAAACACTAAAATGGTGTTCACTGGTGACTTGCAACAAATAGATCAACCATATCTTGATGCACAATCCAACGGATTGGCATATATGATTGACAAAATGAAGGGGCAGAACGTGTTTGCTCATGTCAATCTTGTCAAGGGGGAGAGAAGCGAGCTGTCAGAACTTGCAAGTAATTTGTTATAAGTTTTCTGCTTTGACTATTTGCTTTTGGCAACAATATGCACTGTCATAGTGCATATTATTGTGATTTTTGCACTATGACAGTGCAAAAAGAGCTATCTTTACAAAAAAACTAATGGACAGACTGTTTGAATTATCAAGAAGACTAATTGAAAGGATTGACTCTACCTTTGTACGTTATTTATATAATGATATCAACTGGAATAACAGATTGATAGGATTGACAGGTCCCCGAGGTGTTGGCAAGACCACCATGGTATTACAACACATCAAACAAAGCAATATGACAAATGAAGCTCTGTATGTGACAGCGGAAGACTTTTACTTTGCTGAACATAAAATTGTGGATTTAGCAGATAGTTTTGTTAAAATGGGCGGTAAATACCTATTTATAGATGAGATTCATAAATATGACGATTGGGCAAGAGAATTGAAACTTATATATGATTATCATAGCGAGCTTAATGTGGTATTTACTGGCTCGTCTGTATTAGATTTAAAGAAAGGCAGTGCCGATCTTAGTCGCCGTGCGGTATTGTATCATTTGCAAGGTCTCTCCTTTAGAGAATACTTATTAATGTTTCATGGCATTTCATCAAAGACATACGAACTTGATGAAATATTAAATCATGAAGTAAAAATTGCAGAACTAAATCATCCTTTGACTTTCTTCGAAAAGTATTTAAAACATGGATACTACCCCTTTTCAAAAGAAGATGACTTCGATATTAGATTAAGACAGATTCTTAACCATACTATGATGAGCGATATTCCAATCTATGCCAACATGAACGTATCCACAGGCAGGAAACTGATTCAGTTGCTGAGCATTATATCTAAAAGTGTACCCTTTAAACCCAACATGAGCAAAATAGCTCAAATGCTTTCAATTAGTCGTAACAATGTATCAGACTATCTTATGTATTTGGAAGAAGCTGGATTAATTGCACAACTACGCGACGATACAAGTGGAATTAGAGGACTTGGCAAAGTGGATAAAATCTATATGGATAATACCAACTTGATATACAACATTGGTGATGAAAGCGCAAATATTGGAAACATTAGAGAAACATTTTTCTTAAACCAGTTGAGAGTAAAACACGAAATAATATCTTCAGAAGCTGCAGATTTTAAAGTAAAAGATTATACTTTTGAGGTGGGAGGAAAGAATAAGGGTTCTCAACAAATACAAGGAATTGAAAATGGGTTCATTGTGAAAGATGATATTGAACTTGGCATGATGAATATTATACCTTTGTGGATGTTTGGAATGACTTATTGATTGATATAGCTTACAACCAATCGCCCAAGACTAACAGAATTTCATTATCTTTGCATCCAAATCAAATAATAAAATAATAGAGATGCAAAAACCTTCTATTCCTAAGGGTACAAGAGATTTTTCGCCCGAAGAGATGGCGAAACGCAATTATATTTTCGATACTATAAAAGAAGTTTACAAACTATACGGATACAGACAGATTGAAACCCCAGCTATGGAAAACCTATCAACGCTGATGGGAAAATATGGCGAAGAGGGAGATAAACTCTTATTTAAAATATTGAATTCGGGCGACTACCTTTCAAAAATTAGTGATACCGATTTAGAGGAAGCTAATCCAGCTAAAACTGCAACAAAAATATCGGAACGAGGACTGAGATATGACCTCACAGTTCCTTTTGCTCGATACGTGGTGATGCACCGCAATGAAATTACATTCCCATTCAAGCGATATCAGATTCAACCAGTGTGGCGCGCCGACAGACCACAACGGGGCAGATACAGAGAGTTTTTTCAATGTGATGCCGATGTGGTAGGTTCTGACTCATTGCTTAACGAAGTAGAGTTAGTCCAGATTATTGACGAGGTTTTCAAAAGATTGAATATTCGTGTTTGCGTGAAGCTAAATAACCGCAAAATACTGACAGGAATTGCAGAAGTGATTGGTGAAGCTGATAAGATTGTGGACATAACAGTGGCTATCGACAAGCTTGATAAAATTGGTCTCGAAAAGGTAAATGAAGAACTAACAGCCAAAGGCATTTCGGAAGATGCAATAGAAAAGATACAACCGATAATTCAACTTAGTGGTAGTCTCGAAGATAAGTTTTCTACAATGAGAACTGTACTCGAGTCATCTAAAATCGGAATTGAAGGTATTGAAGAAATGGAATATATCTTCAACACATTGAAGATAATGAATGTAAAGTGCGAAGTAGAATTGGACCTTACATTAGCACGTGGTCTGAATTATTACACAGGAGCGATTATTGAGGTCAAAGCACTTGATGTAGAGATTGGAAGCATAACGGGTGGTGGAAGATACGACAATCTCACTGGTATATTTGGTATGCCAGGTGTATCAGGTGTAGGCATTTCGTTTGGTGCTGATAGAATATATGATGTGTTGAATCAACTCGAATTATTTCCCAATAGTTTTATCAATTCAACAGATATACTATTCGTAAACTTTGGAGAAAAAGAGGCTATACATATATTACCCATTGTGGCAAAGCTTAGACAGAATGGAATAAGAAGCGAAGTATATCCTGATGTGGCAAAAATGAAGAAGCAAATGACATATGCCGACAATAATCGTATCCCCTATGTAGCAATAGTGGGCGACAACGAAATAATAGAAGGTAAGATTATGCTAAAGAACATGCACTCGGGAGAACAAATTGCATTAACCACCGACGAACTGATTACTACCCTGACCGCTACAATACAAGATTAAAAAAATATGCTCTCAATAGAAAATTTAACGGTTCAGTTTGGAGGATTCACTCTCTTGGATAGTATATCATTCGTACTGAATAAAAACGAGCGAATGGCTCTTGCAGGCAAGAATGGTGCTGGCAAATCCACTTTGTTAAAGATTATAAGTGGATTGATACTACCCACAAGTGGCAACATATCTTATCCTAAAGGCACATCCATCGGATATCTACCTCAGCACATGACGCTTAATGACAACCTGACCGTGCGTGAGGAAGCCTCATTAGCTTTTGAGCATTTGCAAAAGATGGAGCATGATTTGGAATATCTCAATAAACAACTCGTAGAGCGTACAGATTACGAGTCTGATGAATACCAAACCATCATCCAGCGAATAGCCGACTTGCAAGAATTTATGCAAATGTCTGGAATCCACGATTTCGAGGGTGAAGTAGAGAAGACTTTATTAGGATTGGGGTTTAAAAATGAGGACTTCGACCGCCCCTGCAAAGAATTTAGTGGTGGATGGCGCATGCGTATTGAGTTGGCAAAACTACTACTCCAAAACCATGATGTGCTACTCTTAGATGAGCCTACCAACCACCTTGATATTGAATCAATCCAATGGTTAGAAACATTTCTTACCACTCACTCTAATGCAGTCATATTAGTATCTCACGATAGAGCATTTTTAGATGCTGTGACTAATCGTACTATCGAATTAGTTTTGAGTAAAGCTCATGACTACAAAGTGAACTACTCTAAATATGTAGAACTTCGCAAAGAGAGGCGTGAGCAACAACAGCGAGCTTACGAAAATCAACAAAAGCAAATAAAAGAGACTGAGGGCTTCATTGACAGATTTAGATATAAAGCCAGCAAGGCAAACCAAGTTCAGTCGCGAATAAAACAATTAGACAAGATTGATCGTATTGAGATTGATGAGGTCGATAACTCACGTCTAAAATTAAGATTCCCTCCAGCACCAAGATCAGGCTCCTACCCAATTATAATGGAGGGAGTGTCAAAAAGTTATGGTGACCACTTAGTGTTTAATAATGCAACATTCACCTTAGAAAGAGGAGACAAAGTGGCATTTGTGGGCAAAAATGGTGAAGGAAAATCGACTCTTGTCAAATGTATAATGGATGAGATAGATTACAAAGGTAAGCTTGAATTGGGGTACAACGTGAAAATTGGATACTTTGCGCAAAATCAAGCCCAACTTCTTGATGAATCTCTAACCGTTTTCGAATCCATTGACAATGTAGCTGTGGGAGATATCAGAACTAAAGTTAGAGATATATTAGGTGCGTTTATGTTTGGTGGCGAAGCTTCGGACAAGAAGATAGGTGTTCTGTCTGGTGGTGAGCGTGGTCGCCTTGCAATGATTAGACTATTGCTCGAACCAGTAAACCTACTTATTCTTGATGAGCCCACCAACCATCTTGATATGGCATCAAAAGATGTTCTCAAAAAAGCTATAAAAGAATTTGAGGGCACCGCCATTATTGTATCTCACGACCGCGATTTCTTAGATGGATTGGTAAGTAAGGTGTATGAATTTGGTGGGGGCAAAGTAGTTGAATATTTAGGTGGAATATATGACTTCTTGACAAAAAAGAAATTAGACACACTTCAGCAGCTTGAGATGCCTATATCTTCCAACACAAACTCTTCAGATGGTGAAGCTGAACAATCACAATCTGACAACAAATTGTCCTACGAACAACAGAAGGAACTGAGTAGGCAAAAGAGAAGAATCGAAAAACAAATCGAGGAGTCAGAAAAGAGTATTGAATCTTTAGAATCTGATATTGTATCTATCGAACTAAAACTATCCTCTCCTGAAGGGGCTTCTGATTTAAGCTTAATGAAAAGATACTCCGAAACCAAAGACAACTTAGAGAAGACTGTGATAGCATGGGAGAAGTTGATGTTAGAATTTGACAAGTTTGAGTAAATCAATTACAAACATCATCAACCCAACTAATAGATTTATAACAAAAGCTTTAACATGATAAGTATAAGCAAATTTATTTTTAATAAAGTTCTGGGATGGAAGGTTATTAATCATTATCCAAATCCAGACAAATGTGTAATTGCAATTGCACCACACACAAGCAATTGGGATTTTATTATTGGCAAGCTGGCTTACTCTTCACTTGGAAGAACTGCCAACTTCTTAATAAAAAAAGAATGGTTTGTTTTTCCATTCAACATATTCTTCAGTAGTATTGGAGGCATCCCTATCGAAAGAGGAAAGAAAGGTTCAACTACTGAAATATTAGCAGAAGAGTTTAGCAAGCATGAAAAACTTCAGTTGGCTATCACACCCGAAGGAACGAGAAAACCAAATGCAGAATGGAAGAAAGGGTTTTATTTCATTGCACTCAAAGCTAATGTTCCCATCATGCTTGTGGGATTAGACTATGGAAGAAAAGAGGCTATATTCCTTGGAGAGTTCATACCCTCAGGTGATTATGACAAGGATATTGTAATAATTAAATCGTATTTTGGAAATATAGTTGGCAAACGCCCTCATAACTTTATTCTTTAAAGTTGAATGATAATTGAATAGGTAGATTTGAATCGACAGCAGGGTCAGGATTTTTAAGAGTTAGACCTAATAGTCTTACCTTTCTATTATCTATATCATCAACCTGCAATAACAACTCTTTCCCCAAATCAAACAAATGATCGTAAGTTCTAAGATAGTGACTTACGGTCTTGCTCCGAGTTATAATCTCAAAGTCGCCATACTTCACTTTTAATGTCAACGTTTTGGCATAGAACTTTCGCTTCTCAGATCTTCTGTTCACCTCTTTAGCAATCTCATCAAGTGCTGCCAACAAATCAACCATCTCATACAAGTCTTCGGAGAATGTTTCTTCAGCTCCCAACGATTTGCGCACATGTTCAGACTCCACTTCTCTATCATCTACACCTCTCACAAAGTGGTAGTACACCGAACCAACCTTTCCGAAATGATGCGCTAAGTCAATCTCTGAGAATCGCTTTAAGTCGGCTCCTTTTCTTATTCCCAAATCGTGCATCTTTTGAGCTGTTACCTTTCCCACACCAAAAAACTTTTCCACCTCCAATTCCTCCAAAAATCTTTCAGCCCTATCGGGAGTTATAACCGACAAACCATTTGGCTTTTGAAGATCGGAAGCAATCTTAGCCAACAGCTTATTATATGACACACCAGCAGATGCAGTTAGACGTGTTTGGTTATATATTTTCTGTTTGATTTCTTGAGCTATAATGGTAGCCGATTTCATCTTTTTTTCATTCTCGGTAACATCAAGGTATGCCTCATCGAGAGATAAAGGTTCCACTTTAGAGGTATATTCACGGAATATTTGCATTATCTGAGCCGATACAGATTTATAAACATCAAAGCGAGGGAGAACAAAAATAAGATGGGGACATTTCCTCAAAGCCACAACAGAAGCCATAGCTGAGTGAACACCATATTTGCGCGCCTCATAACTTGCAGCTGCCACCACACCACGCTTACCACCATATCCCACGGCAAGAGGTTTGCCTCGATATTCTGGGTTGTCACGCTGCTCAATAGATGCATAAAATGCATCCATGTCGATATGAATTATTTTACGATCCAAAATAAGATTAATGGTTTTTAGATTTTAATAAATTTGAAAATCCCGTCAATAACTCAAAGTTGCAAAAAACATTTCAATTATTAGTCACTTATGAAATATAAATTGGAGTTGCTACCTATTTTGCTCGCCACTCTATCTACATTGTATTGATTTAACATGAATAAGCAGAATATTAATAAGACAAGAATGTCGAAAATGATTACATTTGTATTCATTTATATTTCAACTTACAATGAAGTCTCCTTCTCTAAAAAGATTCCTATACCTTTCGATAGCGGCAGCATTAACAACCATAGGATTGAAATTTGCTGCATACTTCGAAACAGGCTCAATGGGTTTCTTCTCTGATGCATTAGAATCATTAGTCAATTTATTTGCAGCTATCATAGCACTTGTACTACTTCACCTATCGGAAAAACCCGCTGACGAAGAACATGAGTTTGGTCACGGAAAGGCTCAATACTTTTCGAGTGCATTAGAAGGTGCACTTATCCTTATTGCAGCATTTAGTATAATATATACATCAATACCCAAAATACTTAATCCACATCCTTTAGAAAATATTGGCATTGGAACATTTTATTCAGTTGTGGCAGCTCTCATTAATCTAATTGTGGGAATCATTCTTACAAAAAAAGGCAAGGAAACTAAATCACTACTATTAGAAGCTGATGGAAGGCACTTGCTATCTGATGTTGTCACATCAGTTGGTGTTATAGTAGGTATCATATTAGTAAAAGTGACAGGCTATTACATCTTAGACCCAATTATTGCTATTGCTGTTGCGCTTCATATTGTATATGTAGGATTCAAGCTTATTAAAAGATCTACAAGTGTACTGATGGATGCGGCAATGCCCAAGGAAGAGTTGGAAAAGATTACAGAATATCTTGACTCGCTCAAGGAAAGAAACATTGAGTATCACTCATTACTAACACGCGAAGCGGGATATCGAAAGTTTATAACATTACATTTATTAGTTCCAGGCAAATGGACAGTTCAAAAGGGACATGACTGCGCTGAAGCAATTGAGCAGCACATCGAAAAGATGTTTAATAATATAAATGTAACAGTTACTACACACATAGAACCAATAGAAGACCCAATCTCTTTTAATGATATAGGCATTGATAGACTCAACTATACGGATGAAATAACTCTCTAAACATGATGCAAGGCGCAATGAAATTTATGGGGAGACGGAGCCTACATTAAGCAACCATAATAAAATAACTTTTACTCATATAACGAAAAAAGCTTCCCCATTAGGAGAAGCTTTTCACATTTTATTTATTAATAATTATACTGCAACTGCACTACCCATAAGGAAAGTAGCAGCAAGCGCAACAATGGCGTAAAGCTCAGGGAATACTGCAAGAATAAGAGTATTACCGAATGCATCATGACCTTGACCTATTGACACTACTCCATTAGCGCAAATCTGCCCCTGACGAATTGCAGATAATAGCCCAACAAATCCTAATGCTAAGCCAGCTCCAAGAGTAGCCATTGCTTGAAACATTGTAATTTCGGGAGTGAGGATATTAAAGATATTTTGAAACATAAAGTATCCAGCAAAACCATACAAACCCTGAGTACCTGGCAAAGCCGCCAATACTAAGAAGTTTCCAAACTTTCCGTCAACTTTCTTTGCAGCTCCAATTGCTGCATTTCCTACAATGGTAACTCCATAGGCACTACCGATTCCTGTGAGAGCCAACATGATTGCAATGCCTAAATAGGCGATAATTAAATTAGTTTCCATAAATTGTTTATAATTATAATGTTGTTATTTCTGATTTCTGATTGATTGATTATTTATGATTTGTTTAAGCTAAAAGGATTATATCGTTTGCCACCACCTTCAAACTCTGAGTTCTTGTAAAACTCTACGAAGGTAAGACGAACAGGATGAACAAGTGCCCCAAGTGCATTCATAAACAAGTTGATAGCATGGCCCAACACAAATATTAGAATGTAAACTATTGGTTTCAGCACAGCATTGTCGGGACTCATTCCCGCAGCTAAATCATTGAATACCGTTGCCAAGATACCACCCGAAAGCCCGAGAGCAAATAATCGAACATATGACAAAATATCACCAAGCAATCCTGTTGCCATATTATAAGTATCCCAAAGAGCCAAGCCAAAGTTGTATAGTGGATTCTTTCCTGGTGTATTATAAAATAATATTAGCAACAACATAGGTGCAATGATTATCAAGTGTAATGTTCCAAACATTGGCATCACCGATGGGAACATCACCGATACAATTATACTAACCAAAAACACAAACCATCCTATCGTTGACATGGCATATTTGAATCCCAATTGTTTTGTTCGGTTTGCTACTTTCATGATCATACCAAACAATATCTGAACAACTCCAAGTTTTAATGACAGTAAGAACATATCGTTATTGTCAAAGAAAACTTTGTGCTTCAAATCCTTTGCAAATTGAAATGGAAGTTGATATATATCAAATCCAAAGAAGCCACCAGTAAGTAATCCACTCACCATAGTAGATGCTCCCAATACCGCCACAAGAGATAATACCGCTTTCATGTAGCTATTTAGCTTGTCTTTCATGACAGTTTTCGCAATCAATCCAACAAGCAGGAGAAACAATCCATAACCAATGTCGCCCAACGACAATCCAAAGAAAACCATATAGAATGGAGCAAAATATGGAGTAAGATCTATCTCATTATATTTTGGCAACATATATAGCTCGGTCAGTGGTTCAAATATTCTAAAGAATCTGTTGTTCTTAAACTTGATAGGAACATCATCCTCTGGATTTGGGTCTGACACACTATAATAAACTGCTTTTGATGCAAGATAATCGGTTATCTCCTTCTCATTATCTTCAGGAGCCCACCCTTGCAATAACATTATCTTATCCTCTGCCAATGAAGTTGTGCTTTGCAACACTTTGTTATAAGTGATATTGTACTCACACTCATCTATTGCTAAATCAATAGACGGCATATCGTCCACAAGCTCTTTGAGTATGATATCTTGTTGTGCAATCTTTTCCTTCAATGAAACAATAAGATCTTTCAACTTAGAAAGTGATATATTTGGCAACTTTTCTGATTCGATATTTAGCTCATTAGCAATATTTGCATTCTTGCCAACTGTGACAAAATATGTTTTCGATGTTTCTTTGTTGACAACAACGGCATCATGCAGTTTTACCCATTCAGGATTGAACTGATTATCTGGCACAACAAAGAAATTGACCAACCATCCAGCGTTCTCTAACTTCTTTATTGCTTCAGGATCAAAATCTCCCCAAGGAGCAAGAGAGTCACGCTCTTTGATGCTCACCTGAAGTTGCTGAACGAGCAAAGCTCTATCGCTTTCAATCGCCTCAATCTTTATTGGCATTATTTTACCAAGTTCAACATCAGGCGCATTATACTTTATCTCCTCTTTCTTATCTATAATCTTTTGAAGAGTAGCCTTGGCTGCCCGCAACGACTTAACTTGCCCCAGCAATCTAAACATCTCATCATCTTCCTCTACTGTTTTTTGAGATTCAGCCACATGAATTAAGCCCAACTCACGAAGCTCATCCAAAAACAGTTGATAGTCTTTATGATAAGCCAGGAACATAAATTTTTTCATTCTCGCTACCATATACTACCCTCCTCTTCTTTCTTTTGCTCTTGTCGAGCACGCATTATCTTTTGAGATGATTTGGATAAGTTCTCCTCATCCTCCATATAACGCTTAATTTTAAGTATCGCATCTTCATAACCAGGTATCTGTACCTTCTCGAACAAGTTTACCTTTTGTGTAGTTTTCTTTCGTGCATGGTCTAATCTATCAACTTTCAATTCATAAAAGTCACGCTTAATACCTATCTCTGCAAGCGTCTCAACGGCTCTGATGCCATCAAGAAACCACTTAGGCTTATTAAACAAGCTAAACTCCTTTACCTCAAACTCTACACTATCGAGCATAGGAAACACAACACCGGCTATCTTTCTTTTTGACAAATGTACATCTTTGACGCTTAGCAAATCAGTATCAAACTCATTCCACATACCAAGCATCTTTTCGTAAGAGCGAATCCCTCTTTCGAGCTCCTGTTCAAGCTCATCCATTTCATTCTTAGCCTTCTTCACCTCCATACGCAAGGCAGTCTCCTTGCTTTGTAGGGTCGGAAGAGCACGTATTCTGACACGGAGCTGCTTCTCTAACTCTTGTTGCGATGTTTTATTATATTGAAACTTTATAGCCATTTATTCTTTTATTTCTTCCAGTATTTGTCAACAAGCTCACGCTTCATATTCACCTCTTCGGGGCGGAAATAGTCTGACAAAATTCCCCACGTTGTGTCCAGCATCTCGTCGGTATCCAAATTCACGTCAATAGAAAGAATGAATTTAGAATAATCTTTGGCAAACGAAAGGGTACGTTGGTCATAATCAGTAAGGTCGAAACCATTCTCTAATTTTGTTTTTGCATTTGCAGCGTCGGCATATAGTCGTACCGCAGCATTCATCAGTTGAGGATGATCGTCACGAGTTTTCTTACCCTGCACAAGCTGTTTCAATCGAGACAACGAACGGAATGGGTCAACCACTACTTTACCAATATCGCTATCACGACGAAGGAACAACTGCCCCTCAGTAATATATCCTGTATTATCAGGTACAGCGTGTGTAATATCTCCACCCGAAAGAGTAGTTACCGCAATAATTGTGATAGAACCACCGTTAGGAAACTGTGCAGCCTTCTCATATATCTTTGCCAAATCAGAATATAGCGACCCAGGCATAGAGTCTTTTGAAGGGATTTGGTCCATACGATTAGAAACAATCGACAAAGCATCAGCATACGATGTCATATCCGAAAGCAGAACCAGAACATTCTCATTGTGATCAACCGCAAAATATTCTGCCGTAGTCAATGCCATATCAGGGATAAGCAATCGCTCAACGGCGGGGTCTTCAGTAGTATTCATAAAACTAATGATACGATCAAGCGCACCAGCATTGCTAAATACATTCTTGTAAAACAAGTAGTCATCATTTGTCATACCCATACCACCAAGAATAATCTTGTCAGCTTTAGCACGTAGTGCCACAGTAGCCATCACTTGATTAAAAGGCTGGTCAGGATCGGCAAAGAAAGGTATCTTTTGTCCAGATACTAATGTATTATTGAGGTCAATACCCGCAATACCAGTAGCAATAAGCTCCGATGGCTGTTTTCTTCTAACTGGGTTTACTGATGGTCCACCAATCTGTCGCTCCTCGCCCTCTGGCACTGGACCACCATCAATAGGGTTGCCATAAGCATTGAAGAAGCGTCCTGATAGCTGAGTGCTCACCTTTAGCGATGGAGCCTTGCCATGAAAGATAACCTCAGCATTGGTTGGGATTCCCTCAGTGCCCTGAAATATCTGAAGCGTAACTTCATCATTTATAATCTTAACCACCTGTGCCAAGCGACCGTCAACAGTTGCCAACTCTTCGTTGCCAATGTCAGTAGCTCTTACGGTGCAGGTAGCTTTTGTAATTTGCGTAATCTGCGTATATATTTTTTGAAATGCTTTAGCCATAATAATAAATTGAAAAGTTAGCTATTTACCCAATTGCAACAACTCATCAAGTTGTGCACGATACTTATTAAATCTATCAGATTTAAATTCTGCATAATTCATCTGACGACACACATCAATCACCTTTTTGAAATAGTCTGCAACCTTGTTGAAGTTATCAAACACAAAATCCATGTCAGTGATATTAATTATCATATCCAAGATATATTTTTGTCGTTCGATTGGTGTGACAGCATCAATTTCATCAAATGCATCTTGCTGAAGAATTACAAAATCTATAAGCTCCGATTTCCAAAAGGTAACGTGATATTCCACAGGCACACCATCATCACCAAGAATATTGATCTGCTCGGCAATCTCTTTTCCACGCAATAGTTGATTCTTGATGTTGGCTACTTTGGATATCCAGTCCCCTGAGATTTCTTTAGCAACAAACTCCTCAAATTCGGGATACTCTATATACTTTGAGTAAGATTCTATTGGATTAATAGCAGGATATCGTTTTCTATCAGCTCTATCCTGTTCTAATGCATAATAACAACGAGCCACCTTTTTGGTATTCTCTGTCACAGGCTCCTTAAGGTTACCTCCAGCAGGAGATACCGTTCCGATAAATGTAATAGAGCCCTCCTTTCCATTATTAAGCGTAACGTGACCAGCACGACCATAAAAGTTAGAAATAACAGCCGAGAGGTCCATCGGGAAAGCATCGGGTCCAGGTAGCTCTTCAAGACGGTTACTCATTTCACGCAGAGCCTGCGCCCAACGCGACGTGGAGTCAGCCATTAACAACACCTTCAATCCCATAGAGCGGTAATATTCGCCAATAGTCATGGCAGTATATACTGATGCCTCACGAGCTGCAACGGGCATATTTGATGTATTGGCTACTATGATAGTTCGCTCCATCAGCTTGCGACCAGTATGTGGGTCTTCCAACTCGGGAAACTCGGTAAATATTTCTACCACCTCGTTAGCACGCTCTCCACAAGCAGCAATAATCACTATATCTGCCTCTGCTTGTTTTGATATTCCGTGCTGCAATACAGTCTTACCAGTACCGAATGCACCTGGTATAAAACCAGTACCACCCTCTACAATTGGATTGAGAGTATCAATAGTACGAACACCAGTTTCAAGAAGCTTGTATGGGCGTGGTTTATCTTTGTATAGTTTCACAGGAATTTTCACTGGCCATTTTTGAATCATGTTAAGCTCATGCTCCTTGCCACTCTTATCCACCACCACCGCTATAGTGTGATATATATTATATTTTCCTTCGCTCACAATACTCTTAATGGTGTATTGCTCTTGCATCACAAATGGTACCATGATTTTGTGTGGCTGAAAGTTTTCATCCACCTCGCCCAACCATGCGCTACCTGATACCACATCACCCACCTTAGCAATTGGTTTGAAATCCCAAAGTTTTTCCTCATTCAAGGGGAAAGTGTATTGACCTCTCTTTAGGAAAACACCCTCAAGCTTATCAAGGTCGTTTTGCAATCCGTCAAGGTTTCTTTCAAGCAATCCAGGTCCGAGTGTTACCTCAAGCATGTGTCCTCTAAACTCTACTTCCGAGCCTACTTTTAGCCCACGAGTACTCTCGAACACCTGCACGTAAACATTCTTTCCCACCACCTTGATTACCTCAGACATAAGGTGAGTACCATCAAGATTGATGTAAGCAATCTCATTTTGCGCAACTGGTCCGTTTACCTCAACGATAACCAAGTTGGAAATGATACCTTTTACTATTCCTTTTGTTAGCATATATTATTTTTTGATTTTTCTTAATCCTCTTCTGGCATTTCCACGCCCTCTTTCAATCCCGATATCAATTCGCGGAAAACTCGTTCTCCCTCCTCAGCATTAAGGCTAACCCAACGCTCAAGTATATGGAGCTTGCTCAAGTAAGCAAAGATATATTCTACGTTGAAGTAATCAAAGACTGTGTTCTCTTCCAACCACTCCCATCTAAACTTATCAAGCTTGCGCTCTCTTTCATAGATATCTGTGTCTTCAGATATTCGCAAAATGATATCATAATATTCAAACTCTTGGCTCAGACCAAAGTCGCGCATATTAGAATTTTCACGAATGAGCCTTGCCACCTCGTTGTTGCCCACAATAACCTTAGACACATCCATACCATATTTCTTGGCAAAGATTGCCGAGAGAAGATTGCCGATGTTAAGATTCATTTCAAACCACTTGGACAGAAGGCTGTTATTAGCCTCAATGCCATAATCCATATACAGTGAAGTGATCAAATCATCCCATATGCGAGTCTCTTCGCGTGCTTCATAGTCTAACCACTCGCGAATAAATTTCTCGTAATAAGGTGGGATGTTTTTGTTCTTTATGGGCAAGTCTTCCTTAACATTCTCAATAACCTCCAAGACGTCATCTCGTTCAATCGATCCCATGCTGCTTAGCTCAGCCTCTTTGTCTGTAAGCAAGAGCATCAAGTTGTCGTTATCGATATTCAAGAAGTATTTATTGATTACTTGCTTATCCCTTTTTTTCAGCTCATCGTCAAGCATAAATCTGAACTCCTCAACGCTGAAAGGAAGCTTCATGGTATCGAAAGTAATATCGGGTAGCCCAGCTATAAAATAGTAATATTGATTCTTAAAGAGCATAGTTAAACTGAAAGGTTAGTATATATAATTATGAGTAATAATTCGTTATCAGAATAGTAGCTGCTGAATCTGTGGTCGCAAGAACTCACGGAAGTATTCTACAAACTCCTCTTCAGAAAATTTCACAACGTATGATTTATTCTCGGGCGATAACACAAAGCCTGTCTTAATATCATTAACCGCCTCAATCTTAAGTCCCTTATCTAAAAGGTTTTTAGCATTAGCAGTAATATATTTAGTCAATTCGGCAGCATTTTCCACACCAATAGTCAGCGACTCATTTTTTGCCCAATTAGAGACCAATTCGGATATTAGCTTTTGCATAAATGCTTTATCCTCAGTAGCAGCTTTTACGTTTGATGTTGATAACTTATCGGTAACCAAATTAGTAATCTCGCTTTTCAAAGCCTCAGTTGCCTGAGAAGCATAAAGTTTTAGCTCTGATTCGGTATTAGTTTTAACTTCAGCAGCCTCCTTTTGTGCAGAAGCCACAATCTGTTTAGCCTCTTTCTTAGCCTCTTCCACTATCTTGGTGCTTTCTGCCTTTGCGTCAGAGATTATCTTATCGGCTTCGGCTCTACCTTTTTCCACCCCTTCGTTCAATAACTTGGAGGTAAGTTCCTGAATTTTATCCATATATATTAATACTTTAAATTTCTTTTGGTACTGATCATTTGCTTTGTTGCTCTGATTTTTTACAATTCGACAAAGATACAAAAATATTTATAACGCAATAAGTTATGATAATAATTATCAATCATTATAACCTGAGCATAAAATCAACCCAATATAGGCAAATAAGGATATTATATTCAAACAAACTTGTTTCGATAACTTTAGTACTTCGAAAACCATTCAAACAAACTTGTTTCGATAACTTTAGTAGTTCGAAAACTATTCAAACAAACTTGTTTCGATAACTTTCACACTTCGAAAACCATTCAAACAAACTTGTTTCGATAACTTTAGTACTTCGAAAAGCATTCAAACAACTTTACTCGGATCGATTTGCACTCTGCAAAACTATTCAAACAAACTTGTTCCGATAACTTTAGCACTTCGATAGTAATTCAAATATGATATACAATGCCCTACCAAAGTGCAAACTAACAACCGAAGCTTTAAATATATTTTTACTACTTTTGCACCCTATGAATAAAAGAATATTCCGCCTTGCGGTTCCCAACATCATCACCAATATAACGGTGCCACTCTTGGGCATGATAGACATAGCCATTGCCGGCAGGTTAGGCTCTGCCACATATATAGGAGCTATTGCTTTGGGTGCTAATATATTTAATATGATATATTGGAACTTTGGATTCATCAGAATGAGTTCCAGTGGCTTTGTGGCTCAGGCATATGGCGCACGTGATTTTACTGAAGCCATGAACGTATTGATACGCTCACTAATTGTGGGAGTGGGTATAGGATTGATAATATTATTACTGCAATACCCCATCGGCAAGTTTGCATTCAGCTTGATAGAATCGGGGGCAGAGAGTCGCCATCATGTAGAAACATATTTCAAAATGGCAGTGTGGGCAGCTCCAGCAGTATTAGGCACTTATGCGTTCAAAGGATTCTTTATAGGAATGCAGAATGCACAAACACCGATGGTGATAGCCATTGCCAACAATATATTGAATATAGTTCTCAGCATTCTGTTTGTATTTGTCTTTGGCATGAAAGTGAAGGGGATAGCTCTTGGTACAATGCTATCGCAGGTTATCACCTTTATAATCTGCATAGTGATGTGGAAAAGGCTATATGGACGACTTAGTAAATATACCGACAGAAGCTCTATTTTTGACAAAGAGGCTATACGCAAGTTATTCAAAGTAAATGGAGATGTGTTTGTTAGAACATTCTTGTTAACACTTGTCACCACATTCTTCACATTCGTGTCGGCAAAAATGGGCGATATGATACTTGCAGCCAATGCCTTATTAATGCAGTTCTTTATGCTATTCTCATACTTCATGGATGGATTTGCATATGCAGGCGAAGCCCTAACGGGAAGGTATATTGGTGCACAAAATCAGCTATTGCTAAGGAGCATGCTAAAGAGACTTTTCTTTTGGGGATTCATAGTAAGTGCCTTATCGGCAATTGTATATATATTCTTCCCAAGTCAGATATTGCACATATTGACCAACGACCTTGAAGTAATCACTACCACAAGATCATTCATTGCTTGGACTGTACTTATCCCCATCACTGGCTTTGCCGCCTTTCTGTGGGATGGCATCTTTATTGGTGCCACTGCATCCAAAGAGATGCGCAATGCAATGGTATTATCAACGATAACATTTTTCGCAAGTTATTACATTTCCACACCACTATTAGGGAACAATGGACTGTGGCTTTCGTTTATCTTATATCTGTCGGTTAGAGGACTGACGCAAACCATTTGGGCAAAAAAAGCGTTATTCAGAGAATAGATTTCTTAAATGTTTAACATAACATTTGATTTCTTGCTATCTTGCGCCTTATTTTTTTAAACAGTGTAGATAAAACAGTAAAATGAATCAATCAACTCCGATATCGGATAATATTAAGTACGTAGTTTTTGATTTTGATGGCACACTTGCCAACACTCTTTCGGCAATAAGAGAGATTGCCGAAGAAGAGGTAGGCCCAATATCTGATGAAGATTTTGAGGCAATGCGAAACGAAGGAGTGATAGGAGTAATCAGAAGATACAAGATAAAACCTTGGGAATTACCCAAAGTCATTTCTCGATTTTCATCTAAGCTCAAAAAGAGAAGTGATATCAAACTATATCCCATGATAGAGGAGCTAATACAGTCTCTCAGCAAATCGTACAAGCTTGGCATTCTCTCAAGCAATTCGGAAGATAACATAAAGCTGACTTTAGATAAACACGGAGTTACAGATAAGTTTGAATTTATATACTCTCAAAGTTCACTGTTTGGCAAAGACAAGGTGATGAAAAAGATGTGCAAGAAACGCCAAATAGATCCTTCGCATATACTCTACGTGGGTGATGAGGATAGAGATATTGTGGCGTGCAAAAAGGTGGGCATCAAATGCGTAGCCGTCACATATGGATTCAACAATAGAGCGAGCCTTATCAAAACTAATCCAGACTTTATTGCAGATTCGCCTATGGAGATTGCAGACATAGTTACTTCAATCAAATAAAGAAAACAACTTTAAACATAAAAACAACATGAACTATTTCACCAAAACAACAATTTTAGCAATCATTGCAATGTGCTTTTCAATTAATGCTGAGGCTCAAGATTGGGCTAATCTGAATTTCTTCAAGGAGAAGAACGCTCAAGTGCAAGTATCAACAGTTTGCGAAGATAGAGTAGTATTTATGGGAAATTCCATTACACAGGGTTGGATAGAAAGTGTACCCAGCTTTTTCGAGGGACGTCCATACATCAATAGAGGAATTGGTGGTCAAACAACGCCACAGATGCTCCTGAGATTTCGTCAGGATGTCATCAATCTTCACCCAAAGGTGGTAGTCATCCTTGCAGGCACCAATGATATTGCAGGCAATACTGGACCATCTACACTCGATATGATAGAAGATAATATCCGCTCAATGACAGAGATAGCTCGCGCTAATAATATTGAAGTGGTGCTTTGTTCAGTTCTGCCAGCTTATGAATACCAATGGAGACCAGAGATAAAAGATGTAGCAGAGAAAATAGTTGAGCTTAACAAAAGAATCAAGAAGTATGCTGAAGAAAGTGGCTTGGTTTATTGCGACTACTTCTCGGCTATGGCTGACGAGCGCAATGGTTTGCCCCCTACTCTTTCGGGAGACGAAGTTCACCCCAACCTTGAGGGATATGCCATCATGACTCCCATTGCCGAAAGAGCTATTGCAGAGGCACTAAGCACGTGGAATACGAAAAACAAATAGAGATATACACAACTCATTGAATATATAGATTGAATGAAAATATTAGCTGATGCGCATATACCCTACCTAAAGGATGTGGCACAACAATTTGGTGAGGTAGAGTTTCTACCAGGAAATCAATTTACAAAAGAAGCAATCAGTGATAAAGATGTGCTCATTGTGCGAACAGTGACTCACTTTGACGAAGAAATACTTTCGGGAACCGATGTGAAACTCATTTGCTCGGCAACGATAGGCTATGATCATATCGACACTGAATATTGTGACACTCATAATGTGGCGTGGCGCACAGCACCAGGATGCAATGCCTCATCGGTGGAACAATATGTAACCTCATCAATATTGTACTTAGCTGATAAATACAACTTTAATCTCAAAGACAAAACCATAGGCGTGGTAGGTGTGGGTAATGTGGGAACTAAGGTTGCCACTGCTTGCCGCAAGCTTGGGATGAAGGTATTGCTCAACGACCCACCTCGTGCTATCAGTGAACCAGACATCAAATCGCAGTTTGTAGATTTGGATACTATAAAGGAAGAAGCCGATATTATCACCTTCCACACTCCATTAACTAAGGATGGCGATCACAAAACATATCATTTAGCCAATCAAAAGTTCTTTGAATCTCTATCCAATAAACCTTTTATAATTAATTCAAGTCGTGGAAGTGTAGTTAGCACCGAAGCCATCAAGAGTGCTATCAAGCATAACAATATCTCTGGGGCAATAATAGATTGTTGGGAGAAGGAGCCAAATATTGATAGAGAATTATTAGACTTAGCAGAAATAGCCACACCCCACATAGCGGGATATTCGGCTGATGGCAAGTGGACAGCCACTAAGATGTCTTTAGAAAACATCAATATGTTTTTCGATATGAATATCAACCCCATCAAACTAATGGAGATATCAAAGGCTAAGAATCCAATTATCGATCTAACAAATGTAGAGGAGGGAGCACAACTTGCTCATGCAGTTTGGGCAACCTATTCGCCTGTCAAAGAATCAATCAACCTAAAGGCAGAGCCCAACAAGTTTACATGGTTCAGATCCAACTACCCATTAAGGAGAGAATATCATGCCTATAAGGTAGTAAATGCATCCAATGAAGTGATGAAGATATTGAAGGAGTTGGGGTTTGGTGATTAGCAAAACTCATTATTCACAACTTGCTCTCTATGATTAACTCCCCATTGCTCCATTGCTTTGAGCACATCGTTCAATGTTTCGCTATAAGCAGTTAAGCCATACTCCACAGCAACAGGCTTAGTGTCGCTCACTATCCGCCTCACCAAACCATTCATTTGAAGCTCCGTGAGTTCTTTCGACAGGATTCTCGGAGTTATTCCTGCCTCACTGCTTAGTTGATTAAAGCGGAGCGGACCATCACGCAATATTGAAATCAATATAAGCTTCCACTTTCCACCCACCACATCTAATGTATCTCTTATTGCCATTTCGGCTTTTCTACACTTCTCAGTTTTATACATACTATTGTTTTTGTAACTGCTATTCTTTTAATATTAGACTGCAAATATAATTGTTTATCACGATATTTGTATATGAAAGCATTTTCATTTGTATAGATATTAATCATAGATAATAATTTTACTATGTCATATAATCCAGCATTAAAACCCGATGATATACCCCACCTATTTGCCGAGGCGTGGAATGAATACAATCCTGATGGCATTGCAAGTCTTTTTTTAGAGAATGCAGACTTTGTGAATGTAACTGGAAAGTGGTGGGACAATAAAACAGATATTTGGAAAGCTCACGACTTTGGATTGAGAGTTATTTTTCAGAACTCACACTTAGAGGTATTGAAAACTAAAACCAAAATGCTTGCCGATAATATTGCTGTGGTGCACTGTAGGATAAGAGTATCGGGACAAACAAAGAACAATACAGAAAAGGAAGTTGGCAATCGCGAAACAATGTTTCTGTTTGTTGCTCAAAAGCAAGACAACAATCAATGGCTATGTGTATCTGCTCAAAATACCGACATCATTTTTGGCATGCAAACCAATATTAGAGACGAAAGTGGCGAGCTAAAATCTGTAAGTTATAAAGAGAAAACAGTACGCGTAACAAGAGACTTAAACGAGGAGGAATAAACAATGGAAGAGAACATGATGAAAAGGTTTCAACACGAGATGTTCAACAACCAAAGATACATTGGCCAAATGGACTTTGGTGGCATTCCATTCGATAAATTGATGAAGAACATTGAACTGATAGGAGAAAAAGTGTTGCCTGAGATAAGAAAGTACACTACAAAAACAAAAGAAACTGAGAAATGAAAATAGTAGGATTAGTGGGTACCACCATTGGGTGGAGCACCAGAACAGCAATGAACAATATCAAAACGATATTGGAGAGAAAATATGAAGGCAAGGAGGTTGATATTCTTGATCTTGCCGACTATAATGTTGAGTTTAGCGATGGTCGCAACTATCTCGACTACACTGGCGATACGGGCAAGGTGGTTCGCACAATAATGGAAGCTGATGTACTAATCATTGCCACTCCTGTGTTTCAGGCATCTATTCCTGGCACACTAAAAAACATATTCGACTTGCTTCCTATGGATGCATTTGTAGATAAAACAGTAGGCATCATAGCGGTAGCAGGATCGCCTAAGCACTACTTAGTGGTAGAACAACAGCTAAAACCAATCCTAAGCTTTATGAAGGCTCAGTTGGCAACATCATACGTTTTTGCTGAATCTAAAGACATAGTGAAGGGCGAGATTATGAATCAAAATGTGCTCTTCAGAATAGACCACTTAGTAGATAACATTATGCATACTCACGAAGCATTTAGCCACGTGAAACTCCTTCAAGATCAAATGTACGACTTTTGATATCTAAAGGTCATTAGGGAATAAAGAATAAACTTGCTCCTAATATACTTATAACCGCGCCAATCACTTGGCGTGGTTTTATTTTTTCGTTAAACATTATAGCCGAAGGCACAATAATCATTATAGGCACCAAACCCATAAGCATTGAGGCAATACCCGTTTGGGTGTGTTGTATGGCAAATAGTGATAGAGACACACCCGCCACTGGTCCAGCAAATGTGCCAATAGATATCGCTTTCATTCCTTCCATATCTCGAATGCCTTTAAACACCCTACTCCATCTACCCAATACTGTAATAAACACCGCAAAGCTTATAAATCCGAATATTGCTCTAATTTGAGTAGCTGCAATAGGATCGTAGTCGCCCATCCCCTTTTTACTTAATATCAAGCCAACTGCCTGCCCCATTGCACCACCAAAAGCCAACAGAAATCCCTTGAGCGGTATGTTTAGCTTCATATTCTTGTTGGATATAGCTATCATAATTCCCGAAATGCTTATCAGAATAGCCACTATGCTTAGCATCGATAGAATCTCGGCAAGAAAAAACCAACCAATGACTGCCGTTATCATTGGGTGCAAACTCATTATCAGTGTAGAGGTGCGCGAACCTATCACCGAATAGGAGTGAAACAACATTAAATCGCCTAAGAAGAAGCCAACAAACCCAGACAAACTAAGCCAAAACCAATTCTCAGATGTGGCATCAGTTGGGAAAAACATGCCACGTGTTATCATTGTCATAATGCCAAGCATAAATATCGACAGAAATATTCTAATGATATTTACCGACAAAGAGCCAATTCTTCTACCTGCCTTATCAAAGTATAAGGCACTAAAGGTCCAAAAAAATGATACTGATAGGGCAGCAAGCTCGCCAGTATGAGATTGTAAATAGCTTAACATAAAGTAATTATGATTTATGATTGCACCAAACGCCAAACGCCAA
>CAZNRT010000032.1:0-24239 GCA_964575445.1 uncultured Proteiniphilum sp. | reverse complement strand
TTTATGATGATGTGTTTTGAGTGTAAAATGTATTAGTGTAAAATGACAATGATGGGTTTTGGGGTTTGGGTGGGGTGTTGTGAATTGATGATGAGATGTTTTGGGATTTAGATACCTATGATAAAAAAACATTATTCACATCAGATATCAAAATCCTCAATTACTCTATGATTGTTTTGTGACTCCTTTTCAGCTTCAATAATGTTAAGTAGTTTCAAAACTAATTCTTTTCTATCTTTCACGTTTAGTTTTTTATTTATCCGATGAATTGCAACAAAAATTGAGTTGAGCGAGCGCTTTGTGAGTGTAGATATTTCGTTATTGTCCATGTCGTTGAGAAGCAATCCGCATATTATTATTTCGTGATGTGATAACTCCGGACATTTCTGATCAATAATCCTAATTTCTCTTTCATAATATATTAGATCCTCTGCAATTTGTGGAGAGCTATTATCCTTAAAATGCTTCTGGAGCACCTCTTTTAAAATTGATTTGCCTGTATTATTGAGATATGGCATTAGCTTCCTGATATCTTCTTCCACTGTATGAAAAGAGGAAAGTGAACAGACAGAATACTTATCGGTTGCATTTCTGAATTGGATTATATATGTTTTTTCGTCCCCATTTTCAATGATACTAACATTGAATGCAATAATTTCTTTTTTGCCATTAAATAGTGTAAGTAGCATTCTTTGGTCAGTGATTGTATTACTTTTTAAATTCTTTAAAAAGGTGCCTATTTGTGGATTAATACTTTTCCACTTGTCAATATTGAACTCTTGATTATCTCTTAAGCCGAGTAGAGAGTGTGCGCTTTTATTTATTATTACCGCTTCCTTTGGATAAATATATATAGCAGTAGGGTAAAGCAATGCATTGATATTGACATTATGTGAATTATTTATGTCTATACTAAATTTTGACATTTTCAGTGACCATCTATTGTTAGCTGTGTATTATATAACACAGTTTAAATGTTATTTGTTTATTATTTGGTCATGAAGATTATATAAAAGAGTGTGATTAGAATTTAGATATAAAAAAAGAATCGACTAATACTGACAAATTTGGAATTAAAAAAGGGTTGGAGAATAATCTCGCAACCCTTAGAGCGTGTAGTTTGTTTATAAAGAATTGAATGTATTTAATTAAGTCTATGTCCTTTCAATTGATATGTTGTGCCAAAAGGAAGGATATCGTCCTCAAACTTCATTTCAAGATATAAGCTATCTGTTCCAATAACTTTTCCGTTATCAATTTTGATTCCTATTGTTTCATCTTCAGATTTCTGACAAACAGACAAGTCTGTGGAGAAGGAACCTTTGACAATGCTGTGTGCAGCATTTACAGAGAAATTCCAGAAGTCGAATCCTTTCTCAGTTATTGACACAGAGTCAGCACCTTGTGAAGCACTCTTTAAAATGTCTATTTGAAAAGCTCCTGACACTGGAACATCATCAACATATGCGCTAACTTGCCATGCCCCAAAGATATTATTAATTGGTTGTATATCGATAGTCTCATCGGCACGTTCGCACGAAGCAAAAAACAATATAAGTGCCCCAATCAGTCCTAATATATAGTTTGTATTCATTATGTTACTCAATTTTTTATTTTATGATTAATTGTTGATTTTGTTGTTTGTTGCCATTTTTGACTTTCACATCATATGTGCCTCTACCAAATCTTTTGCGTAGAATAGTGTGATATCCCACTAATGGCTGTGAATATAATTTGGTTCCACTTTGATTAAATACTGAGACATTTGATGTACGCAATACACGATCTTTAGAGTTTACACAAATGCGATTGTATTTATCAAGATAAATGGTGATTGAAGTATCCACAACTCCATTATCTGGATTTGTTTCGGGACCCTTTCCAGGCTCTTCAGTGCTACCACCTCCACCTGTTGGTGGTGTAACCTCTGGTTTTTCTGGTTCGGGAGTTACTCCGCCTCCTGGGTTTGTGGTGCCTTCATCTGGATTGGTTGGATTATTGACAAGGGCACGTCCGATAATTTTGTCGGGTAGGATTGAAGCTGTAATATTTTTATCGTAAACATTAGTTTCTACGCCTATTATACCCTCTGATGTTGGAATCCAGTAAGTACCTATTTGACCGTTTTTACTTGTGAAATTGAGTCTATTGTTTTGCACAACCACATTTTGGAATTTGCCATTCTGAGCAGGTGTCCAGTTGTAAGCCACCAAGCCCACATTAGAGTTAGGTAACTGTTTATGATACACCAAATTGTTTCTGAGCGTCATATTCTGACCACCAGCTACTCCTAACGCAACTTGACATGAGTTCACCAATATATTATCCTCAACGGTTGTATAAGAACCACCATAATCGCCTATTACAATTCCAGTTCCAGAATTAGTTGTGCCTCCGCCTCTAATCCAGTTTCCTTTAATCATAAATGGGCTGTTAGCTGTACCGCTCGAATTGCCAAAAGTATTGAAAACATCTTCCAAATCGCATTGACCGGGTATATTTTCTATTGCATTATAACTGATACTATTGCCACTACCTGTTACATTGATTGTTTGTACTACCCCACCGAAAAGGTCTGAATTGTTAGTGTACATGTATCCAGTTATATTTAGAACATCGTTATGCTCGAATCTTACACCTTGTGATGTGGATGCTTTAAGTGCGAAATTCACATTTTCGAAAGTACAATCCTCAACGATTACATTTTTACAACCATATATATATATAGCCTGATGTTTGGGTGATTTGAATTTACAGTTTCGAATTGTGACATTCTCACAGTCATATAATTCGATGCATCGCACATCATTATTATTGTCAAACTCAAGACCTTCAAATACAAGGTTGTTAGTTCTTACATGTGTAACAGGGGAGGCTTTCTTATACGTTCCACTATATCTTGAACCTTGCGCAAATGACACTTGAATCGATAAGATTGCAAGAAGTATAGCAAGTATAGAATGTAGTTTAATTCTTCTCATTTGAATACTTTTTGATTTTGTTGTTAAAAGAATAGTTTGTTTGTTGATTGATTTGAATTGTAAACGTATCTACTATTAGCTTCATTATTATCATAATCAAGATCTTAATGAATATTATAATTGATAAAATAAAGAATATAGCAACGTTTAGCAAGAATACTGATTTGAAAAGTATTAGCCTATTTCATCTCTACAATATATAGATAATAAAAATATAGACATATCTAAGCACTGATTTTTGACTCTAATTATTACGCTCTTATTAATTAGGTTGCAATAGGCAAATCAATATTAGAATTATTTCTATTATGTAGAAATTATTATGCCGTAACTGATTGTTCATGAACGCCACAAAACTACATATTATTATCATACAATAGTCTTAAATTGAGAGCCAAAATATCTGATATTGAGCGTTTTTATATTGCATTATACTGTATTAACTACACTCAAAGGCTTCATATCAAAGTTATTATTATAAAACACATTCAAAAGCAGATCACAAAAGAGTTTCAGAGATATGCTAATATTCATTGTAAGATATTGTAAGATAAAAAATAATCTTTTTGCCCTATTAGATAGTTATATTTGCGAGGCTTAACTAATTTAGTTAATGGATAGAGCATAACATTTTAAAAGAAGAAAAGAAAAGAAACCAAACAAATTCACCAAACACCTGAAACTATGGACATTATATAAGTCCAAAAGGAATTATTCAGCAACGCGACTCTGATTTATGAAAGAATAGAAAATCTATTTTCGGAAAGATTTCTTTACACTTAATTTCAGATAAGTGCTAAAAGCGACAGAATGCTATCAACTTTCTGTCAGCAATATCAGTCTTCAATAATTAGTAGCACCACTCACCAAACAAAAACTTAATTATGAATTTAGAATTTAATCGCTCCAAAAAAATATCTTCTATAGTAAGATTGATCTACTTAATAGGGGTAGTAACTTTAGCAATCTCATGCTCACAGGCAAAAAACATAGTCTATATGGGAGGTATCGACAAAAATGAGACCACTGTAAGTAGTGACTCTTATGCATACACGATAAAATCAAAAGATCTATTGTCAATTTCGGTGGTAAGTAGCGAACCCGAAGCCTCGAAAAGATATAATCTTATCACCCCTCAAATATCAATGGCAGACGAGAGCATAAATTTTTTGTATTCTCAGCCCGTACTACAAAATTATTTGGTGGATGAAGAAGGCAATATCAATTTCCCTTCGTTCGGACCTATTCATGTCTCGGGACTTAAAAAGCAGGAATTAATACAACTGCTTGAGTCAAAACTTAAACCATTCTTTATTAATGAACTACCCATAATTACAATTAGAGTATTGAACTTTAGTGTAAATATCTTGGGGGAGGTAAGAAACCCAGGAAAGTTTGTTTCCACAAATGAGCGGATGACTATATTTGATGGTTTAGCAATGGCTGGCGATATGACAATATATGGCATGAGGGACAGAGTGAAAGTGATAAGAGAAACAGAGAATGGAGATAAAAAGATTTATAATGTAAACCTAAGCAATAAAAGTATTTTTAGTTCTCCTGTTTACTTTCTTGAGCAAAATGATATCGTGTATGTAGAGCCCAACAAAACAAAAGCCAACTCTTCTCTATATGGTGAGGCTGAAAACTATCGTATATCATCACTGTCAATATTAATATCATTGGCTACTCTGGCAGTTACAGTAATAGGGTTGAAGAAATAATCATGTAATCAAAAACAAAACATCTACAGATGTTAGTAAGAAATCAAAAACTCATAACATGATGAATTTATATTCGGATAAAGAGATAGAATTTAGCTTGCTTCAGGAGAAGCAAATAGATATTGTAGGCATATTGATGAAATACCTTTCGCATTGGAAGTGGTTTTTGTTATCAATTACAGTATTCTGCACAATAGCAGTTGTTTATATCATCTATTCTACTCCATACTACAAAGCAGAAACGGCTATCCTATTTAAAGATGAAATGAGGGGTGGTGCTTCTGAATTGAATGTGCTAAAGGAGATGGGGCTTGTGACTCGTCGTAGCAATGTGGACAATGAAGTGGAGGTGCTAAAAAAAGCACTAATAGTTGAACAGGTAGTGAGAGAGCTAAATATATATACCACCTATTCGGAGCGAAAAGAAATAGAAGCATTTAAAAAAATAGGAATATCAAAGATTGTGCCTCAATTCTTGAGAATGAAAAAAAACTATTTATATGGTTCAGAAAGTCCCCTTACAATTATCGTAAGTGATTCGATCTTGAATAATATAGTAATGCCTATCAAAATGGAAGTTGTATCTAACGCAAACGGTGCTATGCAGTTTTCAGGAACATATTCAGGTAACAATTTTGATGTTAAATTAATGGCAAATGATACGTCAGTAGTATTACCCTTTGGGAAGCTTGACATTCGTAGAGAAAAAACTATGAGCCAAAACAAAGACAGAACGATAGATTTGGTGATAAACAACCCAATGAGTGTCGCAAATAGTTATAAAAAGGCATTGAAAGTGGAGTTAACCTCAAAAACATCTTCAGTTGCGAACATATCGCTCGTATGTGTGAATGGTAATTTAGGCAAACATTTTTTAGACTCGTACATCAAGACTTACAATCAAAGAGGCATTAATGAACAGATTGAACTTGCGGACAAGACATCTAAGGTAATAGAAGAACATTTGTCGCAGTTGAGCGGAGAGCTAAGTAGCGTTGAAACACAGGCACAAGATTACAGACAATCGAAAGGCTTGACAAATATAGCCTCACAGGCTGATATATACAGCTCGCAATCGGCAAACGTGAGACAAAAACTAATGGATATTGAGTCTCAATTGGCTATTGTATCTGAATTGAATAGTTTTGTTCAAAACCTAAGTGATCATTCTCAGATGATTCCATCAAATTCGGGTATCACAAGCCCCTCCTTAGTTGCTCAAATAGAACAATATAACAAGCTTGTATTAGAGCGAAACAGATTGTCGCGTATTGCATCAAGTAGCAACCAGTCAATGATAGACCTCAACAACAGGATTGAGTCAACTTTTAGCTCGGTAAGAAGAGGATTGCAGAATGAAAGAAGCAATTTTGAAATACAACATAGTGATGTCTCATCAATGCTCTCTCAGAACTATGCACGCATCAGAGCTATACCTAAGCAGGAACGAGAATATTCTGACATATTGCGTCAGCAGAACGTAAAAGAGGCATTGTTTGTATATCTACTACAAAAGAAGGAAGAAAAATATATGAATATGGCTTCGGTGGTACCCAACTCTCGATTAATTGATAATATCTATATAAAAGGGAAAGTGAAACCCAATGCACAAGTAGTACTTGGAATATTTTTACTATTAGGTCTTATCATTCCTTTTGTCACCATCAGCATAAAAGATTTAATGCAATATCAGATAATATCAAAAGAGGATCTCGAAAATATATCATCAATACCTGTACTTGCAGAAATCCCCAAGCATAGCTATGGAAAGCCTATTGTGGTGGAACAAAACAAAACCGATAGCTTCAATGAAATGATGCGCTTATTGAGAACCAACCTACTGTTTGTAATAAATGGCAAAGAAAATAAAGTTATAAATATGCTTTCAAGCGTGAGTGGTGAAGGCAAAACATTCTTAACAATAAACTTGGCCAAAACCCTGGCTCTATTAGACAAGAAAGTAATAATAGTAGAATTAGATATAAGAAGACCGAGACTATCAAAGCTACTTGACTTAGACAATGAAATAGGAATAACTCTTTTTTTGTCAGGGAATATTGGAAGTGATCAGCTCATAAAGCCATCAAACATTCACGACAATGTTTCAATAATCACCAGCGGGGCTATTCCCCCTAACCCTAATGAGTTGTTAACCAAGCCCGCATTAGATGAGCTAATTGCTAACCTAAGAAGCAATTATGATTATATAATAATTGACACTGCTCCAGTGGGGGTAGTCTCGGATAGCTTCCTATTAGATAGAGTAACGGATGTGAATCTGTATGTAGTGAAATCAGGATATACACACAAGAAACTAATAGAAGAAGCTGATGAATATTACAGAGATAAGAAATTGAAAAAGATGTACTTCATCTTAAACAATGTTGACTTAAGCAAAAAGACCTATGGATATGGATATAGGCAGGAATATGGATATAGTTGAAAATCAAATAAGAATAAGATATGCTACAAGACAAACCAAAGATTACAGACCTATTCAAGCATCTTGACCGAAGGGGAAACCTTTCGGTGGTGGAAGAGCTCAAGGATATCCCATTCCAAATAAAAAGAGCTTATTGGATATACGATGTGCCTGGGGGACAAACTAGGGGAGGACACGCATATAAAAACAATGAAGAGTTTATTATTTCTCTCTCTGGTAGCTTTGACGTATTGTTAGACAACGGAGCTAAATCCGAAATATTCTCATTGAATAGGTCTTATTACGGATTGTATGTTCCTAAAGGATATTGGAGAGAACTTCAGAACTTCTCAACCAACTCGTTAGCACTGATTTTGGCTTCTACCAAATATGACCCAACCGACTATGTTTATGACTATACAATATTTAAATTACTTGCAAATGAAAAAGACAACTATATATGATTGTTCAGTAATAGAAATTGACAAACATCATCACGAAAAGGGAAATATAAGTGTAATCGAAAATGGGAATACAGTGGAATTTGAAATCAAAAGGATATATTACCTATACGACGTACCTGGTGGAGAATCAAGGGGTGGTCATGCACACAAAAACCTGTATCAATTTATGGTGGCTGCAAGTGGCAGTTTTGATGTGATACTAAATGATGGCGAACTTAAAAGAACTGTCTCTCTTAATCGTCCATACAGAGGCTTGCTTATTGTTCCGGGCATTTGGAGAGAAATAGAAAATTTTTCTTCTGGATCTGTATGCTTGGTGCTTGCATCAGATTTGTTTTGTGAAGATGACTATATAAGAGAGTTTGACCAATTTAAGAAATACAAGGAGGCGTAACCTATACATCACATTACTCCTGACAAATAAATACTTCAACACCTAATAAAAGCAATAATATGATTAAGTTTCTCGACATAAAAAAAATAACGCACAAGTATCAAGAGGAGATACTTCAAGCAGCTAATCGTGTCATTAATTCTGGATGGTATCTGTTAGGTGAAGAAAATGAGAGCTTTGAGCAAAACTTCTCAAAGTATATTGGCGTCGAACATTGTATAAATGTTGCAAATGGATTGGACGCTTTGAGACTTATACTCAAAGCATATATAGAATTAGGAATTATGCATGAAGGTGATGAAATAATTGTGCCCGCAAATTCTTACATTGCATCTATTCTTGCAATTACTGATAATAAATTAACCCCAATATTGGTTGAACCCAATATCTGGTCGTACCAAATTGATGATACAAAGATAGAGGAGCACATTACATCTAAAACCAAAGGAATAATGATTGTACATCTGTATGGACAATGCGCTTATACAGAAAAAATAAAAGAAATATGTGGCAAATATAGTTTGAAACTCATTGAGGATAATGCTCAAGCAGTTGGCTGCTCATTTAATGGCATCAAAACTGGTTCACTTGGAGATGCATCTGGGCATAGCTTCTATCCAGGAAAAAACTTAGGAGCCTTAGGTGATGCAGGTGCTATAACAACTAATAATGGTCCACTTGCCGAAGCAATGAGAGCAATAGCAAATTATGGATCAAAAACAAAATATGTATTTGAATATCAAGGATTAAATAGCAGAATGGATGAGATACAGGCTGCAATTTTAAATGTAAAACTAAAATACTTGGACGAGGACAATGAATTGCGCAAGAAAATGGCGAAGCTTTATTTGAATAATATAGACAATACAAACATTGTTTTACCTCAAGTGAATGATTGGGATGCACATATATTTCACCTATTTGTTATACGCACCACCAAACGCAAAAAGCTAATTGAATATCTTAACAACAATAATATCCAAGTTGTAATTCACTACCCTACTCCACCCCATAAGCAAAAAGCATATGCAGAGTGGAACAATAAGCATTTTCCTATAACAGAAAAAATTCACAACGAAGTTATGAGTTTGCCAATAAGTCAGATTATAACCGAAGAGGAGATTGATAAAGTAATTAGTGTAGTAAACTCATTTGTAGAATAAGAGATAATAAGATGAATGAACATCAGTCAACATATAGACAAATAGCTAAAGCAACATCCATATTTGGTGGGGTCCAAGCTTTTCAGATTATAATCACAATTGTAAAGTCAAAGTTTGTGGCAATACTATTGGGTCCTGCCGGAATGGGGATTGTGGGTCTGCTCACTTCTACGACAGGACTAATAAGTGGACTCACTAACTTTGGGCTGGGCACCAGTGCTGTGAAAGATATTTCTGAGGCAAATGGCACACAAGATGAAAAGCGAATCTCTACAGTAGTCAACGTGATGCGGAGATTAGTATGGGTTACTGGTCTATTGGGGGCTATCATTACACTTACCTTGTCGTCAGTATTGAGTCAAATGACATTTGGCAATAAAGATTATACAGCAGCTTTTGTATGGATATCAATCACATTATTGTTTAACCAGCTTAGTACAGGGCAATTGGTTTTATTGCAGGGTTTGAGAAAATTACAAGATTTGGCTAAAGCCAATTTATTTGGTAGCCTAATAGGACTTTTTATTGCGATTCCAATATACTATATTTTGGGATTAAGAGGAATAGTGCCTGTTATTATAATCACCGCTGTAACATCCCTACTTTTATCTTGGTACTATTCGAGGAGAATAAGAATATCAGATACAAAAGTAACAAAAGAATTGCTTGTGAAAGAGGGTAGAAGCATGATGACAATGGGGCTTATGATAAGTCTTACAGAGATTATTGCTTTAGCATATAGTTATTTAATTAGAATATACATTACACATTCTGGTGGCGTAGCTGAAACTGGATTTTTCACTGCTGGTTTTGCAATCATAAACACCTATGTTGCAATGATTTTTAGTGCATTTGAGTCAGATTTTTATCCGCGATTATCGGCAATATCTAAAGACAACTTTGCCTCCAGGCGAACAATCAATCAGCAATCTGAAATTGCCATACTCATCTTAGCACCAATACTTATGGTTTTTTTAGTATTTGTAAAATGGGCAGTATTGATACTTTATTCTACAGAATTTTTGACGATATACGGAATGCTACAATGGGCAGCACTTGGTGTATTTTTTAGAACCATTAGTTGGGCTATTGCAATATTACTGTTAGCAAAGGGAGAAGGGAAAGTCTTCTTCTGGAATGAATTGTTAGGCAACACATATACATTTATACTAACAGCATTAGGATATCATTTGGGTGGGCTAACAGGCATTGGTATAGCTTATTTGTTGTCGTATTTTATCTACACAATACAAATACTTATACTAACAAAAATAAAATATAATTTCTCATTTACTACTTCTTCTATTAAGATCTTCTCTATCTTATTTGTCATGGCGGTAATTTGCTCACTATCTATCAACATAATAAATGAGCCATTAAGCTACTTAATAGGAGTTTTGCTAATTGCAATATCTACGTGGTATTCATATAGGATACTAAACGATTTGATTGGAATACGTGAAATCATTGCTGATTTCATTAAGAAAATAAGAAAAAAGTAAAAAACAAATGCATATGAATAACAATAACGAAGCCTTAGTATCAGTAATAGTTGTAGCTTACCAAAGCGATAAATTTATCTTGGAGGTATTAGATAGCGTTAAGATGCAAACCTGGAAAAACATTGAACTAATTGTGACAGATGATGCATCGAAAGATAAAACCGTTGATAAATGTATCAAATGGATTAACGATAACAGAAGTCGCTTTTACGATATTAAGCTTATCACCGCAGCAAACAATGGCGGAATTCTAACCAATTGCGATAGAGGATTGAGAAATGCAACTGGAGAATGGGTAAAATTTATCGGAGCTGATGATATATTGTTAGAAAACTGCATTGAAGATAATATGAGTGTTGTTAACAACAACCCTGAAGTCTCATTTGTAATATCAGACCTGATTGAAATTGACGAAAATGGAAACATCTTGAAGGTGAGCCCAAACAACAGAGGTTTAAATTACTTCATGATGAATCAGTCATGCAAAAAAAAGAAACTAAAAGCCTATGCAAGGTGGCCAGCATTCTTAAACACTCCAACGTTTTTTTATAAAAGAGGATTAATTAATGATATGCTTAGACCCGAATTAGGATTAAGAATTTATGAAGATATCACTGCAATATTCAGCATCATTGATAAGGGAGCCGTGATATATTACTTGAAAATAGCTACTGTAAAATACAGAATACATAATAAAGCAACTTCTCGAGATTCAAGCTTGTATAATAAAAGAGAAAAGGAAGAATACTTAATTTATAAAACTTATAGGAAGCAATATTTATCATTTTGTAATCTCATTGATATATCGGTATTCATAGAAAACTGGATGAGATTTAAGTTTAAAGGCATTAATGGGCACAAAGGACTTTCTCTGTTTCAGAAACTAAGTTTTTTTCATTGGCATTTGAGACTAAAAGATATTGAACAAAAAAAATTAAATAACGCTTGACAAATGAAGATTCTCTGGATTACATATGACATATTTGACTATTTGAAAACTGAAGTCAAAGGAAAGCCATCAATGGGGAGACCATGGATTCAACCATTGTTTGAAAACTTAGAGAAAGTGGCAGGATTAGAATTGGCAACCCTGACACCCGTAGATAAAGGCACAAGTCAAATGATTGTGTTTGGATCATCAGTCCATTATATAATTCCAAGGGATCAAGACAACAAACTAAGTATTAGCATACGTAGTTTGAATAGTTTTTTGTCGGTAATTAATGAATATAAGCCTGATATTATACACATTCATGGCACAGAAATAAATTATGGGCTTTTGAGAAAATACGTAGATAAGAGAATTCCAATTGTATGCTCAATTCAGGGTATTATTCCTCCTTGTTCAGATTTTCTTAGACAAAGTGCTGCCAATATTGATTACAAAAAGCATAGGTCTTTAAAAAATTTACTTGGAAGAGGTGGCATTGATGGTGCATTGAGAAAGTGGAAGAAATATACCCCAATAGAAAAAGAAATCTATAGAATAAATAAATATTTTATTGGAAGAACCCTATGGGACAAGGCATATGCAAATACCTATAATCCCGACGCCAACTATTTTCATGGCGAGGAGCTGCTGAGACCATCATTCTATACGAAAAATTGGGATATAAATAGATGTGAAAGATACCGCATTTTTATCTCTTCATCTGCTTATGCACTCAAAGGATTTCATGTATTGATAAAGGCAGCAGGCATATTGAAGAAAAAGTATCCAGATATTAAAATTGTCTCCCCCCTTTCTTCACTTAGACAAGATAGATCAAAGATGATTGACCTTCTGATTTCCGAGGACTATAGCAATTATCTTAAGCAGGAGGTAAAGCAACAAGGTCTTGAGGGAAATTTGGTTTTGAGACAAAACTTATCTGAAGAAGATATGGCGAAAGAGTTTGAAAAAGCTCATGTTTTTGCACTTCCTTCATTTCTTGAGAATAGCCCTAACTCATTAGGTGAGGCAATGATAATAGGTACCCCTGCAGTAGTATCTCCAGTGGGTGGAGTTTTGTCAATAATAAAAGATGAAGAGAGTGCTCTTGCATTTCCTACTGATGATTATGTGATGATGGCTTATCAAATAGACCGATTGTTTAGTGATGATAGCTTAGCGCAAAGAATCAGTGCCAAAGGAAAAGAAATTGCCAATCAAAGGCACAACATAAACAATGCGGTAAATCAGCATGTAAATATTTATAAGTCCATTATCAATAAGCATGATAATGGAAGGTAAAAAAACAAATGAAAATGAATCTGACTAATAGACAAATAGTAATTAAAATACTGCCCGTAACGATACTTTTCGTGACGATATACTCTATTGTAGGATTTTCTAAGCATGTTCCGTCATTCTTTTCAAACACCATAATTTGGTGGGGAATATCGGCTATTATCCTAATAGTCTTCCTTCAATCATCAATATATTTTTATGATCATAAAAATAATAGCAACATGAAGTTCGTACTCATATACCTTATCTGGAGCATTTTCTCTGTAGTACGAGGGGTCTTTGTTGCAGAAATGTATTGGGATTGGAAATTACTTATCAACAACTTTATGATATTTATGCTGGCTCTAATAGCATACTCGGGCACAAATAAAGTATTGGTGCAGTCAATATTATCATACTATATAAAATACGTGCTCCCACTATTCTTAATATTTGCAATAATCATAAGAACAGATGCTTATGGATTTTATTTGATGACGATCAGTATTCTTATACTATTCCTGCCCGTATTTACGTTGAGGCAAAAAACTGTGATTCTTATAACAATGTTTGTGGTATTTATTTCAGATTTAGGTGCGAGAAGCAATGTTATCAAGTTCGGTATTCCACTGGCATTACTTCTAATTTATCGGTATCGAAATATAATTTCGATGAAGCTAATGGAGGTATTTAGAGTTCTTTTATTTGTAATACCTGTTGCATTATTCATTTTAGGGGCAAGTGGCACATTTAATGTATTTAAAATTCAAGAATACATGGGTAAGGATGTAAATGTGATGGGCACTGATGAAAAAGGAAATAGAACTGAAGAGAGTTTTGTAGCCGACACACGCACCTTTCTATACGAGGAGGTGATTCATTCTGCACTCAACAATAATTACTTGCTTTTGGGAAGAACTCCAGCAAGAGGAAATGACTCAAACACTTTTGGATTGATACAATTTGAGTGGACTGGTAGATATGAGAGAGAAAGCAATGAGATAGGATTGGCAAATGTGTTCACTTGGACAGGATTAGTGGGTGTAATTATCTATACAATGGTGTTCTTTCATGCCTCTTACTTGGCAGTCAATCGTTCAAAAAACATTTTTATAAAACTAATGGGTCTCTACTTAGCGTTTAGGTGGCTTTATAGCTGGATCGAAGATTATCAAACTTTCTCATTAAACTATTATCTATTGATGCTTATGTGGGGAATGTGTTTGTCAGTTTCATTTCGGAACATGACTGATAATGAATTCGCAATTTGGGCAAGAGGCATTTTTGATGCTCGATATATACGATTCCAAAGTTTACTAATAAAAAAAACTATTTATGAAAAATATAAAAATAGCAGTACTTCTGACGTGTCATAATAGGAAAGATAAAACGCTTGCCTGCTTGTCCTCTTTGTATGATGCAGATTTTCCTCAAGCTTATCAATATGATGTATATCTTACTGATGATGGTTCTACAGACGGGACAGATATGGCAGTAGAAGAAAAATTCCCTGAAGTGAATATTATAAAAGGAGACGGAAATTTGTTTTGGGCTGGTGGTATGAGGTTATCTTGGACTACTGCAATAGAACATGATACATATGACGCATTCTTGCTGCTCAATGATGATGTCATTCTTGAGACAGATTTTATATATAATATGATGAAGGCAGAGGAGCATGCAATAAACAAGTATGGAAAAAAAGGAATTTATTCTGGTACGACAATTGATCAAGAGACTCAAAATACTACCTATGGAAGCTCAAAGATTAGAGTAAACCATATAATAGTGAGGTTTGACCTATTGGCACCCAAGAGCTGGGCACAAGAGTGTGAAATTACTAACGCTAATATTCTATGGGTTGATAAAAGTGTAGTTGATGAGATTGGAATATTGGACAGTAGATATACACACGGTATTGCCGATTATGATTATTCTTTGAAAGCATATAAAAAGGGCATCCCCGTATATTTGGCACCAAATGTATGTGGTGCTTGTCAATTTGATCACGGGAATAATTGGAAGCCATCTTCATCATCGCTTAAAGACCGTGTTGCGTATCTAAAAAGTCCAAAAGGATTAGCATATAAAGAGTATTTGTATTACATCAAAAAGCATTTCCCTATGTTTCTACCCTATTCTTTTGTAATGTTATGGATGAAAACATTATTTCCATTTGTATGGGATAAATTTAAAAATTAGAAAAAATAAGTGATATGAAAAAGAAAAAAATGTTGGTATTTCACTCCGCATTAGCTCCATATAGAATAGATCAATTTAATTCGCTTGGCGAATTATTTGACCTTGAAATTGTATTTTATTTAAAAAACACGCCCAGTTTTAAGTATAATCAAAATTATCTGAAGGAACAGTGCAATTTTAAAATTTCATATTTGTTATTTGGACCTGGCAAAGAGGAGCGATTCTTTCGATTTGGGATATACAACAAAGTACTCAAAACAAAGCCTGATTACATTTTAAGCTATGAATATTCGCCAACGACTCACTATTTGCTATTATTGAAGAAAATTGGGCTCATCAAGCAAAGCATAGGAACTTTGGTAGATGACAGCATGGATATTTGTCACAATCCAAGATCAAAAGCACGATACCTTTCACGGAAAATCGCATTGAAGAATATTGACTATTTGGTGCTTCTATCAAAGGAGGTATCAGAATTTTATCAAAGCGAATTTAAACTTAGGGAGGACCAAACAATAAATTCTCCTATACTCCAGCTCCCTGAAAGGCTTAGAAAGAATAGTGATCTATTGGAACGAAACGCAAAGAAATATCAGATGGAGTATAATCTGAAAGGCAAAAAGGTTCTGTTGTATGTTGGTAGATTCTCACCAGTCAAGGCATTGCCCAGCTTCTTAAATAATATCTACAAACTATTGCTCAATGATAATAACCTTGTATTTGTATTTGTTGGCGATGGTAGCGAACATGATACTCTTAAAGACATTGTTAAAGAGAAAAAACTTGAGGACAAAGTTATATTTGCAGGTAGATATGAAGCAGAAGAGCTAAATGCATGGTATCTGTGTGCATCTGGCTTTGTATTGCCGAGCATTTCGGAGACTTTCGGCGCAGTTGTCAATGAGGCTCTCATTTTTGGAACAAAAGTATTATGTTCTGAGTTGGCCGGAGCGTCCACACTCATAACTCCTAACAATGGTTTAGTATTTAACCCCTTGAACGAAGAAGACACATTAGATAAAACGATAGAGTTCTTATCAAAAATTGAACCGATTAATGATATTGACTTGTCAAAATCTCAATCAATTATGGCAAGCCATCCAAATGACTACTTAAGAGAATGGGAAAAGATGTCAAGGAATAATTAAGCTCTAACAATATAATCAATCAAATAAAAAGACTCTCAAAAATGATCATAGATATAGCTAACAAAATATATTGGAATCACTTTACAAACAGCTCCAATCCATATATCTCTGAATGGTTTGTGGACTTAGTAAAAGGCAAAGTGGAGAAAGTGCTTTTACTGATGGATGAAGCTGACAAATCTATCGGCTTAGTCGCAGGATTAAAAGATGGAATAATTCAATCGCCATTCTCTGCACCATTCGGAGGACTCCATTATTCTCACGAGCACTTGATGTATGATACAATCTATAATTTCATTCTCAAACTGAAAGAGTATGTAGAGATAAACAACCATAGAGGAGTAAATATTATTCTTCCTCCAGATATATATCAGACAAATATGAATGCAAAATTCGTGAACGCATTTATAAGAGCAGGGTACAAAATGAATATTCCCAATATAATCAATTGGCTAAACCTCTCATCATTTGATGGCACATGGGTCTATAATAAAGTTACGAATAGGTGCAAGAAAGCTATTAAAAGTGAACTTCAGTTTAAGAAAGCAAGTAACGAAAAAGAGATAACTGACACATTCGAACTTATAAAGCAAAATAGAATTGGGCAAGGAAGAGAGATACACATGACACTTCATGATTTGATGGAGGTGAGTAACAAAATACCAGTAGATTTCTTTCAGGTAAACGAGAAAGACAACACGATAGTGGGTGCGGGGGTACTCTATAGGGGTAATGAGAAGATTATTCAGGCAATATTTATGGGAGACGACTTGAACAAAAGAGATCTGGGTGCGATAGATTTTTTGTATATGAATATTTATAGTCATTATAAAAATATGAACTACAAATATATCGATTTTGGAACATCAAGTTTAGATGGGGAACCCAATATTGGATTGTTGAGATTTAAAGAAATTCATAATTGCGAAACTTCAATCCAACTTTCATTTACATGGACCTCTGAACGAGAGTAATATTTTAAGATCAGGAACTATTAGATAATTATTAAAAATAAGATTATGCTATACGAATTTACAATATTCAACGGCTCGTTGCATGATATTCCAGCTTCAAAAAAATTGATTACTACAATAAATGCCCACTCATACAACACGCTATATAGTGATTTGATTTTTAAAGAGGCTCTCAGAGCAAGCGATATACTGCTGCCTGATGGTGTAAGTATTGTCTGGGCATCACGTGTATTGAAAGGTGACAAGATAAAAAAAATAGCTGGTGAGGATGTATTTTATCATGAGATGAATAGAGTTAACAGGATAAAGGGAAAATGCTTCTTCCTTGGAAGTACAAATGAAAATCTAAGTCGCATAAAGGAAAGGGGAAATATAGAATTTCCAGATACCGATATCCATACGTACTCCCCACCCTTCAAACTTGAGTTTGACGACTTAGATAATAAACTAATGATTGAAGCTATCAATAAAGTAAAACCAGATACACTATTTATAGGAATGACTGCACCGAAACAAGAGAAATGGGCCTTTATGAATTTCAAAGAGTTAGAAGCAGACCATATATGCTGCATCGGAGCTGTCTTCGATTTTTATGCTGGAACAATTAAAAGGGCACCAAAGTGGATGATAGAATTAGGCTTTGAATGGCTATACAGATTATTGAAAGAGCCGAGAAGGATGTGGAAAAGATATATAATTGGAAATTCGATGTTTGTTATCAGAATATTAAAGAGCAAATTATCACCTAATAGTATCAAAACCACATAAATTTAGATTAAAAGCAATATTAGAGATAAACGATTCTTTTACTCTAAATTATAAACTATAATAAAACCAAAACTTTTTTAGACATGATGGAAACAGATCATTCAGGAGTCAGATTTTTTTATCTATTAATGGACTTACTTCTATTAAACATAGCAGTATATATTGTATTTATGTTTAGTCCCATTCACGACTATATGGATTTGCCAAGTAGGAATTTATATTTTCTACATGCAAATATTTCTGAAATGATTGCATATATACTATATTCACAAAGGAACTTCTTTTATACTGATAAGTTTTTAGAAAGGCTCAAGATAAGAAGCAAACGATTTATAATTTTAATAGCTACTTTATATATTCTCGGTGAGCTCCTGCTACCAAAAGGCTATCATAGGATAGTAATCTTGGAGTATGTTGCATTTTTCTATATTTTCAAGATGGTATCATTCTATTTTGTATATAGATTTCACAAAAGCAGATATGAAAAAGAGAATTATGGATTTAGAGTAGCAATCATAGGAACAAGCAATTCAAGTAAAATATTGGGTAATTTATTAAAAAACAATCCAAGACTTGGGTTTAAATTTATTGGGTATATTGCTGATGATAACGATGAAATTGACTCAATAAATATCTTAGGGAATTACAAGGATGTCATTACTATAGTTGATAAGAACAAAGTTAATATGATATTTGTCACAAATCCAAAATATTTTTCAGATGAAAATACCAAGATGCTATTGACTGATTGCAATAAAGCAGGATTGAGACTTAGATATATTATGATGAATGAATATTGGAATCACTCTATTAATGCTAATGCAGAAACGATAAAATATTTTGAAATGTTTAATCCTCAAGAAATTCCTCTTGACCACTTAACACTGCGAATTCAAAAGAGAGTATTTGACACAATATTTTCTTTGTTGGTAATCATATTTATCTTCAGTTGGTTGTTTCCGATATTGGCTTTGATTATAAAACTAAGTTCAAGAGGTCCCATCTTTTTTGTTCAAGAGCGAACAGGCATAAACAACAAAACCTTCAAGTGCTATAAGTTTAGAACTATGACTGTAAACACTGAAAGTGATACTAAACAGGCTGAAAAAAATGATTCGCGAATTACACGTATAGGAAGCTTCTTGAGAAAAAGCAATATGGATGAATTACCTCAATTCTTTAATGTATTATTAGGGCATATGTCTGTAGTAGGTCCAAGACCACATATGCTAAAACATACAAATCAGTATTCGGCATTGATTGAACACTACAAAGTGCGACATTTTGTGAAACCCGGAATAACTGGATGGGCTCAAGTGAACGGATTTAGAGGGCTAACAGATGAGCTATGGAAAATGGAAAAACGTGTAGAGCATGATATGCAATATTTAGACAAGTGGAGCTTGGGATGGGACATAAAAATTGTGTTCATGACTGTGATAGGAAAAAACGCATATCAAAATGCAATGTGAATAGCTTTTAATTATAACTACAAATATTACAAACTCAAAAATAAAAAATTATGACTAAAGTAGCACTTATTACAGGAATTACAGGACAGGATGGGTCATTTCTAGCCGAGTTTTTGATTGAAAAAGAATATGAGGTACATGGTCTTTTACGTCGCTCCTCCTCATTTAATACTGAAAGAATAGAACACTTATATTTAGAAGAATGGGTAAGAGATATGAAACAAAAGAGACTCATCAACCTGCATTATGCTGACATGACCGATTCGAGTTCGCTCACGAGGGTGATTCAAACAATCAAACCCGACGAAATATATAACTTGGCTGCTCAAAGCCATGTTAAGGTAAGTTTTGACGTACCTGAATATACTGCAGAAACTGATGCAGTAGGTACTTTGAGATTACTTGAGGCTGTAAGAATATTGGGGATGGAAAAGAAAACAAAAATATATCAAGCTTCTACTTCCGAGCTCTTTGGCTTGGTCCAGGAAGTTCCTCAAAAAGAAACAACTCCATTTTATCCACGTAGTCCTTATGGAGTAGCCAAACTATATGCATATTGGATTACCAAAAACTATAGGGAGTCTTATCAGATGTTTGCAGTAAACGGAATTTTGTTTAACCATGAGAGCGAAAGAAGAGGGGAAACATTTGTAACGAGGAAAATAACAATTGCAGCTGCTCGTATAGCACAAAACTTACAGGATAAATTATATCTCGGCAATATGGACGCTCTAAGAGATTGGGGCTATGCAAAAGACTATGTAGAATGTATGTGGCTAATGCTTCAACACGATGAACCTGAAGATTTCGTAATAGCTACGGGGGAAATGCATAGCGTTAGAGAGTTTTGTACGCTTGCTTTTGCTGAGGCAGGGATCAAGCTAAAATGGGAAGGTAGAGGAATAAATGAAAAAGGAATTGATAAACTAACAGGGAGAATTATCGTTGAGATAGATCCAAAATATTTTAGACCGACTGAAGTAGAGCTTCTTAAGGGAGATCCTACTAAAGCAAAAAAACAACTTGGATGGAATCCTAACACAACATCTTTTGAAGAGTTGGTAAAACTTATGGTGAAACATGATATGAAATATGTGAGGAAACAAAAACTTTTGCAGGATATTGAAAATGAACAAGAATAGCAAAATATATATTGCAGGACATACAGGATTAGTAGGTTCTGCAATTTGGAAAAATCTTATCGAAAAAGGTTATACTAACCTTATTGGTCAGCGACATTCAGAATTAGATCTTATGGATAGCATATCTGTCAAAAAATTTTTTTATCAAGAAAAGCCTGAATACGTTATTTTGGCAGCAGCATATGTGGGTGGTATTGTAGCAAACAACACATATAGAGCTGATTTTATATATAGAAATCTATGTATTCAGAATAATGTTATTGGTGAGAGCTATAGGCATAACGTAAAAAAGCTTTTGTTCTTAGGAAGCACTTGCATTTATCCCAAAGAAGCACCACAACCTATGAAGGAAGAATACTTACTTACATCGCCTCTTGAGTACACGAACGAACCATATGCAATAGCGAAAATTGCGGGATTGAAAATGTGCGAGAGCTTTAATATTCAGTATGGAACAAATTTTATTGCTGTAATGCCTACGAATCTATATGGACCCAACGATAACTTTGATTTGCAAAATAGTCATGTTCTTCCTGCAATGATAAGAAAAATTTATCTTGCCAAATGTCTTCAAAACAACGACTGGAGCGGAATTAGTAAAGATATATTGAGAAGACCTCTTAACGGAGTTAATAGCAAATCATCAATTGATGAAATTGTTATTAACTTAAACTCTTATGGTATAACATCTAACTATGTCGAACTTTGGGGTACAGGAAAACCAATGAGAGAATTTCTGTGGAGTGAAGATATGGCAGATGCATGTGTATATATCATGGAAAATATCAATTTTAGTGATTTGGTAATAGAGAACAGCGAGATAAGGAACTGCCATATAAATATTGGAACGGGAGATGAAATTACTATAAAAAAATTGGCTCAGATAATCGCAAAACATATTGACTATAAAGGGAATATCAAGTTCGACTCGGCGAAACCTGATGGGACTATGAGGAAGTTGACTGATGTAACAAAACTAAATAAACTTGGATGGAGGCACTCTATTGATATCTATATGGGTATTGAAAGGTTGTTTAAATGGTATTTATCGGATTTGAAAAATAGAAGATAAAAAAGCATACGGTAAGTTTCTAACATTCTTACCGCAGTCAACCCTAATAAAAAAGTTAGTATTAGAGATTCAATATAGTTTCAAACCATCAAAATATAATTTGGCAAGTTAGTATTTATAATAGCCAGTAAGGATCATAGTGAACACAAAAAGATAGATTTAATGTATCTTAATCTCAATAACATATATTTTTCTTGAAAATGATTTTATAGGTGTATATCAATACAATGCAACGAGAAGTTTAGGTAGTAAGACATTTTTCAAATCATAACAAATTAATACTTTAACAAAATGAGAAAATTAAAAGTTGTAATTAATGCGTATGCATGTGCACCTAATATGGGAAGCGAGCAAGGTATGGCCTGGAATTGGTGTACACATTTAGCTAAATACTCTGAGTTGTTTATAATAACTGAAGCTGAGCATCGAGACAAAATTGAAATAGCATTAGAAGATCATAAATACAAAGATAATTTACATTTTTATTATATACCTGTAACAGAAAAAGTAAGAAAAATGTGTTATAACCAGGGAGATTGGCGATTCTATTATTACTATGAGAGATGGCAAAGAAGAGCATTAGAAACAGCGAAGAAAATTATATTTGAACAGCAGATTGATATATTACATCAATTAAACATGATAGGATTTCGTGAACCTGGATATCTATGGAAAGTTAAGAATATACCTTTTGTATGGGGTCCTATAGGTGGGCTATCTCAATTTCCAAGTAAATACTTAAGTGGAGCAGACACAAAATTGAAGGTTTTCTTTCAGATAAAATCTCTATTAAATACAATGCAAATAAAATACTCTTCAAGGGTAAACAAGGCTATAAAGCGTTCAAAATTATTGATTAGTGCAACCCCAGACTCATCTATCGCTATAAAAAAGTATAAAAACTACGAGTCTATTCATATTCCTGATCAAGGTAGCTATATACACAATTTTACCAATTCAAATAACAGATTTAATTCAGCAGAACTTGAGTTAATTTGGGTTGGCAAATTTGATTTTCGCAAACAATTACATGTGGCAATAAAAACCATAGCAGCAACAAAAAATAAAAAAATTAATTTGAACATTTATGGTAATGGCAGTGAAAAGCAAGTCTTAGAAGCAAAGAGTTTATGTAGAGAATTAAAAATACAAGACCAAGTCATTTTTCACGGATTTAAGTCTAATGAAATCATAAAAAAAGCAATGAGAGAAGCAGATTTGTTCTTTTTCACAAGCGTAAACGAAGGAACACCAACAGTTGTAATGGAAGCTATAGGCAATAACTTACCAATATTATGCTACGACGCATGTGGATTTGGTGCAATTGTTGATGAAACAATAGGTATTAAATTACCCCTAACGAATCCAAAAGATTCAATTGAAAAATTCTCTAAACATTTAAACATTCTATTTGCAAATAGAGATATCCTAAAAGAATATTCGAATAACTGTAAAATAATTCAAGAAAAATATTCGTGGGAAAATATTTCTCTTCAACTAACAGAACTATATCACAATCTTGTCGAAAATTAATAAGTTTATATAATTCGAGACAAAACTTATATTTTGTCTCGAATTATATAAACTTATTATCCTCATCTTTTAGTATTAACCTCAACGAGCTATTTCTGGTAATGTAATTCCAAGCCCAATTGATAAATATTATCAACTTATTTCTTACACTTAAAATTAGCATTAGGTGAAGAAACATCCAAATTACCCATGCAATTCTTCCCTTTACTTTGATAAATGGAAGATCAACAACTGCCATATTTCTACCAACCGTTGCCATAGCCCCCAAATTTATATATTCGTACTGCCTATTGCGATGTTTACCAGTTTCTAATGAATTAATATTCCGTGCTAAATTTTTACTTTGACCAATAGCAACATTTGCAACTTGAGGATGAGCATTAGGATATTTATCTGTTATCATATAAGCAATATCACCCACGGCATAAACATTTTGTAATCCAAATACCTTATTAGTTCTATCTACTTTGATTCTATTACCTCGCATAATAGACTCATTAGGAATACCTCCAATCATATTACCTGTTATGCCAGCTGACCAAATAACACTATTTGAAAGTATCGTCTCGCCATTATTGAGAGTTAATTTCTCTCCGTCGTAATCAGTTACTATAACATTAGTTTTAACGATAACTCCCATTTTTTCGAGATATTCTTGGGAATAGTTTTGAGCAAAGCTACTCATTGAAGATAAAGTATTAGAACTACCTTCTAATAGATATACATGAACTTTATCAGCGTTAATATTCGGATAATCCTTAGGCAAGACATCTTTTTTGATTTCTACAAAAGCACCAGCAAGCTCAACGCCAGTTGCTCCGCCTCCAACAATTACGATATTATGAAGCGCTTCCTTCTGTGTATCATAAAGGAGCCTTTCAAAGTTACTCAATATAGTATTTCGGACATTAATGGACTGAAAAGTTGATTTTAGTCCCAATGAATTTTCTTCTATTTGGTTGTTACCATAGAAATTAGTTTTGGAACCTGTAGCAATAACTAAATAATCATATGAGAAATCACCTATTGAAGTATGAATAGATTTGGAGCCGGAATCAACGGATATAAC
>CAZNRT010000031.1:0-24286 GCA_964575445.1 uncultured Proteiniphilum sp. | reverse complement strand
CCAAAAATAACTTCAGAAGAGACGTCACACTTCAAAACATACCAAAATGTGACCTCAGAAGAGTCGTCACAGATCGTGCAACCTTGAAACATGGTTTTGGACGTCCCGTTACGTTCGACACCAATCAGAAAATAACTTTTGAGTGACATCATATTACATCAACCAGTCAAGAACTAACTTTTGGTCGGCATCATATAATCATCACCAGTCGGAAAATAACAATTGAACAATATACATTGTCACACTCCACTCAAGAAATAACTTTTGGTCAGAATACATCTCTGAAAACCACTAAAGAAATAATTTTTATTTTTCATCATTTGCCAACAATCAGTCAAAAAGTAAAATTATATTGCCACTAATACATAAAACCCTGTAAAATATAAAAACAAAAAGTGGTTGCAAAATCTAATCCCTACATACACGCATTATATAATGGTGAATAAAAAGAAAAAGATGGAAGAGCAAATGTCCGCCAAAGCAATGTGAAAGAGAGAGGGATAAATGGAAAAAGATTTGGAAGGTATTCGTCTAAACATAAGGCAATAAAAAAAGGAATGAAAACTAAATTCCATTCCTTATATTGAGGTACCTGGCGGATTCGAACCGCCGTACACGGTTTTGCAGACCGCTACCTAACCGCTCGGTCAAGGTACCGATGCATAATTGCGCTGCAAAGATATAATATTCTTTTGAGTTGCGAAAACAAAATGTATTTTTCTTTACACAAATTACACAAGTATGAGTGATCAGATATTTTTCATTGAAAGTTGAATCCTCTTGCGGGCTCTGTCAATAGATATCACCTTTACGGTTACGTGTTGATGAAGGGATACTACCTCCGTAGGATTAGATACAAATCTATCGGCAAGCTCAGAGATGTGAACCAAACCATTTTCCTTTATTCCGAAATCTACGAAGCACCCAAAGTTGGTGATGTTAGTGATAATTCCTGGCAAAACCATTCCCTCTTTCACGTCGTCAATAGTGCGCACATTAGAATCAAACTCCAACAATTGCACCTTAGTGCGAGGGTCTCTACCAGGCTTTTCGAGCTCTTGTATAATGTCTGTTAGGGTTTCCAATCCCACATTAGTAGATCTATATCTATCGGCATCTATGGAGTCAATCATTGATTTGTTTCCGATAAGATCAATAACGGAGCATTTTAAGTCTTTAGCCATTTGTTGAACTACGGAATAACTTTCGGGATGAACGGCAGAGTTATCCAAAGGATTCTTTGCACCAGGAATACGCAAGAAGCCCGCACATTGCTCATATGCTTTTGGTCCTAATCGTGACACTTTTTTTAGTTCTGTGCGCGATGCAAAAGCACCATTCTCAGCTCGATAGTTAACTATGTTTTGTGCAAGAGATTCACCTAATCCCGAAACATACATAAGAAGATGCTTACTTGCGGTATTAAGATTCACACCAACAAGATTGACACAGCTCTCTACTGTTTGGTCTAATGATTTTTTCAATTTCGACTGATCCACATCATGCTGATACTGTCCTACGCCAATAGATTTAGCATCAATCTTAACGAGCTCCGCCAATGGATCACTCAATCGCCTCCCTATCGAAACAGCACCACGCACAGTGACATCATAATCTGGAAATTCGTCTCTCGCAATCTTAGAAGCAGAGTATATTGATGCTCCACTTTCGCTTACCACAAATACTTTTATCTCCTTTTCGTATCTTAGATTAGAAACAAAGTGTTCCGTTTCGCGACTGGCAGTACCATTACCAATAGCAATAGCATCTATTTTATATGCAGCTGCAAGTTTTACAATTTTGCTTGCCGCCTTGGTATATTCTTTATGAGGTGGATGAGGATATATCGTTTCATTGTGCAAGAGATTGCCCTGCTCATCGAGGCATACCAACTTGCATCCAGTTCTAAAACCTGGGTCGATAGCAAGAATACGCTGCTGCCCCAAAGGTGGAGAGAGCAATAATTGACGGAGATTCTCAGCAAAAATACTTATTGCTGCATCATCAGCATAAGCCTTAGAGATGTTTGCAAACTCCGTTTCTATCGAAGGTTTAAGAAGCCTCTTGTAAGAATCTTCAACAGCCCCTTCGATAAGATCGGCAGATTCGCTATCATTCTTTGCAAAATAAGGAACCAGCCTGTCAAGGCAATGCTCATCATCGGGTGAAATGGAAACACGCAAGAAGCCTTCTGCCTCACCACGTCTGATAGCTAATATTCTATGTGAAGGACAATTAGATAACTTAGCTGAGAAATCAAAATAGTCACTATATTTTTCACCCTCCACCTCTTTTCCTTTTATCACCTTAGAAGTAATGAAAGCATTGCGCTCAAATATATTTCTAATCATCTGTCTGGCAGCTATATTTTCGCTCACCCACTCAGCTATTATATCGCTTGCACCCTTTAGAGCTTCGGCTACATTTTCCACCTCTTCATTCAGAAAGCTTTCTGCCTTCTGATTGATAGAAGCATCTTGTTGCAACATCAGCCACGTTGCCAAAGGCTCCAAGCCACGCTTGCGAGCAACCTCAGCACGAGTTTGTCTCTTTGGTTTGAATGGCAAATAAATATCTTCAAGCTCGGTAGTATCCCAACAGTCAGAAATTTTAGACTCCAAATCAACTGTCAGCAAATCCTGCTCAGCAATAGTTTTAAGTATAAATTGTTTTCGTTTTTCAAGCTCAATAAATTTGTCGTTCAAATCATTGATCTTAGATATTTGCACCTCATCCAATCCCCCTGTCACCTCTTTTCGGTAGCGGCTAATGAATGGTATAGTTGCACCCCCAGAAAGCAATTCGATTGTAGCCTCAACATTGAGGATGGATATATTTAACGATTTTGATATTAATGTAGATATCATATTTGATTATATCATATTATATTTATTGTGTTACAAAAGTAGCCAATCTGGCGTTAATTACATCAAAACAATTATCTTTGTTGACAAAGAGCTATAAATAGGATAAAGTATAATGGCAAAATTAAAAACAGTTTACTTCTGTAGTAGCTGTGGCAACGAATCGCCCAAATGGATGGGCAAGTGTCCTGCTTGCAATGAATGGGGCACATTGGTGGAAGAGATAGTGCGCAAGGATGCGATGTCTAAAAACAACGACACACGCTCATTTGAAACTGGACAGAGCATACCTCAACTGATCGAAGATATAAGGGCAGACGAAGAGCCCCGCATTGATATGCTTGATGGTGAACTAAACAGAGTTTTGGGTGGTGGATTGGTGCCTGCATCCTTAGTATTAATTGGTGGCGAACCAGGCATTGGCAAATCAACATTGGTGTTGCAAACAATGTTAAAGCTCAACAATATAAAAACCCTATACGTATCGGGTGAAGAGAGCGCAAGACAAATAAAGCTCAGGGCAGACAGATTGAATATTCGCAATGATAACAGCTTGATAGTATGCGAAACTAACCTTGACAATATTTTCACACACATAAGGAGCACAACACCACAATTGGTGATAATAGACTCTATTCAAACCGTATATAGCGAGGCATTGGAATCATCACCAGGAAGCATTTCTCAAGTGCGAGAATGTGCTGCTTCAATCTTAAAATTTGCGAAGCAATCTGGCACACCAGTTCTGCTCATTGGACATATAACAAAAGAGGGAAGCATTGCCGGACCCAAAGTATTGGAACATATTGTGGACACAGTTCTTCAGTTTGAAGGCGACCACCATTACATGTATCGTATATTGCGAAGTATAAAAAACAGATTCGGTAGTACTGCCGAACTTGGCATTTATGAGATGAACCAATCAGGACTAAGAGAAGTGAGTAACCCGTCGGAGCTACTACTTACTCAAAATCATGATGGACTAAGTGGTGTATCAATATCTGCAGCTATTGAGGGTATTCGCCCATTGCTAATAGAAACTCAAGCCTTAGTGAGCACAGCAGCTTACGGAACCCCGCAACGCTCCTCTACTGGCTTTGATATTCGCAAAATGAATATGTTGCTCGCCGTTCTGGAAAAACGCGCAGGATTTAAACTCGCACAAAAGGATGTATTTCTGAATATTGCTGGCGGTTTGCGAGTGAGCGATCCAGGATTAGATCTTGCAGTGATAAGCTCTGTATTATCATCAAGCTTAGACATTTCAATAGATAGAGACACTTGTTTGACAGGCGAGGTTGGGCTATCAGGAGAAATTCGCCCTATTAACAGAATCGAACAACGAATTTTGGAAGCCGAGAAGTTAGGTTTTAAGCAAATACTTATACCAGCAAATAACCTAAAAGGATTCAATGCCAAATTAAACTTAGAGATAAAAGAGGTGAAGAAAGTGAGCGATGCATTCAGATTGCTTTTTTCATGAGGAGTATAATAATTATTCAGGCTAAACATTTAATGACTACTCGATTAATTATTTTTAACGACACAATATAAACAAACACTTTTAACATTCCCTATTTTTGCAGTATTAATAGAAAACGATCAATTTAACATAGATAAAACATGAGTCAGGTAATTGATATTAAAGAACTAAACGAGAAAATCGAAAAGAAAAGTATGTTCGTTCAGACCCTAATGAATGGGATGGACAGGGTAATAGTTGGACAAAAACACTTAGTAGAGTCACTACTAATTGGATTATTGTCTGACGGACACATTCTACTTGAGGGAGTTCCAGGATTGGCTAAAACTCTTGCCATCAAAACTCTCGCACAACTTATTGATGCAGATTACAGTAGAATACAATTTACTCCCGACTTGCTACCAGCCGACGTAGTTGGAACCATGATATATAGCCAGCGAAACGAGGAGTTTTCTGTAAAGCACGGACCAATATTCGCAAACTTTGTCTTGGCTGATGAGATCAACCGAGCACCAGCGAAGGTGCAAAGTGCACTACTTGAAGCTATGCAGGAACGCCAAGTAACAATAGGGGAACAAACGTATATGTTGCCAAAACCTTTCTTGGTAATGGCTACTCAAAACCCAATTGAGCAAGAGGGTACATATCCACTACCTGAAGCACAGGTTGACCGATTTATGCTCAAAGTAGTCATCAACTATCCTACAAAGGAAGAGGAGAAAAAGATTATTCGTCAGAACATTTTCAGCTTTCCTACTATTGACAAACCAGTGGTTAGCGTGGAGGAAATCTTGGAAGCAAGAAAAGTTGTAAAAGAAGTATATATAGATGAGAAGATTGAGCAATATATCGTGGATATAGTGTTTGCCACTCGTTTCCCAGAACAATTCGGATTGAAAAACATGGCTGAGATGATTGACTTTGGTGCATCCCCTCGTGCATCCATTAGCTTAGCATTAGCTGCTCGCACGTATGCTTTTATCAAACGACGTGGGTATGTTATTCCAGAGGATATACGAGTAGTATGCCATGATGTGTTGCGCCACAGAATCGGACTCACATATGAAGCTGAAGCCAATAACATCACTTCAGAAGAAATTATTAGTGAGATTCTTAACAAAGTAGAGGTACCATAGGAAGAGACTTTTGCTCAGAGCTAAAGACAAATAAAGAACATGAACCACTCACCTCGCTCAATGTGGGGAATTATAACGTATGGAAACAAGCGAATTACTAAATAAAGTACGACATATAGAGATAAGGGCTAAAGGACTGTCACGAAATATATTTGCAGGAGAATATCATTCTGCATTCAAGGGTCGAGGTATGGCTTTTTCAGAAGTTCGTGAATACCAATTTGGAGATGACTTACGAGATATAGACTGGAATGTAACTGCACGCTACAACCGCCCTTATGTGAAAATATATGAGGAGGAACGCGAATTGACTGTCATGCTTCTTATTGACGTTTCGCAAAGTTTAGGATTTGGCACATCAGAAAAGATTAAGCGCGACATTGTAGCTGAAATTGCAGCTACACTTGCCTTCTCAGCAATTCAAAATAATGACAAGATTGGTGTGATATTCTTCTCCGAGCAAATAGAGAAGTTTATTCCTCCTAAAAAAGGGAGAAAGCATATCTTGTTCATTATAAGAGAAATTCTTGGATTCAAGCCTGAAAAAGATGGAACAGATATCAATCTCGCATTGAGATATATGACCAATGCAATAAAAAAGAGATGTACTGCATTTTTAATATCCGACTTTATTGACGTAAACAGCTATAAGCAAGCACTTCGTATTGCCAATAAAAAGCATGATATCGCAGCAATACAAGTATATGACAAACTAAGCACAATGCTACCCCCATTAGGTTTGATGAAAATCAGAGACCCTGAATCTGGAAAAGAAAAGTGGATAGACACCTCTTCAAAACTTGTTAGAAGTGACTATCATAAGTGGTGGCAAGAACGTCAGTCGGAAATGGATTTAACATTCAAACAGAGCAGTGTTGACAACGTCTCCGTTTCTACAGATGACGATTATGTAAAGGCTCTATTATCATTATTTCAAAAAAGGAGATAGCTAATTGATGGAAGGCTTCAAAAATATGTTTTCACATAATAGACTCGTATTGATATTATTGACACTTTTGATTTTTATTAATCAAAATATCTTTGCTCAAAAAACATCAGTGCAAGCAACAATACAACCAGCTGAAATACAGATTGGGGAACAGGCAATAATCAACTTGAAGGTTATTGCTCCAAAAGGCAAGACAATACAGTTCCCAGTATATGAACTCGAAATTGTGCCAGGATTAGAAGTGCTGACTATGCTCAAACCAGACACGCTGATAGAGAACGAAGTAGCAACAATGAATTTCAAATATCTTGTAACATCATTTGATTCTACCCTTTATTATGTGCCACACATACCCGTGTATGACGGCACTGATACGATATTTTCGAACTCATTTGGATTAAAGGTGATATCACCAGTACTGAAGGACTCAACAGTAGCATACTTAGAAAAATTAAACACTGGACAAACAGACTCAATTGATTTTCAACAGCTTCAACTTAATGATATAAAAGCTATTCAGAAGCCCAAGTTTGTATGGACAGATTACTTGTGGATATTGTGGATGTTCCTTATAGTTATTGGAGTAATTATATTGGTAGGGTTGATAATAATCATGATGCTAAGAAAGAAGAATAAAGGATATTTCTTTACTCCACCAGAGATTTTACCAGCACATGCACGAGCTTTGAAAGAACTTGACAGATTAAAAGCTGATAAAATTTGGCAACAAGATAGAGAGAAAGAGTTCTATACAAAGATTACTGATATATTACGTCGTTATATTTATGACCGTTATCATGTAAATGCTATGGAAATGACATCTAACGAAATACTCGACCAAATAAGAAAGAAAATAGAACTTGACCACGACTCAGCAGTTGATAACCTTCAACAAATTCTTTCTTTAGCCGACATGGTGAAGTTTGCAAAACAGAAACCATATCAAAATGAAAATGATCTGAGTATAGTGAATGCCTACTTATTTGTTAATCAAACAAGAGAGGCAGACCCACTTCCAGATAAAAATGAAGTAGAAGAGATAGAAAAGAGTGAGACTAAATAATAAATATAGTTATTGTTGAATCTTATCGTAAACTAATTAAATAGATATGCAATTTGCAAACCCTACATACTTATACTTATTACTAATAATTATCCCATTAATTGTTTGGCACATCATTAGGATGTCAAAGGTACAGGCATCTTTCAGACTTGCATCTACCAACGCATTTGAGGGCAAGAAACGCACTTTCAAAGTATATATGCGGCATCTGCCTTTCATTTTGAGAATGGTTATTATTGGTTTACTAATTATATCAATAGCAAGACCTCAAGCGGTAAACTCTTGGGAGAAATCTGAGACACAAGGTATTGATATTGTCTTGGCTATGGATATTTCGGGCTCAATGCTTGCTCAAGACCTAAAGCCCAATCGATTGGAAGCGGTGAAAAAAGTTGCTTCGGAATTTATAACAGATCGAAGCAATGATAATATTGGATTAGTAATTTTTGCTGGAGAGACCTTCACCCAATGCCCTATGACTACAGACCATAGGGTACTGCTTAATCTTCTTAATGAGGTAGATTTTGGAATGATTGAAGATGGAACTGCGATAGGTCTTGGATTAGCAAACTCAGTGAATCGACTTAAAGATAGTGATTCTAAATCAAAAATAGTGATTCTACTTACTGATGGTTCAAACAATCGAGGACAGATAGCACCAATGACAGCTGCCGACTTGGCTAAATCATATGGCATAAGAGTATATACTGTGGGGGCAGGTACAAAAGGAATGGCTCCAACGCCAGTTCAGACACCATTTGGAATACGTATGCAGAACATGCCTGTAGATATTGATGAGAATGTACTGACTGATATCGCAAATCTTACTGGAGGCAAATATTTTAGAGCGGTTGACAATGAAAGCCTAAGAGAAATATATCACGAAATCGATCAGATGGAGAGATATTTAATTAGTGTTCAAAATGTTAGTCGTAAGCAGGAATTGTTTTTACCATTTGCGCTTCTGGCGTTAGCTCTGACTTTCGTGGAGCTAATATTGCGTAGAACATGGTTACGTACAATTCCATAATTATATATATAAAAAAATTATGATTTGTAGCATAAGCTTTTCATTGAATATAAATAAAGTAATAAATAATAGGTTCAAAAATGTTTAGATTCGAAAATCCAGAATATTTATATCTATTTATCGCAATGCCATTTGTGGTAGCATTATACATATACCTAAACATCAGAAAAAAAAATGATGTAAAAAGATTAGGTGTGCTATCAACTGTAAAACAAATGATGCCAGAACTCTCTCTTAAGCGTTCGTATCTGAAGTTTTGGCTGATATTTGCCGCTTTAGTATCTGGGATATTGATGATATCACGACCACAATTTGGTACAAAGGTAGAGAATGTTGAAAAAGAAGGAATTGAATTAGTAATAGCTATTGACGTATCCAACTCAATGTTGGCTCGTGACGTTGGTCCAGACAGGCTGACAAGAGCGAAGCAAATACTATCAAGAATAATTGATGTAAGAAAGAACGATAAGGTTGCTTTAGTAGTTTTTGCGGGAGAAGCATATGTACAAATGCCACTAACAAGTGACACACAATCAACAAAACTATTTCTCAACTCTATTGACACTAACATTGTGCCAGTTCAGGGAACTGTAATTGGAGATGCAATTAATCTAAGCATCAAATCATTCTCAAGCGATACTGATGTAGATAAAGCAATAGTACTTATAACTGATGCTGAAGATCATGAAGGAAATGCTTATGAGGCAGCTAAGATGGCTGCCGATGCAGGCATTACTGTGAATGTAATAGGAATCGGCTCGGTAGATGGCTCTCCAATTCCCGAATCATCTAATAGTGACAGATTCAAAACTGACAACCAAGGCCAGATAGTGCTAACAAAATTGAACGAGCAATTAGCACAAGAGATTGCAAAAAATGGGAAAGGAATGTACATACAAGCAGACAACAGTAACGCAGCTATAAAAGCATTAGAAACAGAGCTTAATGAATTACAATCCAAGAAAACCTCTTCCCTTTCGTACTCTGAATACGATGAGAAATTTATTTTCTTCGCATGGATAATGTTGTTAATTCTGATCATCGAGTTTTTGATATATGATAAAAAGAATCCATTATTCAAAAATGTTAGAATATTCAAATGAGAAAAAATATTTTAAAATATAGTGTTTTAGTAGCTACAATTGTTTTATCAACATCATTGTATGCACAAAAAGATGTTCGCAAAAATGTAAGGAGCGGAAACAAGGCTTATAAGCAGCAAAAATTTACTAAAGCTTTTGACTTTTATAATAATGCTATTGAGTCAAACCCTCTCTCTCCCGAAGCAAATTATAACATGGGGAGCACCCTTTATAGACAAAAAAATTGGGAGAAAGCGGTAGAGAGTTATAACAATTATCTGTCAACAGAAAAGGATAACCCCGTAAAGATGTCATCAGCTTGGCATAATATTGGCAACACAATGCTACAAGCTAAAGATTTGGAGAAATCGATGGAGGCATTTAAAATGGCATTACGTCTCAATCCCAATGATGAAGAGGCGCGATATAACTTGGCGGTAGTTCAAAAAATGATTCAAGATCAGGAGAATGATGAGCAGCCAGAGCAACAGGAGCAAGAACAAAAACAAGATGAAAACCAACAAGAGCAGCAGAACAATCCTGATCAGCCCAAGAAGACAGAACAATCACCTGAGCCAGAGCAGATGTCTAGAGATAATGCTCGTCAACTACTGCAGGCAATAGAACAAGACGAGAAAGAGACCTTGGACAGGGTGAATAAGATGAAAGCTGAAGAACTAAAACAAAAGTCTGACGACAATAGAAAACAAAACAAGGATTGGTAACACATTAGTTTTTATAATTAGAAATAAAAATGAGATACTTATTAAAACAATACAAAAGAGCACTCTATATAGCACTTTTATTAATTGTGAGCATCAATACAATAGCGGCACAGGTAACATTTAGAGCATCAGCACCTGCCACTGTGATAAAAGGCGAACAATTTAGACTTAGCTATACACTCAACAAAGAGGGACGTGACTTAAGATTGCCCGACATCAAGGGATTTGAGATACTATTTGGTCCTTCTACTTCAACAAGCTTTAGTCAGAGCACTGTAAATGGAAAAACAACATCTGAAAGCTCAGTCACTTACACATATATTTTAGTAGCAAATAACATTGGCGATTTTAATATTGAACCCGCCTCTATAAATATTGATGGAGCAAACTACAAATCAAATCAATTAAAGATTAATGTATTGCCACCTGACAAAAAAGCTGAAGCAAAACAAGGCGAAAGCTCTTCTCAACCTTCTGCATCTTCAACAAATGCCCCATCGATTAGCTCAAATGATGCATTCATTAGGGCAATAATATCAAAGAATGGAGTTTATGAACAAGAAGGATTTACAGTTACATTTAGATTATACTCAGTTTATGGGCAAATCTATTTTGAAACAGCCGAATTTCCTGAATTTGATGGGTTTATGAGTGAGGAAATTCCAATTCAATCTAATCAACAATTAAAATTAGAAAGATATAATGATAGAAACTACTATACTGCTGATATTAAGAAGTCATTATTATTTCCACAGAGATCTGGAAAAATAACTATTCCTTCGGGGAAGTTGGAAACAGTATTTACAGTACCTTCAGGAAAGAAGGTATCAACATTCTTTGGAGCACAAGAGGTAATGGCTGAGGTGAAGAAAACACTAAACACTAATCCTGTAACCGTGGATGTAAAACCATTACCTGAAGGCAAGCCTCTGAATTTCTCTAATGCTGTGGGTTCATTTTCATTTAATAGCACAATCAATACTAAAGAAACACGTGCGAACGAACCCATTACTATTACTTTAGAAATATCAGGGACAGGGAATAGTAAGTTGATTCAAAACCCAGAGATTATATTCCCAACCAATTTCGAAACTTATGACCCTACAATAAACAATGATTTACAAGTAAGCGCAAATGGATTGACAGGAAAAAAGACTATTGAATATCTTGCCATTCCACGTTACGAAGGCAAATATGTAGTTCCAGCAATTGAATTCTCTTACTTTGATATAAATTCTAAGACTTACAAAACACTCAGATCATCTGAATATAACCTTGAAATTGCAAAAGGCGATCCTTCTAAAGCGTCGTCAAACAGCTATATTAATCAACAAAGTGTTAAAGTAGAAGAGGACATCAGATTTATTAAAACGGGTGCTCCACAATATCTATATAAGGACAGTTATTTTGCGGGCTCGTTAACCTATTGGCTATGGTATATAATACCTTCAATAATATTTATAGCATTTGCTTTATTAAATATCAAAAGAGCAAAAGAGAATGCAAATATTGAATTTGCAAAGACTAAGAAAGCAAACAAAATGGCAATCAAACGCTTGAGAGTGGCTGAGAAATATCTGAAGTATCATAACAAAGATGGGTTTTATGATGAGGTATTACGTGCTCTCTGGGGTTACTTTAGTGATAAGCTTTCAATTCCAAAAGCTAAGTTGACTAAAGACAATATTGAAGCAGAATTATCAAATTACGGAATTGAGGATTCACTAATTATGAGATTCACCGATATACTCAACACTTGCGAATTTGCCCGATATGCCCAAGCCGAGAGTAATACAGCAATGGACAAATTGTACAACGAAACTATTAGTGCAATTGGAGAGATGGAAAGTAAACTTAAAATAAAATAGAAATGAGTACTTCAAGATATATAACATTAATATTATTGTTTTGTGCATCATCCATAGTCTTCGCTCAATCTTCAGAAGACGTTGCTGCAGATGCTTACAGAAAAGATGATTTTGTGAAAAGCATTCAACTCTATGAACAAGTTGTAGCACAAGGAATACACGAGCAAAAGGAGTCAGCAGAGATTTATTATAACTTAGGAAATGCCTACTTTAGAAATGGCGAAACGGCAAAAGCAATATTAAATTATGAAAGGGCTCTCTTGTTAAGTCCTGGAGATGACGACATAAGACACAACTTAAGTTTTGCAAGAACACGATTAGAGGATAAAATAGATGCATCTGATAGATTTTTCATTATAAATTGGGTGAAAGAACTAAGAAACCTATTCAACTCGAACACTTGGGCTAAAATAAGCATAGCTTTCTTTATAATATTTTTGGGATCTATAAGCGCATATTTCTTTACGAGAAAAATATGGATTAGAAAAACTGGATTCTATTCTGCGATAGTACTTCTATTATTTGTATTAATATCAAACAGTTTTGCATTAAAACAAAAACAGAGCAGAATACATCGCAATACTGGTATAGTAATGGCAGCATCAGCATCAATCATGACCTCACCTGATGCCAATAGCAAAGAACTCTTCAGACTTCATGAAGGAACTAAAGTAAAAATCAATAAGTCTGACGGCAATTGGATTGAGATAGAAATTACAAATGGTAGTGTTGGGTGGACTTCGAAAGAAAATATTGAAACTATATAATTGAATCATATTATAAATTCCTTTTAACAACAAATAAATATAAACATGAAAGAAGCCATTGAAAACCTATTGCCTATAGAGCGAAATTTGTTCTTTGCACTAAATGGAAGTGATTCAATTTTTTGGGATAATATCTTTTGGACAATAACAGGGAAGATTATCTGGATACCGATGTTATTATTCTTGGTAGTGATGTTCTTTTATAAAACACCGATCAAGATTACTTTATTAACAATAGTGTCAGTCGCTGTAATCTTCACACTATGCGACCAAATTTCCTCATCTGTTTTTAAAGAATTATTTCAAAGACTAAGACCAACACATCATCCAGATTTTATGGAACTTGTTGATACAGTAAGAGGATATAGAAGTAGAGGATATAGCTTTATTTCAGGACATGCCACGAATAGTTTTGGAATTGCAGTCTTCCTCTCACTCGTTTTCAAAAATCGATGGGTGACTATCCCACTAATTGTCTGGGCAATGTTGAACAACTACTCAAGAATATATTTAGGAGTACACTTTATATCTGATGTACTGGGTGGTATAATAGTGGGAACAATGATTGCATTTGTTGTATATTACTTATACAATATAATAAGAAAGAGAATTAAAATAGATGACATTAATTACGATGGTAGCTTCGCATATTCAACAAAGAGTGGCAAAATAATTGGAATAACCATTACTTCCTACATATTGCTAATAATTATCTTTAGCCCGATTCTCTCAACATTACATCACTGAGAATTGTTTAAATAGTAGGAGAATATAAATTTACATCAATATTTATTTTAAAAGTTGGTATATTCTAAAAAAATGTGTATGTTTATGGCATAATTTAATAGAGTTAAATATTTAATTACGTATAAAATTTAAAGAAACCATGGCAAGAACTCTCACATTTAATGAATTAAGAGCATTGAAAGACAAGCTCCCTGATGGAAGTATCCACCGCATTGCAGAAGAGCTGGGACTTAAACCAGAAACAGTTAGGAACTACTTCGGTGGATACAATTACACAGAAGGAAAAAGCATTGGAGTACATATCGAACCAGGTCCCGATGGGGGCATTGTTGTGTTGGACGACTCAACAATATTCGATAAGGCGTTAGCAATATTGGGTCTTGAAGATTATCCTGTATATCAGCCTCAAGAAATAGAAGAAGCGGAACAGGATAAAGCATAAGACATATGCAAAAGGAAGCCCAATATTAAAGATTAATAATCTTAGATATTGGGTTTTTTGTTTAAAATTTTTGGCGAACCTATTTATTAATAAGCTATGCAAAAGGACGACACAAACAAAAAAAAACAGGAACAGAATCTTGTAACAGTAGCCATTCATTCATATGAAAAGGCAGTAATTCTAAAAACTATTCTCGAATCAGAAGGCATTGAAACAGTTATTCATGGTGTTAGCATAATACAACCCACTGTTCCAGGAAATGTCAGAGTTAGAATTAATGAAGAAGATCTGCCAAAGGCTCTTTCTATAATTGAACAAGTAGATTTTACTTCGCATATTGAATCAGAGGAAGATTTAGAGACCATAAAAGGCAAAAACGAAATACTGATCCCCGTTGACTTCTCTAACTATACAATGAAGACTTGCGAATTTGGATTTAACTTAGCAAATGATATCAACAGTGATGTTACTTTGATGCATTCATTCTATACACCATATTATCCCATGGCTGTCCCTTTTGGAGATTCATTCTCTGTACAAACATCGGATAGGGAACTGTACAAAGATATCAAGGGAAAGGTAGAGAAGCAGATGGATGATTTAATTATTGAGATTAAATCAAAAATGGAAGCAGGAACTATTCCAAAAGTTCAGTTTGCACATGTCATTGTTGAGGGTTTGCCAGAGGAAGAAATTATATCATATTCTAATAAAAAACGACCACGAGCAGTAGTAATGGGTACTCGTGGGAGTAATGCTAAAGACTTGGATTTAATTGGTAGCGTGACGGCGGAAGTTATCGATGGATGTAGGATACCTATTTTTGCTATCCCAGAGAACTCAAAAGATATGGATATTTCTCAAATAAAGAATATTGCATTTCTCACTAATTTCAGAGAACGTGAGTTTAAGGCTTTTGACGCAATGATGAATTTCATCAAGCCTTATCCAATAAAAGTCCATTTAGCACATATGGCAAAAAAAGGCGACGTTTGGGATGAAATAAAGCTTTCAGGTACTCAAACATATCTTAGTGAACAATATCCCGAATTGGATTTAAGTTATGACCTTTTAGATAGAGATAAACAATTGGAATTAGTATTAGAAGAGTTCGTTGGCAGAAACAGCATTGATATGATAGCAATGTCAAGCTCAAGAAGAGGTTTATTTAGTAGGATTTTCAATCCAGGTATTGCTCGTAGAATGTTATTCCACTCCGACACCCCGTTATTAGTGATTAAGGGTTTATAATCTAAATATTGATAAATTCTTTTCGAAACTTTTTAGGCATTTGCCTATATAACTCTTTATGACAACTCGATTACATAATTACTATGTGATCGAGTTTGTTTATTAAAACATGACAGATATACGTAAAGCACTCAGTATTATTGTTAACAATATTATAAATGACTTTACTTTACATTGAACTGATGAACAACAAATCCCTTAAACAAAAAAACATTATCTATCTTTGCCACATGTTTAGAACATTTAGAGTAAGATGAAATTAATAAGTTCTTTAGAAAGTATTGGTGAGTATGTTGTTCTGATGAAACGTGCAATGACGCTACCAGATAAAACTCGTGAGTTTTTCAAGGAGTTCTCGAAGGAGACGTACAAACTTGGAGTAAACTCAATATGGTTAGTGATGATAATCTCATTCTTTATTGGAGCAGTAATCGTAATGCAAATAGCCTTAAATATTGACTCCCCACTACTTCCCAGATTTACAGTTGGTGTAGTATCAAGAGAGATAATTCTCCTTGAGTTCTCCTCCACAATAATGTGCTTGATATTATCAGGTAAAGTAGGCTCAAATATTGCCTCTGAAGTTGGTACTATGAGAGTAACCGAACAAATTGATGCATTAGAAATAATGGGAGTTAACTCAGCCAACTATCTCATTATGCCCAAGATATCTGCCTTTGTAGCTTTCATGCCAGTATTAGTAATTGTCAGCATGTTTTTAGGGTTACTTGGTGGATATATCATTTGTTCAGTCACAGGAGTTCCACCCGTATCCACATATGTCTATGGAATTCAGTTCTTTTTTAGAGAGAGATTCGTTTGGTTATCAATAATAAAATCAATGTTGTATGGTTTCATAATTGCATCAGTCTCCGCTTACTACGGATACTATGTAAAAGGTGGCTCACTTGATGTGGGTAAGGCAAGCACAGATTCAGTTGTAATAAACAACATTTTGATTTTAGCTACCGACTTAGTATTCACCAATATAACGGGTTCGTTTTAATATGATTGACGTAAAAAACTTAACCAAGAAATTTGGAGACTTAGTTGTGTTAGATAATATCACGACCTCATTTAAAGAAGGAGCTGTTAACATGATTATTGGCAAAAGCGGATCAGGCAAAACTGTATTCCTAAAATGTATGATTGGGCTTATAGAACCAACTTCTGGCGAAATCAACTTCGAAGGAAAAAACATTATAGATATGCGTGCTCGAGATATCAAACGACTAAGACGCGAAATGGGGATGATGTTCCAAGGTTCTGCTCTGTTTGATTCGAGAACAGTGATAGAGAATGTGATGTTTCCATTAGATATGTTTTCACGCAAAAACAAACGAGAAAGAAGAAAGCGAGCCGAATTCTGTTTAGAAAGAGTAAATCTAACTCATGCAGCCGATTTATTACCCTCTGAGATATCTGGTGGCATGATGAAAAGAGTCGCCATTGCACGAGCCATCGCACTAAACCCAAAGTATCTTTTCTGCGATGAGCCCAATTCGGGTTTAGATCCAAAGACATCTCAACTTATTGATGAGCTGATTGCAGATATCACCAACGATCTGGGCATAACTTCAATTGTTGTTTCACACGACATGAATTCAGTTATGAATATTGGAGATGAGATTATTTTTTTGAACGAAGGGGTTTTGGAATGGACTGGAACTAAAAATGATATTATGGATAGTGATAACAAAATTCTAAACGAGTTTGTATTTGCATCTGATCTGTTTAAGAAAATAAAAGAAGCCGATACGAATATAAATATTGCAGAATCAAACAAGAAATAACGGAAGTCGCCATTCTTCTTTAAAACCAATGTTAGTAAACAATTATCGGAAATAATTGTTATTCAGACAGCAAAGATATTTGCACAATCAACACAACCACAACAAAAACAACTTATTGGCAATAAAACATTTATTGCCGTATTTTTTAAATATATAGTTTATGGCTAATTTATTACAAATTAAAAATCTACATGCAGTTGTAGAAAATAAAGAAATACTAAAGGGTATAAATCTCGAAATAAACGAAGGAGAGATTCATGCAATAATGGGTCCTAATGGATCAGGCAAGAGCACTCTTGCTTCAGTATTAGCAGGCAATCCAAAATTTGAAGTAACAAGAGGTAGCGTTCTTTTCAAAGGTAAAGAACTTTTAGATATGGACCCATCAGATAGAGCTAAAGAAGGTTTATTCTTAAGCTTCCAATATCCAGTTGAAATACCTGGAGTTAGCATGGTTAACTTTATGCGCTCCGCTATTAACGAACAACGTAAATATAGAGGTGAAGAACCAATTATAGCATCTGCATTCTTGAAGTTCATGCGAGAAAAGCGTGAATTACTTGACATTGATAGTCAGTTAGTAAGTCGCTCAGTAAACGAGGGCTTTTCTGGAGGTGAAAAAAAGAGAAATGAAATATTCCAGATGGCAATGTTAGACCCCACCTTGGCTATCTTGGACGAAACCGATTCTGGTTTAGATATTGATGCTCTTCGCATTGTTGCGCAGGGAGTTAACAAATTGCATGCACCAAATAAAGCAGCAATAGTGATTACGCACTATCAAAGACTACTTGAATATGTGAAACCAGACGTAGTGCATGTACTTTTTAAAGGTAAAATAATAAAGTCAGGAGGTCCAGAGTTAGCACTCGAACTTGAAGAAAAAGGATACGACTGGATTACTAACTAATATAAAAGCAGCAATTAAATGATTGAACAACAATATATCGATTTATTTAACAACAACAGAAGCAAAATCGATAATGGCTCCGTTAAGGGGATGAATCGTCACCGTGATGATGCTTTTGAGGCGTTTAGTAAATCAGGATTCCCCACTTCAAAATTAGAAGATTACAAGAATACCAACATAGCGCGCCTATTCGATTCGGAATTTGGGCTTAATATTGACAATATTGACATCCCCGTGAATCCATATGATACATTTAAATGTGATGTACCCAATTTGAACACACATTTGTATTTTATGGTCAATGATCGTTTCTATAACAAAGAGGAACATAACTCACCTCTAAACAAAGGTGTATTTGTAGGGAGCATGCAGCAATTTGCAGAGAAGCACTCCAAAACTTTTAAGAAACACTATGCCCAAATTGCAGATCTGAATGATAATGGAAGTGTAGCATACAACACTATGTTTGCTCAAGATGGGTTTGTGGTTTACGTTCCTGAAAACGTAGTAATTGAACAACCATTGCAAGTTATCAATATTCTCAAAGGTAGTGTTGATATGAATGTCAATAGAAGACTTCTGATTATTGCTGAAAGGAATGCACAAGTGAAACTACTTGTCTGTGACCATACTGTTGATGATGTTAATTTTGCAGTAACTCAAGTCACTGAAATATTTGCAGATAGAGATGCCCAAGTTGATGTTTACGAACTTGAGGAAAACTCTTTCAAAACGAAAAAGATAAACAACTTATTCTCAAATCAGAAAGAGAACTCGCATGTCAATGTTTCGGGAATCACTCTTCACAATGGCACTACTCGCAATAACTATAAATTCCGTCTTTTAGGCGAATACGCCGAAGCTCACATTGGTGGTCTCGCTATTAGCGACAAAGAACAGCATACAGACAACTACGCATTTCTTGACCACGCTGTTCCAAACTGTCATAGCAATGAGTTATTTAAATATGCTCTTCAAGAGAAATCTGTTGGCGTGTTTTGCGGAAAGATATTAGTTGAGAAGGATGCACAAAAGACATTAGCATATCAAGACAATAAGAATTTACTTATTTCTGAGGATGCGCGTATGTATTCCAAACCCCAATTAGAAATATATGCCGATGATGTGAAGTGCTCACATGGATTGACCACTGGACATATTGATGATGATGCACTATTCTATTTGCAATGTAGAGGAATCACTGAAAAGGAGGCAAAAATGATGCTCATGGTAGCCTTCACCAAAGATGTTGTAGATATGATACGTATCGATTCACTTAGAGAGCATCTTGAAGAATTGATTGACAAAAGGTTTCGCGGCAAGCTGATGAGATGTGGTAGCTGTGAGGTTTGCAAATAATTTTATCACAATAACATTTACTATGCCACTATTTGAGTTAATATGAATAATATCAAATAGTGGTATTTTATTACAATTTAAACTCACCATATTATTCAGACTACCCAAACGATGAATATAAACAATATACGATCTGACTTCCCCATTCTATCTCGAAAAGTTTACGATAATCCTTTAGTCTATTTGGACAATGCGGCAACTACTCAAAAGCCCCGTTGCGTTGTTGATAAAATAACTGAAATGTATTATACATTGAACTCCAACGTACATCGTGGTGTCCACTACCTAAGCCAAGAGGCTACCCAAGCCCACGAAGGCTCACGCAAGACTGTGCAAAGGTTTATAAATGCAAGATCAGCCAACGAGATTGTTTTTACACGAGGTGCCACAGAGTCAATCAACCTTGTAGCCTCATCTTTTTGTAGTGAATTTTGCAAAGAGGGTGACGAAATATTAATCACTGAAATGGAACATCACTCAAACATTGTTCCATGGCAACTACAGGGCGACATGCGAGGCATAAAATTGCAAGTGGCTCCCATTAATGATGATGGAGAACTAATTGTGGAGGAATTTGAAAAGAAAATAAACCCTCGCACAAAGCTAATCTCAATCATTCATATCTCGAATGTATTAGGAACTATCAATCCTATAAAGAAGATTATAGAAATTGCTCACAAACATGATATCCCCGTTCTGGTTGATGCAGCACAATCTATTCAACACACACCAATAGATGTTCAAGAGTTAGATTGCGACTTCTTAGTCTTTTCATCTCACAAGGTTTATGGTCCCACCGGTATTGGCGTTCTTTATGGTAAAGAAAAATGGTTGGATAAGCTCCCACCCTATCAAGGAGGTGGTGAAATGATATCGAGCGTATCATTTGAAAAGACATTATACAACGAGCTCCCATTCAAATTTGAAGCAGGCACCCCCGACTTCATTAACTCTTCAGGCTTAGCAGCAGCATTAGATTATGTGTCTAACATAGGTATTCAAAATATTTTTGAATATGAAGACCAGTTACTAAAATATGCTACCGAAAGACTTCAAGCCATTGAAGGAATAAGATATATTGGTAATGCAAAAGACAAAAGCAGTGTTATTTCATTTCTAATAAAGGATATCCATCCCTATGACATGGGCACACTACTCGACAGGATGGGCATTGCAATCAGAACTGGGCATCATTGTGCTGAGCCACTGATGAGACGTCTTGGAATAGAGGGCACTATACGTGCTTCATTTGCTCTTTACAACACGAAGGAGGAAATTGATATACTTGCAAAAGGGGTCGAAAGGATAACAGCAATGTTTTAGTAATAGACAATTGAAGCCAATAATTAGAATAATAAAACGGAGTATAACTGTTAAGATGGAATGATTTAGACAATACTATACAAAAACCATGTATATTTGCTTCATATAGAATAAGGACATTTAATCTTAATATAGTGAGCGAAAGTTTTTTTTATACCAACAACGAGGACCACTCCCTTTTTCAATTAATAAAGAAGAGGGACAAACAGGCATTCACTGTGGTTTATCAGAAATACCACGCCTATTTGTATGCACTCGCCCTCCGATATCTCAAGGATAAACATATGGCTGAAGATACGGTGCAACACATCTTTGTGAAGCTATGGGAAACTGCGAAGAATATCGAGATTGAGATAAATCTAAAAAACTATCTCTACACTATGACTAAGAACAATATCCTAAATCAGATTCGCAACAACAAAGAGGCGATCTCCATAAACTACTCCAATGCACAAACTCAAATACCTGATGAAGATGATTTCTTCAAATTAATTGATGAGGTTCAGCTTTCTCAATTCCTTCGCAATGGAATTGAGAAACTACCTGCACAAAAAAAAGAGGTCTGCACTATGAAAATGGAGGGGAATATCAGCAATCAAGAGATCGCAGACAGAATGGGTATTTCGATTCATACAGTGAAATCACATTATCAAGAATCAGTGAAAATACTCAGAGATTATTTTAAAAAGGCAAAACTGATGCTCTTTTAACATAAGATAGCATTGCCAAACTCATATCTTTTCACAGTTCGTGTGTCTATAAAAGGAGTAAAGACAACAATTCATGACCCAATCGGATAAAAAAATAGTTCAAAAAGTAATCGACGGTACATCTTCTAAAGAGAATGCGCAATACGTTGCACATTGGTTCTCATCATCTATCGAAGGACAACAGACTCTATCTGACATGATGGATAGAGATGCCTATATGATGGAAGAAGAATTATTGGAAGAGAATCAAATCACCCCCATTCAATCAGATTTCATCTTTAGTAGAATACAAAACAAAATACGGATTCAGCAAATCAAGCATACATCATGGCTTGCTGCGGCAGTGTTATTGCCATTTATATTTCTAATCGGATTAGGAACATATGTGAATATGCATACCAACATATTCAGCAAAACAACGTACACCGAAGTCCATATCCCAAAAGGAGAAAAGGCGCGAATACTGTTTCAGGACGGAACAGAGGTGTTTTTGAACTCTGAATCTACGATACGTTACCCAAATAAATTCGGATTTTCAAAACGAACTGTATCACTACAAGGTGAAGCCTACTTCAATGTTGCGCACAATAGGTATCGACCTTTTATTGTGGAGACTGGAGACACCAAAGTAAAGGTGTTGGGAACATCATTCAACGTGAATGCCTACGATAATAATGACAAAATGAGTGTGACTTTAGACGAAGGAAAGGTGATTTTCAATTCACCACAAATTCAATATCAATTATCACCAGGTCAGCATGTAGTTTACGACAAAAGAAATGGCAACTATACAGTAGAAAAACTCTCACAATCTGAAAACAATTCGCTTTGGATGAGCAATATCCTTTATCTACACGACACACCCCTTGATGAGGTGCTGAAGATATTGGAACGTCGTTTCGATATCACATTCTCTATCAAAAACAATCTATCACTCGACTACTCTTACACTATTACAACAGAAGAATCAGATTTAGACACCATTCTATTAGAATTGGAAAGAATCGCACCAGTGAAATTTGATGTAAAGAATGGAGTTTGTGAAGTTTTATAGTTACATCTTGGCAAGAGACAAAAAGGACTTTCAGTTTATGAAAGCCCTTTTTGTTTTATATTCTATCGTCTAAAGAATTTCACCAATTACATTATATTCTTTAATAAACTCGCCCGTATTACAATCAAATATGAGCGTCTTTAGATTATTAGGTATTGACATTACCAAATTAACTTCAGATGGTTTGTCACCAATCTTGGGAAAGGAATGGTAGATCTGAATAATATTATCTTCTGGATAATATTCATCCAAATAACCGACTATATCCTTATGAAGCATCTCTACTAACCCTCTTGGCAAGGCTATTGTCTTACCAACTTCAGTTGTAATAGGACCTGCCTAAACATTTAAAATATTACCCTCAACGTCTGTCGCCAGCGATATCGCCTCCGTCTTACCAGTAGCGACAAATCCATACCTCAAAAAATAAGGTTTACTGGAATTGGGAGTTACCTTGTATTCAAGTCCAGTCTCAATCCCAAAACCATTCTTGATATACTCTTTTGCTTTGTCAAGAGGAGGATACACAATTTTGTTTTGAGAGTCGATAAGCACAAAGCTTTTGTCTGCAAGAGTGAAGCCATACAAAACATTATTATTGAAACGCGTGACATACTCTGTAGAAGCTATAGCATTTGGTCTCTCTCTTTCCAAAGCAGCTTTTATGTCATCGGGGATGGCTTTCATTAATACGTTCTTAATTATTCCAGTGCTGCCCGCTTCTTTCATGAAAAACCACTCACCATCTTCGTAAAAATCCATAGATGATGTCGGAGTAATCCTCAATCTATATATTGTCCCCTTAAATCCCGAAAATCTTACCATTTGAAAGCCAGTGCTAACTGGAGAACTACGCGTAGAGATGTTCAAAATATCTTTGAGAAAAAGATGAAGTTTTTCGGGCAAGCCTCGAACTTGCTTATTAGTCAATATTTCGCCCAGTACGTGTCCTTCATGAGAAAACATATCGGTCAACATTTTATTATTAGCTAACGCTACCAATATTGAACCATCAATAGTGGACTTAACCAAGCCGACGACTTTTGTACCAGCATGCATATCGTTAAGCTGAGTGTGCGATTCATTGCTGAGAAGATTTTTAACCGACTCGGGCAGACCCTTTTTGCATAAAACGCTTGCCCAGTCATCTTTTGAATGCACAACTTCTATGTCTCCATCAAGAGTAACAGCATAAATATCGCCTTCATTATAATGCTTAATTGCTGAAACAAACTTGATATTGGGTAAATATTCATTCAAAAATGCTTGCACCTTTTCAGGCAGTTCATCATGCTTGACGTAGTTTATCTCATTCTTATCATCGTCCGAACATGATGCAAAGGCGAAGATGAGAACAGACAGCAGAATGTAAAGTAAAGATTTTGTTTTCATTGACTCAATGTATTGTTTAATTATAATAGTATTTCACTCCTAATCAATCATCTAAGAAAAATTGTCAGGATGTAATTGTTTGATAGTACAAAAATAGACATCCTTTTTATCAAAAAAAAGAATTTGAGGGTTTATAGAGTCAACCAACGGGTACAACATTAGTAAAAGCTGAACATGGCGCAAGTCAATACAGCAGAAATTCCAATTTATGGAATTTGACACTCATTATGGGTAGCGCTACATAGTATTACACCCCCCCAAATAAATATTCTGACCCAATGTCATTTCACAATGGCACTCAAAATCCAAAATACATCTCTGTCAAATGACAAGCACTC
>CAZNRT010000030.1:0-24551 GCA_964575445.1 uncultured Proteiniphilum sp. | reverse complement strand
TGAGGGTATATTATATATAAGAAGAGAGCAACTCCCCCTAAAGGTGTTGCTCTCAATTAATAAACGTATATATTAAACTAAATTATTTCAATTCCTTTATTCTAATATTCTTGAATTTTACCACCGAGCCATGACCAAGGAAGCCTATATGTCCCGACTTGTTCAATAGTCCTGGATGTTCTTTTCCATCAACAGTGCCATTTTTTGAAGCCTCTTTCAGGTTTCCATCAACGATTACCTCCCCGTTGAGAGTGATTTTGATATTGTCGCCATTAGCTATTACTTCCTGATAGTTCCATTCGCCCATTGGCTTTAGATGACCACGTTTTGCAGGAATCACTCCATACACAGAGCCATGATATTGATACTCTTCCAAGTCTTTATAGATAGGTGCATCATCATCCAATATCTGAAGTTCCATACCTGCATATGCCGCATCCCCTTCCATTGGTGTGCGAATACCTAAACCGTTGTTGGCACCAGGTGTTAGCATAAACTCAAATCTATAAACAAAGTTCGAGAACTGCTCTTTTGTATAAAGATTGCCTCCAAAGCTTTTTGAAGGACGCATCACTATATTGCCATTCTCTAAAACATATTCTTCAGTGTTGCCTGTCCATGAGTGCATATTTGTGCCATCAAACAGAACTTTGAAGCCATCTTTCTTCTCTTCAGCTGATAGTGCAAATGGTTCTGTGCGTGCAATTTCTTTGATGAATACATCACGATAAGCTACTTTGCTACCGTGAGCTTGAAGCTCAATTTGTTCCACAGGGAAGATAGGTTGCTTTCTGTCCCAATAGTTTTCGAGCATCACATTGTCGGTCACAACCTCATCATTAAGCCACACCCACACTCTGTCGCCAATCATCTTGATGCGAAATGTATTCCATTCCCCTACCTTTTGGTCTGCTACTTTGAGAGGTTTGCTTGGATTTTTGGTGTTGTTGTACAATCCACCTGATCCCACTTGAGCTCCCACATCCACGCGAGCAGTATCCCACATTTGAACCTGTGGCGTGCCACGCAAATATACGCCAGCATCAGGCTCTGGTCCAGGATATAGCTTCCAGTCCACAAGCATTTCAAAATCGCCATATAGCTTTTCTGTACAAAGATTGTCGTACCCCTTGCTATTAAATACTATAAGCCCATCTTCCACTTTCCAATCAAGAGCCATTTGTTTATCAGCCTTTGCTTGTGCCTCTGCCAATTCTTTTGCTGACATCTTAGCTCTAACAATTGGGTTGGCTACTAAGCCTTTCCAGCCGTCCAGGTTTTTGCCGTTGAACAATGAAACAAAACCACCATCTTGAGGATTTTCGGCTAAGAACTTAGCAATGTTTTGACGTTGATATCCTGCATCAGGATTGTTAAGAGTCTTACTTACTTTGTTCAATATTTTAGTAGTTTCCTCGCCTGCATATTTAGGATTGCTCGTGCCAATATTCATAGCTGCTTGTGCTGCACTTTCGCTAAGGGCAGCATTATCCATAAATGGAGCTGCATAAAGCATAGCTTGATACAAGCCTGTGTTTCCAATCAAACGAAGTATATTATTTCTTTGGGCATCTGTCTTTGATAGATCCATTGCCTCACGAAGGTATAGATATTTCACTGCACCAGTTTGATTTGATGATGACACCTTTTGGATGATAGCATCAACAGCTTCTGATACAATTGTGTTATCACTACTGCTACGAGCAATATCCAATATTGGATAAATACCATCAAAGGTTTTCCATTGTCTCAAAGCATCAAATGCAGCTTTCTTGTTAGCACCTGTTTCCGAGTTATATGCACTTATCAATGCTTCCATTGCTTGCTTTGATTGGCTATTGGCAAGTGCCGGATAATAGAGATGTTTTTTATCTGTGCTAATCATCTTCTCTGCCACCACTTTCATCTGCTCAGCTTGTGTCATTGTTGACAGAACGGAGTTGATAGCTGCTTGAACTGCTGGAGCATATTCAGCATCTGATTGTTCAAGAAGATTAAATAGGTCAGTCAGATTGTCTTTTGAAGATACATCCTTCAATGTTCTTGCTGCTTCAGCTTTTATTACTGCATTGTCCGAAAACATTTGTTGGTACACCAAGTTGTATTGGCTTTCCATCTTTCTGTTCGACATGAGTTGAAGTGCTGCAAGTTTGCCCGCATTGTCTGAGCTCTCAAATACTGATGCCAGAGTTTGTGACATATCTCCATTGTATGAGTTCAGAGCCTCTTGCGCCAAACTTACTACATCTGCATTATTGCTCTTTAGCATTCCTGCAATTGGTAGCATTGCTTGTTCTGTGCCAATGTTCATTAGAGAAGCAAAAGCTGCTTTCTGTACTTCACTGTTTGGTGATTTCAAGAAACCAGAAACAAGTGATGTGGCTGAGCCCAACTTTTGTTTACCTATCCAATAAAGGATTGCAGCTTGCACAGCAGGCGTTGTTTTAGGTTTTAATGATTTTAAAATAGTTGCAGTAGCCTTAGGGTTTTGCTTGAAGTCATATAAGCTGAGAATATTGTTTATCAAATTGACGTCACCACTTTTCGTTGCACTCTTAAGAAGCTTTTCTGCACTATTAGAAGAGCCATTAGCCATTATAATTTCGGCAGCTGCTATTTTGAGGTCAGATTTGTTTTGCTTGTTAGCAATATTAAGAAGCGACATAGCTTCCTTTTCAGCAAGTTTTGGATCTGTCTTTACTAAGTTTTTCAACAAAGAGATGTATGCTGAGGTTGCATTGGCTTTCCCATAAGCATAGTTTTCTTGTTGTGCATCTTTTTTCAATAGAGATAAAGCACTCTTTGTTCCAATCTTGCCCAAGCCATCATAAGCTACTTTCTTTAAATTTTCAGACGGATTGTTATTTAATATATTGATAAAAGCTGGCTCGGCAGCTCCATATTTAGTTTGAACAATAGCGTTGGCAAGTGTAATTTTCAGGTCTTCGGTATTAGCTTTTGTAAAAGCAGATAGAAGCACTTGTTTAGCATCTTCACTGCCAATTTGTGCTAATGCCTGAGATGCTGGACCCGACAAACGAGAATCATTTATGAATGCAGCAAGAGCCGGCACATTGCTTTTATCGCCAATCTTTTCAATTTGGCGGATAATCATCGCTTTGTTCTCTTCGTGCAATGGCTGTGTCAAAGCTTTCTCGTATGCCACCAATGCCTCTTTGCGCTTTGCGTCATCGTTAGCGATAAAGTTGGTCCAACCACCTATGGCATAATCCAAAGTTTCATTGGTTTTATTGCCTGGAGCATTTAGTTTGCTTATTAAATAAAGCAATCCCTCCTCACCTGTTGAGGTAAGGCTTTGCATCATTTTGTTGTACTCGGGTTGCGTTTGGGCAGGCAATTGCGACAGAACATCAGCAATTATTGTTGAGTTGGTTCTGTTTTGAGGGGTTTGAGCAATCGACAAACCTACCACCAATATCAGAGCCGCAAGCGTTGATAAATATCTTTTTATATGTCTCATTTTATTATTTCAGTATTTATTTTTGAGGATTAAATATTCCAAGGAGCACGAGCAGTTTGATAAACTAATCTGTTAGCCTCTGGGTCATTAATAAATTCTTGTTTTATTGGGTCGAAGTGCAAAGTTCTATTTAATTGTAGTGCCACAAGCCCCATGTTTACAACTGTACAAGAATGGTGACCATTAATTTCGTTTAGTGCAAACTTCTGACGAGTGTGAATAGACTCAATGAAGTCTGTGTTTTGTGGTTTTGGCTCTGGATAGTCTGCCAATTTCTTTTCCCAATTTGGAATGTCACACACAAAGTTTTTGTACACATTTCCTTTAGGTCCAGCAATGTATGGTGTGCCTGGTGTGCCATAGTCGCCACCCCAAAGAACAATTTGACAGCCATCTTCGTATGTATAAGTTATAGATCTCCATGTGCCCACTGCATCAGGGTGTTGTTGTGGTGCATCCACTTCTACTTTTACTGGGCTTGTATTATCTTTGCCAAGAATATATTGTACTGGGTCTATGTAATGTTGTCCCATATCACCAAGTCCACCACCATCATAATCCCAATATCCACGGAATGTAGAATGTACACGATGTGCATTGTATGGTTTGTAAGGTGCAGGTCCCAACCACATGTCATAATCTAACTCCTCTGGAACTTGCTGTGGCTCTAAATGGTCTTTTCCTACCCAATAAAACTTCCAGTCGAAGCCAGAGTGTTTGCTGATGGTTACCTTTAGGGGCCAGCCCAACATGCCGCTATCGATTAGTTTTTTTAGTGGCTTCACTGGTGTACCTAATCCGTAAAATGGATCTTTGAATCTAAACCAAGTGTTAAGACGGAAAATATTGCCATGTTGCTTCACTGCCTCCATCACTCTTTTTCCCTCGCCAATGGTGCGCGTCATTGGCTTCTCGCAAAAGATATCCTTGCCCGCCTTTGCAGCCTCCACTGCCATTATTCCGTGCCAATGGGGTGGGGTAGCTATGTGAACTATGTCCACATTCTTGTCAAGAATTAGGTCTCTGAAGTCATGATAAAGATTTATAGTATCTTTTACCATTGATGCTGCTTGGTTGAGGTGGTTTTTGTCCACATCGCACATTGCCACAACTCTTGTGTTGTCGTAAGGGATGTGTCCTCTTCCCATGCTTCCCACTCCGATAATACCTTTTGTTAATTGATCGCTTGGGGCAATCATGCCTCTACCCAAAACATTGCGAGGAACGATAGTTAGGAGCGAAACGCCTCCTAAAGTCTTTAGAAAATCTCTTCTGGTGGTCATTGTTTAATTTTGATATTGATTGAATTTAAATTTGATTTTACAAAAATAGCTTTTTCTTATAAATTAGTTGGTGGAAAATACTTAAAAAGGCATAACTCATTGTTATGCCTTTTTATAAATTGGTAGTAATATCATGGTTTAAATACCACAATAAATGTATTTTCTGATTTTAGTATATATATTGTTACTTCATTAATATACTTCAATATTAGACATCACTATAGCTGCTTTAGAATCTTGTATGTTGATTCTTATCTTTGTGGTAATAATAGTGTCAATCTTCGCAATTCTTTTGTAACCTATGGTGGTGCCGCTATATACTTGTTGCCATTCACCATTATCGTTTAGAATTTCAATATTAAATGATTTCACTCTTTGTCCCAATTTGATATATTCTTGCATTACAATGTAGGAGACCTGTTCGGGATTGTTAAATTCTATTTCAATATTTGCTTCGGTAGTGTCATCATTAGTAGCCCAATAGTTATCTTTATTGATGTCAGTAGTATTGCTAATATCAAATTGCTTGCCTTTTCCTCGAGTGTTGGAGGCATTTATTTTAGCTTTAGAGATAAGATTGTTAGCGAAGGTTTTGTCAAGAAGTTGTCTGAATCCTTTTAGAGACTCCACGTCATTTTCGTGTATTAATCCTCGCCTGTCGGGTGGCATATTCAATAGCAATACTGAGCCCCTGCCCACTGATGTTAGATAAATATCAAACAACTGCTCTGGTGTTTTCACCTTGTCATCTTCATGTTGGTGATAAAACCATCCTGGTCTGATAGATACATCCACCTCTCCAGGAATCCAGTTAGTACCATCTTCCGATCCAGTATTAAGTAGTTTTTCTATTCCACTTTTGCCTGCATATAGAGTGTCTGGCGTTAGAGTGTTCCAATTAGTTTCTCCCACAAATCCTCGTTCGTTCCCAATCCATCTAATATCGGGACCTGCATCGCTGAAGAACAATATATTTGGTTGAAACTGTTTTGCAAACTCAATTGTGGTTGGCCAATCATAGTATGTGGCATTATCAATCTTTCTTGCTTCACGTGCACCTCCATAATATCCATCGCCACCATTGGCTCCGTCAAACCACATTTCGAATACATCTCCATATTCTGTTAGCAATTCTTCCAATTGATTTCTGTAATAAGTGATATACGCATCAGTTCCATATTCGCTCATGTTGCGATCCCATGGCGAAAGATAAACACCAAACTTTAGCCCATGCTTTTTGCAAGCGTCACTTACCTCGCGCACCACATCGCCCTTTCCATCTTTGTAGGGACTGTTTTTGACCGAATGCTCAGTGTATTTTGATGGCCATAAGCAGAAGCCGTCATGATGCTTGGTGGTAAGTATTACGCCTTTAAAGCCTGCATCCTTTAGTGTGATCACCCATTGCTCAGCATTCAGTTCTGTGGGGTTGAATATCGAAGGGCTTTCGTCTCCATATCCCCATTCGAGATCAGTAAACGTGTTGGTGGTGAAATGAATAAATGCGTTCATCTCCATTTCGTGCCATGCTAATTGATTGTTGCTTGGAGTAGGTCCTACTGCTGTAGGTTCTGCCGCTTGTTCTCTGGGAGAGCATGAGGCGAATAATAATGCTGCCAATGTCAGCAATGTAAAACTTGTTTTTCTAAATGTTGTCATGTCTAATGCATATTTGATATCGTTAATGCTAAATATTTGTTATGTGTATCTCCTCACAAAGATAATAACTTAATTAGTAACATTGCTTTCTCAATCTCTTGTTTTAGTGGAGCAACCTCCGTTGGATTATGTATTGAAGTGATTGGTTATTTGAAATTTTGCAATCTCAGACAAGTTTGTATGAATAGGTTTACAACTTAAAATAATGTTGGCTTTATTGCAGCCATATTAATCTACTCTGATGTATTTCTTTTAGTAATTATGGTAGAATGAATATAAAAGTGTATTTTTACACTCAATATTAATAAATGAGAATCATATAGTAACAAAACTAACAAATATCTATTAGAAATGATGAACAAATTTAAGATCTTGATTGCACTGTTCTTAGTTGCAGGTTGGGGAATATCCACTGCTGGCAACATAGAGGGGTATAGGTATGCGCATGAAAATGTGCCAACAGGAAAGGAGTGGGAGTCACCACAGGAGATTGCGCTTAACAAAGAAAAACCCAAAGCGTGGTTTTTCTCATTTGCGGATAAGGAGAGTGCACGAAAAGTATTGCCCGAACATTCTCAATATTGGAAGTCGCTCAATGGGTCGTGGAAGTTTAACTGGGTGAAAACGCCTGATGAGCGTCCGATGGAGTTTTATAATCCCTCATTCGATGTATCGCAGTGGGATGATATTGATGTACCGTCAAACTGGAATGTTTATGGGATTCAAAAAGATGGTAGCCTAAAGTATGGTTTGCCTATTTACGTGAATCAGCCAGTAATTTTTCAACACAAAGTGGCTGTTGACGATTGGCGTGGTGGTGTGATGAGAACTCCCCCAACGCACTGGACAACTTATGAATATAGAAACGAGGTGGGTTCGTATCGTCGTGATTTTGAGGTTCCACAAGATTGGGATGGACAAGAGGTGTTTATTAGCTTCGATGGCGTGGATTCGTTTTTCTATCTTTGGGTGAATGGACATTATGTAGGCTTTTCAAAAAACTCGCGTAATAGTGCCAACTTCAATATCACAAAATATCTAAGAAAAGGTGCAAACGTGGTAGCTGCTGAGGTTTACAGAAATTCGGATGGCTCTTTCTTAGAGGCGCAAGATATGTTTCGCCTGCCTGGCATATTCCGCACAGTAGCACTCTTTGCTAAACCCAAAACTCATATCCGTGATATGCAGGTTTTCCCCGATTTAGATGCTAATTATCAGGATGGAACAATTACTGTTAAGGCAGATGTTCGCAACTTCAATAAGAAAAAGATTAAAGGATATAAGCTTGTTTACTCGCTATACGAGAATGAGCTATATTCGGATAACAATACCGATACTGGCGTTACTGCCGCAACCAATGTGGGAGAACTAAATTCTAATCAGGAGCATAGTGGTATAATTGCTACGCTAAACATCAAGTTGCCAAAAAAATGGTCGGCAGAGCGTCCACACAGATACACTCTTGTGGCAGAACTAAAAGACAAACGTGGCAAAACCATAGAAACAGTTTCAACTCACATGGGCTTTGCAAAAGTGGAAATCAAAGATACTGCTGCCGAAGATGATGAGTTTGGTTTGGCCGGACGTTACTATTATGTGAATGGAAAGACTGTGAAACTAAAGGGTGTGAATCGTCACGAAACCAATCCTGAAGTGGGGCATGCCATCACTCGCGAAATGATGGAAAATGAAGTGGTGTTGATGAAAAAGGCAAACATCAATCATGTTCGTAATGCTCACTATCCTGATGATCCATATTGGTACTATCTTGCAAATAAATATGGTTTGTATCTCGAGGATGAGGCAAATATCGAGTCGCATCAATATTATTATGGAGATGCTTCGCTTTCGCACCCAATAGAGTGGAAAGAGGCGCATGTGGCGCGCGTGCTCGAGATGGTGTATGCTAATATCAACAATCCATCTATTGTGATTTGGTCATTAGGCAATGAGGCTGGTCCAGGCAAAAACTTTGTGTATGCATATGATGAGCTGAAGAAGGTGGACAGCACACGCCCCGTTCAATATGAGCGAAATAATAGTATCGTGGATATGGGCTCAAATCAATATCCATCAATTGCATGGGTAAACGGTGCAGTGAAAGGAACTTACAACATCAAATATCCATTCCATATTTCGGAGTATGCTCACTCGATGGGTAATGCTTGTGGCAACTTGGTGGACTATTGGAACGCTATGGAAAGCACTAACTTCTTTTGTGGTGGTGCCATTTGGGACTGGGTTGACCAATCTATCTATAACTACGACAAAGCTACTGGCACAAAATATAAAGCGTATGGTGGTGACTTTGGCGATACTCCCAATGATGGTCAATTTGTGATGAATGGCATAGTGTTTGGTGACCTTGAGCCTAAGCCACAATATTATGAGGTGAAAAAGGTGTATCAACACATAGGCACTGAGGCTAAAGATATTAATAAAGGTGTGTTTGACGTTTTCAATAAATACTACTTCAAAGATTTGAAAGATTATCAAATCAGATGGTCTGTATATGAGAATGGAAGCGAAACTCAGCATGGAACTATCTCGGACTTTAATGCCGAGCCACGTCAAAGAACACAGATAACTCTACCCATAGATTATTCTAAAATCAAAGATAAAGCTGAGGCGTTTGTGAAGATTCAATATCTACTTGCTAATAATGAGCCTTGGGCAGAGGAGGGATTCGTTCAAGCTGAAGAGCAATTCTTGCTTAAGGATGCAGCCAATGTGCCAACAATTGCAGAAGTGAGTGCTCAATCAAACTCTTCAAAGCTTGTGCTGGATAAAGAGATAGATGGCAAGAGGGTGATTAAGGGTGATAACTTCATGATTACTTTCGACACAAAAGTGGGCACTATCTACAATCTGAAGTATGGTAATAATACAGTTATTGCTGATGGCAATGGTCCCGTGCTAAATGCTTTGCGTGCATTTACCAATAATGATAATTGGTTCTATGCTCAATGGTTCGAAAATGGTTTGCACAATCTTAAGCACAATACCATTTCGTCAACTTTCATTCCTCGTGCAGATGGTACTATCGTGGCATCATTCACCGTGGTGTCGCAAGCTCCCAATGGGGCTAAGATATTGGGAGGAACCAGTTCGGGCAAGAACAAAATTGAGGAACATACAGATCGTCCGTTTGGTGATGCTGATTTTAAATTCACCACAAATCAAATTTGGACAATATATACTGATGGATCAATTGAACTACAATCAAGCATTACTTCCAACAAGAGTGGATTGATTTTGCCACGTCTTGGATATATGATGAAGGTGCCAGCAGAGTATGAAAACTTTAGCTACTACGGACGTGGACCAATTGATAACTATAACGACCGAAAGTCTGGACAATTTATCGAACTTCATACAAACAAAGTGAGAGATGAATTTGTAAACTTCCCAAAACCTCAGGATATGGGTAACCACGAGGAGGTGCGCTGGACTGCTCTCACAAATAATAAAAATGCTGGTGCACTATTTATAGCCAATGATGATATGTCGGTTACGGCATTGCAATACTCAGCATTGAATTTGACCCTTGCACCACATCCATTTGAGCTGCCAACCGCTGGTGATACTTATCTACATCTTGATGCTGCCGTAACTGGATTGGGTGGCAATAGCTGTGGACAAGGTGGTCCGCTTGAGCATGACAGGGTGAAAGCTGTGGAACACAATTTTGGATTCATAATTCGTCCAGCTTCTCCGCAGTTGGCAGATGATGCAATGGTAAAGCCATCGGGCGATATGCCAATTAGCATCTCTCGTTCTCGCAGTGGTGATGTTGCCATTAGTTCAGGGATGGAAGATGCCACAATTATGTTTACTCTTGACAATGCTAAAGCAAAAGAGTATAGCACTATCATTCCACTTAGAGATGGAGGTTTGGTATCGGCATGGTATAAAGATAATCCAGAGCTGAAGGTGGCAATGCGTTTCCCAAAAATTGAGACTGTTCAGATTGAGGTAATCTCGGCAAGTAGTGAGGAGGCAGGAGGCGGCAATGCTACCAATCTTGTTGATGGCAACACCAATTCCTATTGGCACACTATGTTTTCTGTAACGGTGGCAAAACACCCACACTGGGTTGACCTTGATGCGGGTGAGGTTAAAGAGCTGAAAGGATTTACCTATCTGCCTCGCCAAGATGGTGCCAATGGCAATATAAAGGATTTCACTATTCATATCAGCATGGATGCCAAAGAGTGGGGCGAACCGATTCACAAAGGACAATTTGATAAAAACAGTAGCGAAAAGAAAATTATGTTTGACAAGCCTATCAAGGGTCGCTACATTCGTTTCACTGCACTTAGCGAACAAAATGGACAAGATTTTGCTTCGGGTGCAGAGATTACTGTGATTGCAGACTAAAGCTTCGGCTTAGAAAATTATATTACGGGGTAAGCACATAAAACTTGAGTTTTATTGTGCTTACCCCGTGTTATTATAATGTCACCCATTCTGGATTGTTTAGCTACATGTTGTTGAGGGATGAGTAAGATTATGCTCTTCAATCCCATATCTCTCGCATACCTTCTCAAGCAAGTTTCTTTTTGTGGTGATAGTTAGATTAATATTATTGCTGATTAGCGTTTTGATAAGATTGTCATAGCCGAGCCCCTTTAGTTCTAATGAGCCAACTTCGTCAATCCACACGGAGTGGTTGTGGAGGTGTGACATTATATATTCTTCTCCAATTGTGAAGCTTGATTTTAGGAATGCAAATCTACCTTGAAAAAGATATAGGTGATGTTCCGCTGGGTTAACCTCCTCTTTTAGTATAATAAATGCACATTCCACATTATTGGGTAGCATCACTAAGTTATAGCCAATGATATTTTTGTTGTTGTCGTACAGTTTTTTAGATAATAAGCCTATGGCATCACTTTCATTGTTGAAAAGATGAATAAACTTAGAGCTCTTTCCACTGTTTGTCTCTCCTGTTATTACGTTTATCATTGATTGGCTATTGGATGTTGGCTAATAGCTAATGGCTAATAGCTATTAGCCAATCATGATTAAAACTTCTTGAAATAATCAAGTGCAAAATTAATGGGCAGCATAATCATATGCATCAGCTTGGTGAATGGGAAAATGATGAAGATCAAGAAACCATTCACAATATGAAGTTTATAAACTATGTCTAAATCGGATATAAATCTCCAAGGGTTTGGCTTGAAGGTCACTACCCCCTGTGCCCAATATTCGGCAGACATATACTCTGCCAATGTAGATTGAGTGGTGAGATATGTGCACCAGAGACCTAATGCAATCTGAAGTAATAATAGCGATACTATAATATAGTCTTGCAACTTGCTTGTCACACGTACTCTCTTGTTGGTAAATCGTCTTATTGCAAGCATTGTAATACCCAAAAGTGCTACGCCACCTGATAATGAGCCCATGACAATGGCTATCATGCGCTTTGTTTCGTTAGACATAAACCAATCGTAAACCCATTCGGGAGTAAGCAAACCAAATATATGCCCGAAGAATACCAGAATTATTGCATAATGAAACATTAAGCTTCCCCAATACAATCCCTTGTCTTTGCTAAGCAGTTGGGTGGAATTAGCTTGTATAGTGTTGTTGCGCTTTGCTACTCTATATATTAGCCCAGCAAAGAAAACACCAAATGCCACGTAGGGCAAATATCCCAAGAAGAAGTTGTTTAGATAATCGGATGTTGGCATGTTTAAGTTCCTTTCAATTAATTAATTTCACTTTCTACCTTTTCATTCAATGAACACAAAATCTTCAACAGATTTCCATAGGGCGATTCTTTTTTAACCAACGACTTCTTCATGTTTTCTAATATATGAGCTATCTGGTTTAGCAATTTGTATGGTTCCTCTTGCTTGGTGAGTAGCGATAAATACTCAAGAAACAAGGGTAGATAATCGGGGAGCTCATTAGAGCATGGAGAGAATCCCGATTTTGCATACATCTCTGTCAGATCAACCATAGCCTGTCCTCTTTCTCGTGAGTCTCCATATACATGGTCGAAGAGGTATAGATTAGTCTTTGTGGAGAAATCAAATAGCTGCACATAATTCATTTGCCACTCACTAAGTGTGAGGGGAGATGCATAGTTGACAAATTCCTCAAGCTTTGCTCTTTGGTTATTATTTAATAGATTGTCTTCATCTATTATGTCCATAAACTGATGAAGATTATTCTTTACATCCTCATCAGGATAATCCAAAAGGAGTGATAATATCTTATATGTGTTTTGCATAACTAATTCACTTTAATGTTTATAAAAATACTATCTGCCTCCAAAAAGGTTGCATCCTTCATTCTCTTTGCCAGGGTAGTCGTAGCCCAACCCTGCACGAAGTCCAGCTAAGTCGATATCCTCTCTTGAATTTGGCGAAGTAGGAATCACGAAGCGATCTTTGTAATCGGCAATGGCAAGATAGCGATACATATCCTCATAGTCTTGTCTCTCCAATCCCAACTCTGCATCAATAGGCGGATTGTCGTTGCGCTCAACTGTGCGCTCTCTCATATATTCTCTCATTGCAAGTAGTTTGGATAGAGATTTTCTTATCAGTGACTCATCGCCAGCGGTAAGCATTTTTGCAAGATAGTTTACGGGGATTCGCATATCATCTACCGTTCCAAAATATTTCTCACCTTTTGCTTCCGTTTCTTGCATGATGGGTGATAGAGGTGGAATATACCAAACCATAGGCAAGGTTCTATATTCGGGATGCAGTGGAAATGCCACTCCCCACTTCTTCATCATCTTATATGTGGGTGATAGTTGTGCAGCTTTGATAAATGCCTCAGGTATGCCCTGCTCTTTAGCTTGTGCAATTACTTCAGGATCGTTAGGGTCTAAGATAATATCTAATTGCTTCTGATATAAATCTTTGTCATTCTCAGTACTTGCATAGTCAATAATCTTATCTGCATCATACAAAATCACCCCAATGTATCTTATGCGTCCCACGCATGATTCGGAGCAAACGGTTGGCTTTCCGCTCTCTATCAATGGATAGCAGAAGGTGCACTTCTCCGACTTCTGTCTGTCCCAATTGAAATATATTTTTTTGTAGGGGCATGCGCTCACACATTCTCTCCATCCGCGGCATTTGTCTTGGTTGATTAGCACTATGCCATCTTCTTTGCGCTTATATATAGCACCTGATGGGCATGATGAGGCACATGATGGATTGAGGCAGTGTTCGCAAATGCGAGGCAGATACAGCATAAATGATCTCTCAAACTCTTCATATCCTTTTGTCTCCATACCTTTGAGGTTGGGGTCGCGCTTGCGCTCTTCAAATGTTCCACCAAGATTATCCTCCCAGTTAGGACCATATTCGATCTTCTCCATTCTTTCTCCTGTTACTAATGAATATGGACGCGCAGTTGGTGGAGTTCTGAATCGTTTGCTGCTCGTGAGTTTTGAAAAATCAAACGTAAATGGTTCGTAATAATCCTTCATCTCGGGCATATATGGATTGGCAAACAAGGTTGACAATACGCTGATGTTATTGCCCTGAAGTAGTTCAAGCTTCTTTTTTCTTAGCGTCCATCCCCCTTTATATTTGTCTTGGTTTTCCCATTCCACAGGATAGCCATGTCCAGGTTTTGTTTCAACATTGTTGAACCACACATACTCCACACCCTTGCGACTTGTCCACACATTTTTGCATGTCACCGAGCAGGTATGACAGCCGATGCACTTATCCAAGTTCATCACCATTGCTACTTGAGATTGTATTTTCATTTGAATATCTCCTTTCTCTCTTCCATGTCGTCATCCTCCCACAGAACAGTTTCACATTTTCTAATTAAAACAAATTCGTCTCTGTTTGCACCAATTGTGCCATAATAGTTTAATCCGAATGATAATTGCGCATATCCACCAATCATATGAGTTGGTTTGGGACACACACGAGATATTGAGTTGTGAATGCCACCTCTATTGCCCGTGATTGAGCTTAGAGGCACATTGACTGTGCGTTCCTGATTGTGATACATAATTAGTGCACCTTCGGGTATGCGTTGCGATACTATGGCTCGGCAGCTGGCAGTGCCATTATCGTTGAACACCTCCACCCAGTCGTTGTCTTTGATATTAATCTTTTTCGCATCAGTTTCACTAATCCATATCACAGGACCACCTCTGCCAAGTGTAAGCATGATCAAGTTGTCGCTCCATGTGGAGTGTATCGACCACTTGTTGTGAGGTGTAATCAAGTTGAGGGTGAGCGTTTCGTCGGTAATGTTCAATCTCTCTTTTATTCCCACAACTTCATCTTTAGACAATGGAGGCTTATAGCAAACCAATCCCTCGCCAAATGTCAACATCCATGGATGATCTTGATATACGGACTGGCGTCCTGTCAATGTGCGCCACGGAATTAGTTCATGCACATTGGTGTAGCTGGCGGTATAGTTCACTTCGTGAGATTCTAATCCACTCCATATGGGTGAGTTGAGCACCCGACGTGGTTGTTGCACCAAGTCATCATATCTTATTTGTGTTTCGCCACCCTCTTTGGTGAGATGCTGCAGCTCCAATCCTGTTGTTTTCTCAAGTGCCTTCCAAGCTTTCATGGATGTTATTCCATTGCTCTCGGGTGCCAACGAAAGTACTGTTTCAATGGCATGAATATCAGTTTCAAGTTTGGGCATTCCCTTTGTGTTGCCCTCGTCAAGCACCACGCCGTTTAGTTGTTTCAAAAACTCATACTCCTCTTTCGAGTTCCATGTAATTCCTTTGCCTGTGATTCCCGCCTTTTCCAATAGAGGTCCCAATGAGGTGTATCTCTTATATGTATCAGGATAGTTGCGCTCCACTTCTATCAGATTGCCCATGTTGTGACCTGGAACGGGGCGGTTGCCACTCTCTTTCCAGTCGTCAACAAATAATGGTTCTGATATCTCACCTGGCGAGTCGTGCATCAGTGGTTGCATCACCACATCTTTTTCCACGCCTAAGTGTCCTGCACACAGCTCTGAGAATTTTGCTGATATTCCTCTAAATATATCCCAATCGTTGCGCGATTCCCACACGGGGTCGATTGCTTTGGAGAATGGGTGCAAGAATGGGTGCATGTCGGTGCTACTTAGGTCATTCTTTTCGTACCAAGTGGCAGCTGGGAGAACAATATCTGAGTGCAGCGATGATGAAGTCATTCTATAATCGATAGTCACCACCAAGTCCAACTTGCCAGTTCTTCCCTCTTCGTGCCATTTTTGATATATTGGCAACTCATGTCCAATCTTTTTCAAATCTTTGGCGAACACACTGTTTTGTGCACCAAGCAGATATTTCATAAAGTATTCTATCCCCTTTGCGCTACTACCCATCACGTTAGCACGCCATATGAATAGATTCTTTGGGCTATTCTCCTTTTTGTCCAAATCTTCCGATGCAAGGTTGAGCTTGCCCGTATGCAATTGGTCAGTAATATATTCCGAAACGTTCATCTTTGCCTTTTCGGCGTCCTTGCATATTTGTAGCGAGCTTCTGTCGAACTCGGGCGAGGTGGGTAGCCAACCCATTCGTTGCGATTTGATGTTGCAGTCTAATAGTGTAAGGTCTTTCCAATTATCTTTTTTGAATAGTGGCGACATCATGCTTTCCACCTTCACCTTTTCGTATCTCCATTGGTCGCTGTGCATATAGAAATAGCTTGTGGTATTCATATGTCGTGGTGGTCTGATCCAGTCGGCGGCAAAGGCAAGTGTAGCCCATCCCGATTGTGGTCGCACCTTTTCTTGTCCCACATAGTGAGCCCAACCACCACCCGATTGTCCTACTGTGCCACATAGTATTAGCATATTCATTGCTGCACGATAGGTCATATCGGTGTTGTACCACTGATTTACTCCTGCACCAATTATTATCATGCTCTTGCCTTCTGTCTTTTCGGCTGTTTCGGCAAACTGCCTTGCCACGGTTATGATCTTCTCTGCCGCCACACCCGTTATTTGTTCTTGCCATTTTGGGGTGTATGGTATATCGTCGTTATAATCTCTTGCCGTGTGTGGGTCGTTCAATCCACGTTCCACACCATAATGTGCAAGCATAATATCAAATACGGTAGCACACATCACCTCACCTTCGGCAGTTTGACATTTAATGATTGGTATCTTTCTCACCTGCACTTCGTGATGTTTGGATGCATTGAAGTATGGATTCTTATATTCCTCTCCACCAAAGTATGGGAAAGAGACATCAATCACGTCATCCTTTTTATCCATCACAGACAATAGGGGTGTAAACTCTTTGCCAGTGCGCACATCCTCGTTTCTGAGATTCCACTTGCCTTCTTCGTTCCAGCGCGAGCCAATGCTGCCATTGGGTATAACCTTTTCGCCACTGTTTTCGTCTAACAACACTGGATACCATTCTGGTTGTTTCTCAATTCCCAAATTGCCTTCAAAATCACTTGCTCGCAACATCATCCCCGTTCTGTATCCATCTTCATAAGGTTCTATTTTCACTAAGAATGGCAGATCGGAATACTTGCGAACATACGAATCAAAATATGGGGTGGTGCGGTCAACAAAAAACTCTTTCAATATCACATGCCCCATTGCCATGCCAAGAGCAGAGTCAGTTCCTTGTTTTGGATTGAGCCATATGTCCCCAAACTTTGAAGCATCACTATAGTCGGAAGAAATAGAGATTACTTTTGTTCCCTTGTATCTCACCTGGGTTAGAAATGGCGAGTCGGGAGTGCGAGTTACGGGCACATTAGATCCCCACATCATTATAAATGAAGAGTTGTACCAGTCGGCACTCTCTGGCACGTCGGTTTGCTCGCCCCATGTTTGAGGAGATGCTGGTGGCAAGTCGCAATAAAAATCATAGAAGCTAAGCATTGTTCCGCCTATCAGGCTAAGATATCTTGAGCCAGATGCGTAAGACACCATTGAGAATGCGGGAATGGGAGTGAAGCCAACCAATCGGTCGGGTCCATATTTCTTGATAGTATATATGTTGGATGCTGCTATAATCTCTTCAGCCATATCCCAATCCATTCTCACAAATCCACCAAGTCCACGTCTTGATTTATAATTCTTTGATGCCTCTTCGTCATCCATCACTGCCTCCCAAGCAAGCACAGGGTCGTGAAGTTTTGATTTCTGGTTTTGATAAGCCTCCAATAGTTCGTGGCGAATCATTGGGTGTTTCACTCTGCCCGAGTTGTAGAGATACCAAGAGTAGCTCGCACCTCGAGGGCAACCACGTGGTTCGTGGTTAGGCATGTCGGGTCGGTTTTGTGGGTAGTCAGTCTGCTGAATCTCCCATGTCACGATTCCCTTTTTCACAAATATTTTCCAGGAGCATGATCCTGTGCAGTTTACACCGTGAGTTGAGCGCACCTCTTTGTCGTGCTGCCATCTATTGCGATATAAACTTTCCCAAGCTCTCTCTTTGGTGCTTTCAATTCCTACAAAATATTTCTTCTTTTTTAGAAAGGATTTTGCCATAATAAATATGTTAAGCTGTTGATATTGTAATGTTAATAATTTATTCATCTAAAGCCATTGTTTGACTTTAGATAGTTACAGAGTTGCTTTCTTCTTGTTTTTCTTTATCAATACAAAGTATGTGACGAGTATTGATATTACGCTTAATATTGTGAATGTTAGAAATCCACGATAGTATCCAGTTATTCCCATTTTTGATGCCACTTCTCCCAAGATGGGGGGAAACACGAAACCTCCAAATGCCCCCAATCCGCCAATCCACCCAGAGGCTCCACCCACCGACTTATGTATATATTCGGGCACTAAGCGCATTACTGATGCATTGTTCATGCCGAATGTCACTGCAATAATTGTTACGCAAATGATTGATATATATAGGTTGTGTGCAAAAGCCATCACCACAGTTGCAATTGCTAAGGTGATGAGTGCCGTCATACTCATTGTGATTCCACCCACTTTGTCGGCAAGCTTGCCTGAAGGTATGCGAAGCACTGTTGCCAAACTTGCAAAGATGGCGGTATATAGTCCTGCCATTGTTGCTGACAGTCCGTGTGTTTTTTGCCAGAAGGTTGGAAACCATGCTGTGAGTGCTATAAATCCGCCAAAGGTTACGAAGTATGAAAGTAGCAACACCCATGTTTCGGGTATTTTTGCCGAAAGGTGCAAACTCTCCTTCATGTTGCCAGCGGGGAATAGCTCCTGTCCTGCTTGCTGAGCCATTTCCTTGCTCTCTTCGGAGCTCAATCCTTTGGCTCTGTATTGAAAATAGAATGCGTTGCAACTAAGAAGGTAATAAGCTATTGTTCCTATTATCAGCATCCCAGTCCATATATAATATGCAGGAACGAAGCCTACCGCCGTTAGCAACAGAGGCAACAGTATGGCGAATACTCCTGCTCCCAAGTTTCCTAATCCTGCAAAGATGCCCAACACTATGCCTTGCTTGCTTTTGGGATACCAATATGATGATTGTCCAGCCCCAACGGAGAAGGTGGCGATACCAAATCCGCTCAAGCATCCAAATAGCAGTATTAGCCAATATGTGCCTTGCATATTGTGAGGATAATTAGTGGTGAGAATAATGCTCAGCCCTGTCAATCCAATAATTGAAGCAATCATCAGGAATAAGAATGATTTGCGACCGCCATTTACATCCACTGATGCCCCCATAGGGATGCGCAGCAATGACCCCGAAAGGGTGGGGATGGCTACAAGAAGTCCCAATTGCAATGGTGTCATGTCCATTACCTCCATCAGCTTGGCTGCCGATGGTCCAAAAAGAGATATAGCAGCTGAGGTGAAGAAAAAGCCGAGAGTGGCTGCGGCTAATCCTCGTGCTGGCGATCCTATGATCTTGTGTCTGCTCATATATTTAGTTCTTTATAATCGTCTTGAGTATTTATATTTGCGAAGTTTGGGAAAAGAGCATCAGGGATAATTATTTTTCTTGAGTTTCCAATTTCAAACATCTGCTTTATGCGGTATCTCTTTTCATATATTGCATTATTGATATCAGGAAGTGCACTTTTTGATATCAATAATGGAAATGTTGTAAATATTTTGTCGTGCTGCCAACCAATAATATTGTCACCCTTGCAGGATGCCAGCATCATCATTATTATCTCTTTTGAAACGAGTGGCATATCGCAAGTGAGCACTAATATCCATGGTGTTGTGCTCTCTTTCAGTGCAGTGTATATCCCTCCTATGGGACCAATGTCAGGGTATTCATCTTTGAGTATGGTGATTTCAATATCTTCATATTCGGGGCGGTAGCCCGAAATGACTATCTCTTTTGTATATGGACGCATTAATTCGATGATATGATGCATAAAGTCCTTATCACCATATTTGCATAGTGCCTTGTTGTAGCCGAAGCGGGAACTCTTTCCGCCAGCCAAAACAACTCCCGTTATTTGTTCGGGATGCAACATTGTGGTCTAAGTCAATATGTTCAACAAAACTGCTACAAAAAGAGAAGGCACTGCCAGATGATTTACCCATTTGCTTTGTGTGATATTGATGGGAACTCTCTGTGAAATAGCGTATATCCCCACAAGCATCAAGCCCTGAACCACTGCACGCCATACCCAATGCATTACCAAGCTTGCCTCGATAGGGATATGTACAGCAGGATTATATTCCACATATGCATCCATTAGTATCTGCCAACTGCGAAATAGGAGTATAGAGCCAAACATTAGCACCATTGCAAATGGTATAGCATTGGTGATGAAGTCTTTCCTTTTTTCAATGTATATACAAAATGCCCAAGTAGCTAACCCCTCAAGGAGAATGGCTATCGCTGGATTTGTGACAAAGTAGAAATGTGCAGCAGGAGTAATGAATATATTGGATAGCTTGACTAATGCTGCCACTCCCGCCACTTTCATAACTGACGACATATTGCCACTTTGCTTGAATGCCATCATCATGCACATTAGCCCAATGGGATAGAGAAAAAGCACTTCGCCCTTGAAATGAACAAGATGCAAAAGCCAACCTAACGTGGCTTCAAGAACACCCCAGCAGGCTCCCCAAAAAATAATTGTCTTCAAGTTCTTCATATCATGCGCATTTAAAGTGATTCTAAGCCTCAAATGTATGATTAATATATGCTTGTTTATGTGTCATAGATTACATTTATTGATAACTTGATGTTAAATATCGGTTATTTGTTCGTTTCTTTGTATATATTTGTAAACTAATCGTTTTGTTATGGAGCTAATTTATCTAACCGAAGAATATAGGAACTTACTTTTGCAGATACCTTTGTTTGACAATATCCCGTTGAACGTGAGAGACTCTTTTGTAAATAATTTAGATTATAATGTCTATAAAATCAAGAAAAATGATATCGTAGCCAAGCAAAATACATTTTGTAGGCAACTTATGATTTTGATTGAAGGAAGGCTGAGAGTGGACACTATCGATAGTGCGGGCAATGAGATTCTAATCGAATACATTGTGGCACCCCGAACCTTTGCCTCACCATATCTATTTAATTCTGAAAAGATGCTACCCGCAACATTCAAGTCCGAAACCGACGGTGTGCTGTTGATGGCAAACAAGGAGTCTCTATTTTCATTATTTGGCGATGCTCCATATTTGTTGAAAAACTTTTTGTGTGTGGTGGGCAATTGCACTAAGTGTAGCAATGTGAGATTGAGAATACTATCTTACAAAAATATGAGGAGCCGCTTTGTGGCATATCTTTTTGAACAACAAACAGACGAGGAGAGCATAGTAAATATTGAGCACAATCAGGTAGAACTTGCCGACTACCTGTGCGTAACTCGCCCGGCTCTCACCAAGGAGATTAGCAAAATGGTGAAGGAGGGTTTGCTTAATATCAAGGGAAAAAGGGTGGAGATATTGAATGTTTCCGAACTGAAAAGGAATATTTTGTAGGCTTATCAATCTTATTAAAGGGTTTAAGACACCATCCTTTGTTGAAAAGGATAGCGTTTTTTCGATATTTCCCATGCATGTAATTAACACTTAAATCTTTTTTTCTCTATTTTACACGCATGTAATGATATAAATAATTTTTTTTGCCGCTTTCCCACGTCTGGGTTTATACTAATAAATTTTTTTTGCCACTTTCCCACACATGTGTTTATCCCAAAAAACTTTTTTTGCCATTTCCCACGCATGTAAATTAGGGGAAAAATTATTTTAATGCTTTCCCACGCATGTGGAAAAACTCAAAAATACTGTTAAATCAACTCTCATGGGGCTGTTTTGATAATCAAAAAATGATATAGATGTCTATACAATCCCGTTTATACACATCTAATTTTTTTTAGAAACCAATAGCGACCCTTTTTTTACTTATGAAGTAGCTAAATAGCTTATATCATTTGAGCTAACTATCAACTCTTAGACTGAACTTAATTAAAACTGTGGATTGTTACATCTTTTAACTTCGGTGCAAGTATTATCTGTTAATTATCGACAAACTGGTGTAGTATATCGACAAATCTTACCCGAATATTATTTCTTTAAGAAACTATTGCGTACTTTTGCAAAACCAATTCTTTATTGGATTGATATAGAAATGTCAAAAGTTCAAAGTATTCGAAAGTTCAATATTGTTATTGTGACCTTGGTTTTAATAATCAATACAGTATCAACACACAGTCAGTCAGTCATTGATTGAGAATGAGGCATACTATACTCACAATATAGGGGATGAGCGAGCAGTAACTACAAGCTCCATTAGCGACTCCATCTACCCGAATGACGACAATCACAAAATAATACGCCCCATAGCTCTCAAAACCAACCTGCTTTTTGATGTTGCCACAATAATCAATATAGAGGCAGAAGTGCCACTTTCCAAAAAGGTGTCTGTGGCAGCAGAGTGGATGTTCCCGTGGTGGCTATCCAACAGCCATCAGCGAAGCCTGCAACTAATGGGGGCAATGTGGAACTAAAATACTGGTGGGCTCAAAACACATCAAAACAAAACAGACACAAGTATAGTCATAATCACAATTCACTCACGGGATGGTTTGTGGGCGTGTATGGCGGTGGTGGACTATATGACTTGGAGTGGAACAAAAAAGGATATCAGGGCGAATATGCAATAGTGTCGGGCTTGAGTGTGGGATATGCACTGCCGCTGAGTAGCAATTTCAACATGGAGTTTTCGCTCGGTGCTGGATATTTCAAAACAAACTATCGCCACTATAATGCACAGCAAGACAGTGGTGGCAAATGGCACTTGATAAAGAGCCACGAGGGCAAGTTTAGCTGGTGGGGACCAAACAGAGCAAAGATATCATTGTCGTGGTATCCGCATCTGAAAAAGAGAGGAGGCAGAAAATGAAAAAACATTGCCTCTGGATGATACTCATGATATGTGGCGTATCAATATTGCTTGTAGCAAGTTGCGAACGCCGCCCCTTGGTAGATCAAATGCCTGATAGCATACCAGTGCCTGTGAAGATATATTGGGACTTGGCTGGCTTTGAACCACAAAATGTGACAGCACTTATCTACAAAAGCGATGGCACACTATTCGCAGAGCAGGTTTTTGAAAATAGAGGTGCATCAGTGACAATGAACATCAATCTCGCAGTGGGTGACTATACAATTGTGGTTTTCAACGAGAAGCGAAACCAAATGGACTTTGTGCATATTCGTGGACACGAGCATCTCAACACCTTAGAAGCATACATCACCAAAGCAAGCAAAACCTATGAGAGTGGCATCAAATCGGGCAAACAAACATATGTGAACGAGCCAGGCAATTTTGCCACTGCCTCACAGCGCATTAGCATAAGCCGAGAGATGATTGAGGCATATTACAGCAATAAGATGGTGGCTCGTGCTCTCGACGAGGAGTACAATTCGCTTGCAGATATGCACCCATTGTCAAAACGAGTACCCCTGCACGTGAAGCTAAATGTGAAGGGATTGCACAATGCACGAATGCCCGCATTGGTGGAGGTGGAAAATCTGGCTGGCGGATATATGTTTGCCACAGATCGCAACACGACGGAGCGAGTGACCACTCAGTTTCTGATCAACAATAGAAGATATGACGATGCCACGCAAACTGATGGAGCAGTGAGCGAAACAGTATATACATTGGGTGTGATGGGCAACAGGCTTTCGGTGGACGACTCGAAGCACGAAGGAATACTAATGCACGCATCATTTCAGTTGGTGGACAAAGAGCTCACCACCATCAATCACACAATAGATATTACAGACAAATTGAAATTTGACGGCAATGGAGAAAATATGACATTGAGCCTATCGCTTGAGATGAATATACCCAAGCTACCCGATGTGAAACCCGAAGGGGGCTCTGGCTCGGGGATGAACTCGGAGGTGGTGGACTGGGAGCATATAGATGTACCAATTGAGATGTAAGTTTTCATGCCTATCTATACAACGGATGACGAAAGGAAGATAATAAGAATCAAAATAAAATATATAGATAAAAACAGAATTAGAAACTTTTTAAAAACAATTATGAACATGAGAAAATTATTTACGATGGGATTTGCAGCCGCCGCACTATTGCTTGGCAGCTGCGCACAAAACGAGGTGATGGAAAGCCCTGCTGAACAAAAAGCAATTGGCTTCACCACTCTCAACGATAGAGTGACTGCCAACACCAGGGCAGCAAATGATGAAAAGAGCCCATATGGCGTATTTGCAGTGCGCTCTAATGCCACAAGTGTGTGGTTTATGAATAACTTGAAGGTGACGACAGGTCAAGATGATAAAGACACCTACGGACCTGCTTATTATTGGCCAACTGGTGGTGCTACAGTAGATTTTTATGCGTATGCACCGTATAAGGAATCTCAAACGCATATTGTATTAAATAACAATACTGCGCCAACAAGTGGAAGTCCTCTTTCCATCACCTACACCGTTCCTGGAGGTGCACAAGAAGACTTCACTGTGGCTACGCCTAAAACTGGTATGAATTACGATTCCGACACTCAGAATAAAGGCAATGTTCCTTTCATTTTCTCTCACATGCTATCAAAGATAACTGTGGATGCGAAATTGAAAGATGAATTAGGTGGTACTAATGGTGCTGGATATACAATGACATTTACATCAGCAACTCTATCTGTTCCATATAATCAAGGAACTGTTGATTTGACAACTGGAACACCTCCTGCTTT
>CAZNRT010000029.1:0-24974 GCA_964575445.1 uncultured Proteiniphilum sp. | reverse complement strand
ATAAATGCACTGTTAGAAAGAAGTGGAGTGAAGAAGTAATTATCCAAGTAGTTAATATAAAAAATGCAGTTGAATATCCGATATAGATATCTCAACTGCATTTCTTGTTTAAGCTAAAAGCAGACGTCACAAATTATCTTTTAGTGTCGTGCACTTATCCACAAGATATATAATAGACAAATACGGAATCCCAGTATTTGTATTCAAACCTATCTCACAAGTTCGACTATTGCTATACCCCACTCTGATATTCTTGGCATCAAGTTGTGGAGATAGTTTTCTAAGACCATACTTATTAAGCTCAGGAGTAAAAAACCCCTTATCTCCTGCAAACCCACAGCAATTCAATTCTGATGGAACAAACACATTATTACTACAAAGACGAGCAATTTTCACTAAAGTATTATCAAGTCCCATTCTCACTGTACTACAAGTTGCAAAAATGGTAATAGGCTCATCAATAGGAGAAAAGTTGAGCCTATCCACAAGAAACTTATCAATAAACTCTACAGGCTCATACATATTCAGCCCTTTAATTGTGCTCCTCATTCGCATCAAACAAGGACTCTGATCACACAATATTGGATATTTACCATTATCAGAGGCTATCAGAAGTGCTTTTTCCAATTCTTTCGACTTGCTATCGGCAATATCTGGCATTCCCTTGCTTTCCCATATTGTTCCACAACACATATTATTCATCCGTTGTGGAAAAATAACCTGATAGCCACACTTATTCAAAAAAGAAACCATTTTATTTACAAGCGATATTTGCTCAGGATCATTATAAGATGGTCCCATCATTTGATTCAAACAACTTGGAAAATAAACAACCTTCAAAGTAGATTCGAATAGATTTTTCGAATTTGCTTTGGTTGCAGGTTTTGGAAGTGTAGATGTCCAAAAAGGAATATTACTCCCACTTATCTTGTGCAATCCTCTACCAAGTTTATCAACAGCATCATTTCCAATAACAGCACGACCTATATTTGCAGCAGAAAGAGCAAACCTCAATGCACCACTTAGTTTACCAAAATTCTTTGCCGCAAAACCACCAACCTTAAAACTTGAGGGATGCTCTTTATTCTTTTTCTCTCTATATGTCTGAATATACTCCCCCACATTAATCTTCACAGGACAAGGTAACGAGCAAAGACCATCTACAGCACAAGTTTGATCTCCAAGGTAATCAAAGTCTTTTTCTAATTCACGCAACAATACATTATTCTCTTGAGTATGATTTAATCTCGATATTTCTCTTTGAACCACAATTCTTTGCCTTGGAGATAGGGTAAGTCCAGCCGAAACACAATTAATCTCACAAAAGCCACATTCTATGCACTTATCAATAAGTGGATGAACTAATGGCAATGATTTTATATTCTTTACATAGCATTCAGGGTCAGAATTAAATATCACACCAGAGTTTAAGATTCCATTTTCATCAAAAAGAGATTTAATCCTTTTCATAACATCAAATGCATCTTCACCCCACTCTCTCACTACAAATGGAGCCATATTTCTTCCCGTTCCATGCTCTGCCTTTAGCGAACCATCATACTTATCAACAACCAACTCTACTACATCTGACATCATACTCTTATACTGAGATATAGCCTCAGGAGTATCAAACGATTGATTAAGAATAAAATGATAATTACCCTCAAGAGCATGCCCATAAATAACAGCATCATTATACCCATTTTTATCAAGTATATCACGCAACCCTTCCACTGCATCTGCAAAAACCTCCATTGGGAAAGCAACATCCTCAATAATGCAAGAAGTTCCCAATGGGCGCATTCCACCCACCGAAGGAAATATACCAGAACGAATAGCCCACAAAGCATTAAACAAGAGAGGATCAGTTGTAAACCGTATAGGAAAAGCGGTATTATACACCGAGACAATATCCCTAATATGAGCAGTATATTCCGCCAACTTATGCTCACTTTCCGCTTCTATTTTTATTAATAGAGCTGTAGTGGAATCAGAAAGCATCTTTAGTTCTGGTAGCACATCTGATTCATTTTCAACAGACCTTAAAGCCTCTCTATCGAGAAACTCAACAGCACTCACATTAAAGCCTTTCAATGAGACAACAAGCTCGCTTGCGGTACGCATATCATCAAAAAACAACATCCCAGTTGATTTAAATTGATAATCATCAACTGTCATCATATCTACCTCTGATAAAAATGCAAGTGTACCCTCAGAACCTACAATTAGATGTGTAATAATATCAAATGGATCATCATATTCAACAAAAGGCTGAATATTCAATCCCATCACATTTTTTATGGAGTATTTCTTCCTAATACGAGACACAAGTCCTTCATTAGCTATCACATCATTTTTTATTGCCAACAACTTTTCAATAAAATCATGGTGAGTCTTCTTAAAAGAATTACGACTAAGCTTATCCCCAGTATCTAAAATTGTTCCATCAGCCAAGATGAGTCTTGCCGACTTTATCATCCGATAGCTATTCTCATGAATACCACAACTCATGCCCGAGGCATTATTTAACACAATTCCTCCCACCATTGCAGAATTTATTGAAGCAGGATCAGGTGGAAATTTTTTACCGTATGGTTTTAGAATGTTATTAACCCGCTTACCCGTCAATCCAGCCTGTAGTCGGATAGATTTATAATCATCTGAAATCTCAAACTCCTCCCATCCCTTACCAGCTACCACCAATACTGAATCAGTTATACTCTGCCCAGAAAGACTTGTTCCAGCTGCTCTAAAGGTGAGTGCGATCTTATACTTTTGAGCAGCCATTATTACACCAACCACCTCATCCTCATTTTCCGTATGAATTACCACCTTAGGTATAAGTCTATAAAAGCTGGCATCTGTTCCCCACGCCAATCTTCTTATCATATCTGTATTAATACGATTCTTAGGAATAATTCCTGCTACGGTGTCAAGAAAAGAATGTATCATTTGTTTGATTTTTGGATTTACATTATTATTGATTTTCAAATTTAATCTATTTACCTGAATAGATGCAAGATAATCACAGTATTAACATTGGAATAATAAACAAAAAAGCAATCTGTATTCATTTAATAGTTGAAAACAGATTGCCTTAATAATTTTGATAAGATGAGTTTGATGTTTTAGCTCAATCCATCCACCTCTCCATCTACTATATCGATACGCTTAGCTTGAGGGTCAGCAGGCAAACCAGGCATACGCATCATTTCACCAGCTATTGCAACTATAAACTCTGAGCCCTGATTAATAACAATATCATTTATTTTAAGGCGAAAATCTTTTGCCACACCATACCATTTTGGGTCAGCAGAAAATGAATATTGAGTTTTTGCAATACATACTGGCATCCTCTCAAGTTCAGTACCCTCAATACGCTTAAGTCTTTTTATTGCCTTCTCAGCAAGCACCACATCACGTGCACCATATATTTTGGTTGCAATCTTTGTTATCTTTGTTTCAATATCATCGTCGTCATCATATGTAAAATTTAGATTCGTTGATGGATTATTTTCAATAGCCTCTACCACTGTTTTAGCCAACTCCACTGCCCCTTCTCCACCCTGCGCAAAAGATTCATTTACTGAAAAACCCACACCACGTTTTTTACAAAACTCACGAATCAAATCAATTTCCTCTTCAGTATCAAATGCATATTTATTAAATGCAACAACAACAGATTGATCAAACTCTGCCAAATTAGAAAGATGTTTATCAAGGTTTGATAGACCAAGTTTTAACCCCTCCATGTCAGGACCTTTTATTTTATTCTCAGGAGTTCCTCCATGCATCTTTAATCCTTGCGCCGTAGCTACGATCACAGTTAATTTTGGTCTGAGCCCCGTTTTTCTACATTTGATATTAAAAAACTTTTCTGCACCCAAATCTGCACCAAATCCAGCCTCCGTTATAACGTAATCGCCATATGTCATTGCCATTTTTGTAGCTACCGCCGAGTTACAACCATGAGCAATATTAGCAAATGGTCCTCCATGAATAAATGCCGCCGTATTTTCAGTAGTTTGCACTAAATTAGGGTTAAGAGCATCTTTCAATAAAACGGTTATAGCACCAGCTATCCCCAAATCCTTTACTGTGAAAGGAGAATTATCTTGTTTGTAACCAAGTAAAATATTTTCCACACGACGACGCAAATCATCCTGATCTTCAGCTAAACACAATATAGCCATTAGCTCTGATGCAGCAGTAATATCAAAACCACCTTCAAGTGGCACACCGTTTCCTGCACCAAGACCTGTTACTATGTTACGTAAAGCGCGGTCGTTAACATCAAGAACTCTTTTCCACAATACTTGCTTTAGAGAACTACATGTACCCTCATTGCGGAAAATATGGTTATCTAAAAGTGCCGAGATAGTATTATGAGCAGTTGTAATAGCATGGAAATCTCCAGTAAAGTGAAGATTAATGTTCTCCATTGGTAATACCTGAGCATATCCGCCACCTGCAGCACCACCCTTCATGCCAAAAACTGGACCCAATGAAGGTTCACGTAGAGCCACAATGGCTTTTTTGCCTATTTTATTTAGTCCCAAAGCAAGACCAATAGATACCGTAGTTTTTCCTATGCCTGCCTTAGTAGCAGTAATTGCTGTTACTAATATAAGATTACTTTTTTTCACCTTCTCTTCATCAATTAGGTCAAGAGGAATTTTAGCCATGTGTCTTCCAAAGTTTATCACTTCGTCTCGTGGAATTCCAATACCCTCAGCTACATCTTTGATTTTCTTAAGAGGTGTCTCTTTTGCAATTTGAATGTCTGTTTTCATTACTCTAATGTGGTTTTATGATTTTAAAAATTAATATTCTTCAAAGCTATATACAACAAAGTTGATGATTATTTACTTAACTAACAAATCAATATCTATTATTTCTCCTTTAGCATATCCTCAAGCTTTATTAGATGGTCACGCAATTGGGCAGCCTGCAAAAACTCCAACTTCTTAGCAGCATCATGCATTGCTTTTCTCACTTTTTCTATTTCCTGTTTCAAAGTATCTTTACTCTCATAAGATACTTTGGATTCGGAAGCTATTGTAATAAAACCAGGCTCAATATAAGGTTGTGGCTCTGCAGCTATAGATGTAGAATAGGTAGCCAATGCCGATACTTTTTTCTTATTTATCTGAGTCGGCGTAATGCCGTGTTCCTCATTATATTTCATTTGTTTTACTCGTCTTCTATTTGTCTCATCAATAGTCATTTGCATGCTATTAGTAATTTTATCCGCATAAAATATTACTTTCCCATTTACGTTTCGTGCCGCCCGTCCAGCAGTTTGCGTAAGCGAACGATGTGATCTTAGGAAACCCTCTTTATCGGCATCCAACACAGCTACGAGTGAAACCTCTGGCAAATCAAGACCTTCACGCAATAAGTTTACTCCTATAAGCACATCAAAAACACCCGCTCGTAAATCGTCCATGATTTTCACTCTTTCCAAGGTCTCAACGTCTGAATGAATGTATCTGCACTTCACATTACTATCCGCCAGATAATCAGTAAGCTCTTCTGCCATTCTTTTTGTAAGAGTAGTGACAAGCACCCTCTCATTTATCTCAACTCTAAGCTGAATCTCCTCAAGCAAATCATCTATTTGATTCATGCTTGGGCGCACGTCAATCGGAGGATCAAGCAATCCAGTTGGTCTAATAAGCTGGTCAACGATAACACCTTCAGATTTTATAAGCTCATAATCTGCAGGAGTTGCACTCACAAATATAATTTCAGGAGTCAAAGCCTCAAACTCTTCGAACTTAAGAGGTCTATTATCCATCGCAGCTGGAAGCCTGAATCCATACTCCACAAGATTAGTTTTGCGAGAGTGGTCGCCACCATACATAGCTCGTATTTGAGGTAGGGTAACGTGACTTTCGTCTATCACTGTTAGATAATCATTGGGGAAAAAGTCGAGAAGACAGAAAGGGCGAGTTCCAGACTCTCGCCTATCAAAATACCTTGAATAGTTTTCAATACCTGAGCAATAGCCTATCTCCTTTATCATCTCCACATCAAAAGTCACACGCTCATATAGCCGTTTAGCCTCAAGTGGTTTACCAATAGACCTAAAAAACTCGACTTGTTTACCCAAGTCTATCTGTATTTCATCAATTGCTCTAAATATTCTCTCTTTGGTTGTGACAAACAGATTGGCGGGGAATATACGATAATTGTCATATTTCTCTGTAGTTACTCCCGTCAAAGAATCAATAGCCTCAATACTTTCAATCTCATCACCCCAGAAAATTACACGTATGATAAAATCAGTATAAGCCAAAAACACATCCACTGTATCTCCTTTTACTCTAAAGTTGCCTCTATCATACTCCACTGTCTCATTTCGAGAATATAAGCTACTTACCAATTGCCTCAAAAAGAGATCCCTATCAATGCTCTGTCCTACATTTATATCTATTGTAGTTTCTTTAAAGTCATCAGGATTTCCCATACCATACAAACATGATACCGACGACACCACAATAACATCACTGCGTCCCGAAAGAAGGGAAGAAGTAGTGGCAAGTCTCAACTTTTCTATCTCCTTATTTATAGATAAGTCCTTTTCAATATATGTATCAGTTGTTGGCAAGTAAGCCTCAGGCTGATAATAATCATAGTAAGAAACAAAGTATTCAACCGCATTATTAGGAAAGAAGCTCTTAAACTCGCTATACAATTGTGCCGCCAATGTTTTATTGTGGCTCAACACCAAAGTAGGCTTATTTACTTGTGCAATCACATTAGCAATTGTGAAAGTTTTACCCGATCCTGTAACGCCCAAAAGTGTTTGATAGAGGCTCTTCTGCTCTAATCCTTTCACCAATGCCTTTATTGCATCTGGCTGGTCACCTGTAGGTTTATATTCTGATGTAAGTTGAAATTTCATTTTTGATTGTTGATCAGCTGGAAGATTTTATGTTTCAAAAGCGATAGTACAAATGTAATAAAAAAGCGAACATAAAATGCTCGCTTTTTGTCTATTATAATATTGATAATCTTTTAATCTCTAACGATATTTGGCAATTCCAATCCATATCCTTTGCGCTTGTCTTCTGCCTTGAGCAAGAACGCAAATATTAGAGCGAGAACACCAAACAGAGTAAATATCATCATCGGCAACGTATAGTCATATGTATTAACGGTAAGTCCATCTCTTACTACTGTACCAGTGATACAATACTTTTCGAGCACCCATCCGATAAGTAATGGCACACCCATCAATCCCCAGTTTTGAACATAAAAGATAAGTGCATAAGCGGTACCCAACCTATTTTCAGGAATAATTTTTGGTACTGAAGGCCACATAGCTGACGGAACAAGCGAGAAACCAATTCCTAAGAATATCATCAACACCATTGCAAAAATCCAATTATCAATAAAGCTCACCGAGAATAAAGCATGAACGACGATCAATATCAGAGAACCTATAATCATTATTGAAGCGCCCTTACCCTTTTTGTCATATATTCCACCAAATACTGGCGTTAATAATATATTGCCAAATGGAAGAAGCATCGGAATCATACCAGCCAAGTCTTCATTAACTCCAAACTTATTAACCATCAAATCGGTTGCATATTTGAGGAATGGGAATACAGCCGAGTAGAATAATACACACAATATGGCAATATACCACCAACCTCTTGTTTTAAGAATCTGAGCAATATCTGAAAGCTTAAATTCATCCTCTGGCTCCACATGTCCACTATCTGCTAAAGAAGCATCCAACTTCCTATCCATCATCACATATACCAAGAAAGATATAAACCCTATACACAAACCTATCAGTGCTATTAATATTGGGCGAGACACATCAATCATTCCTGTTGCCTTAGCAATAGGAACCGAAAAGCCAAGAGCAAATGCAGTACCTATACGCGCCATAGCCATCTCAAGCCCCATAGCGGTAGCAAGTTCTTTCCCTTTAAACCATTTTACAATAATCTTTGAAACTGTAATGCCAGACACCTCAATGCCGACTGCAAAAATAGCAAATCCAATACTTGCCCATAACACTTGCGCATTAAGCCCTAAAAGCGTAAGACCATCTAAGGAATTTGTAGATATAGCCCAATACTTAATTCCAGTACCTGCCACCATTAATAGTGTTGCTCCCACTCCCGTAATTCTTATCCCCGCTTTATCTAATATGATTCCACCAAAAATCAACATTAGTAGGAAAACATTGAACCACCCATACGAGCTCGTAAATGTTCCATATTCTGATCTTGACCATCCTAATTGCCCCTCAAGCAATCCTGCTAAGGGTGCCATTATGTCAGTCAAAAAATAGCCACACATCATTGTGAATGAGACTATGAATAATGCTCCCCACCTTGCAGCAGCCGAGTCCTTGAGTGTTTTCCTTATCTGATCTACCATTTCAATTCGTTTTTTAAGTTTTATATTTATTTTCCAATTCGCAAAGATAAGAAAACTTATATTTCATCTACCTGCAATCTATTCAAAAAAGCAACTGTCTTTTCTATCTCTTTATACATCACTATATCCTCATCTATAAAAGGAACAACCTTTCTAAACTCTTTCACAACTTTTTCAATCTTAGAAGATGATTTGAGAGGACGACGAAACTCTAACGCTTGCGCTGCATTCATAAGTTCTATTGAAAGAATTATGTCAAGATTATCCATCACTTTCAATAATTTTATAGCAGATGTTGCTCCCATGCTCACATGGTCCTCCTGTCCGTTAGACGACACAATGGAGTCGCTACTCGCTGCATAGCAATACATTTTGTTCTGACTAACCACCGATGCTGCCACATATTGTGGAATCATAAAACCTGAGTTTAAGCCAGTATTGACAACCAAAAACTCAGGCAATTCACGATGACCAAGAATCAGTTGAGCGGTTCTTCGTTCCGATATATTACCAAGTTCAGCCATAGCAATTGCCAAGAAATCATATGTAATAGCCAATGGTTGACCATGAAAATTACCTCCAGAAATAATCTGATCCTCATCTGGGAATATTGTCGGATTGTCAGTCACAGAGTTTATCTCGGTCAATAATACAGATTTTGCATATTCGAGTGCATCTTTTGTTGCTCCATGTACTTGTGGCACACATCTGAATGAGTATGGATCTTGAACATGTTTTTTAGTACGAGAAATAATTTCACTACCTTCAAGAAACTTCCTCACATTCTGCGATGTTTCTAACTGTCCAATATGTGGACGAATAGTGTGTAGCTTTTCATCAAATGGCTCAATATGCCCATCATAGGCATCTAAAGAGATAGAGGCTATCAAGTCGGCACGTTTTGACAATCGTTGCGCCTTTAGTATGGCATACACACCATGTGCTGCCATAAACTGAGTACCATTTAGTAGTGCTAATCCTTCTTTGCTTTTAAGCTTGATAGGTGCCCAACCAAATTCGTCAAGCACACTACCCACATCGCGCTTTTTGCCTTTATAGTGGACATCACCTGCACCAATAAGAGGCAAAAACAAATTTGCCAAAGGAGCCAAGTCACCAGAAGCACCAAGCGACCCTTTGTCATAAACCACGGGCAGTATATCATTATTTAGCAAGTCGAGCATTCGCTGCACAGTTGCCACCTGCACGCCACTATAACCTAATGACAAGGCATGTGCCTTCAACAGAAACATCAGTTTTACTATAAATGGTGACACCTCATCACCAACACTACAAGCGTGTGATTTCACCAAGTTCTCTTGTAGTGTATTCAAATCATCATTTGATATTGTATGTTTGCAAAGCGAGCCAAAACCAGTAGAAATGCCATAGATTGGTTCACTCTGGTTTTTCATTTTATTATCAAGGTAATCCCTACATTTTTTGATACGTTCTTTAGCTTCGGGTGCAAGCTCCACTTTTATGTTTTCAGAAATGATTCGTTCTAAATCCTCAAAATTTAGATCCTCTTTGCCAATATAGTATATATTTTTCATCAAGTATATTATTAAATTACATATAATCGTTCTTCTATATTGTTGGCACAATCTCTCGCAGTAGCAATTGCTCTCTTTCATTTACCACTGATTCGATATGTTTACATTTTTCTGAAAGCTCCTTCACAAACTTCTCGTCATTTATTGAGCTAAGATTAATTCTAACATTTAGTATTGCACCAAGTATAGAGGTACGACAAGTCATAAGAGAAACCAAACCATCAGTCACAGCATTTTTATTTCCCTGTCTTGTTACTGTTTCAATCAATGATAGCATATCAAATCCTCTTTCTGCAATTTCCATTGGTACAATTGCAGCTATCTTTGTTGCCTCTTCTATCTTTTCGGCACGATCGGCTTTTTGATCTTCGATATCCTTAGGCATTTTATATGCTTTCGACACTAATGTGTATGCATCACTATCTCTATCGATATCGTTTAGAAAATGGATTCTATATTCACTAAACTGAGTGGCTAACTTTTTCATTTGCTCTTCCACCTCCACATACTTCTTTTTGCCTATTGTGAGATTGGCAAGCATTTCGCCCAGAGCTGCTGCAGCTGCACCGTGCATTGCTGATATACTTCCACCGCCAGGGACGGGCTCATTACCTGCGGTTTGTTCCAATAATTGTTTTAGAGTTAAGTCTTGTAATTTCATGTTTGATATTTTAATGGTTTTTTAATAGCGTTCAAATAGTATTTAAATAGTAGTAAATTGGTTTTTAAAGGCAACTCCTTTTTTGATAACTGTATCCACGATATTCATCCCCACGTGATAGGGCAAAAATTTGTATGACGGAAATTGTAGCAAGATCATATCACCCTGTTTGCCAACATCAATGCTACCTATCTTATCAGCACGATCTATAGCCGCCGCACTATTTATAGTAAATGCAGTAACCGCCTCTTCTGGCGATAGCTTCATTTGTATGCATGCCAAAGCAAAAAGCAAAGGCACAGAAGATGTAAACGAGCTACCAGGATTAATATCTGTAGCCATTGCCACTATACAGTCATTATCGATCATCTCTCTACCACGTGCATATTCCTCACGAAGGGAAAAAGCCGTTAGTGGCAACAATGTAGCCACCACATCTGATTGAGCCATAGCTCTTATCCCCTCATCCGATGCCTGCAACAGATGATCGGCAGATATACACCCCACTTCGGCTGCGAGCTCAGCACCACCAAGTTGCACAATCTCGTCTGCATGTATTTTCAGCTTGAATCCAAGTTCTTTAGCGGCAAGTAGATATTTGCGTGATTGCTCAATACTAAAAACGTTTTTCTCAGTAAATATATCTGCAAATTCTGCCAAATCATCACTTGCCACTATAGGCAACATCTCGTTTATATTGAAATCAATAAACTCATCCTCCCTACCTTTCCATTCGGCGGGGGTGGCGTGTGGTCCCATAAAAGTTATGGCAATATCCATGGGGTGATTATCATTGAGCTGCTTCATTACTTTCAATTGCTTTAGCTCTGTATCTTTGTCCAATCCATAGCCACTTTTTCCCTCCACAGTGGTGATACCCAATTGCATCATAGCATCAAGTCGTCGCTTGGCCTCATCGTATAGCTCATCAAAAGAAGCTTGACGAGTTGCCTTAGTAGTATTCACAATTCCTCCGCCACGATTCATTATGTCCATGTAGCTATCGCCTCGCATTCTCCATGAGAATTCCTCTTCTCGATATCCACCAAACACAAAATGAGTATGTGGATCTACAAAGCCTGGAAGCAAAGCTTTGCCCTCAGCATTAATAATTTTATATTCGTTTTCATCAACTGGTATTAGATCTCCCTGATTAAGGACATGAGATATCACTCCATCAGTAATGATAACTGTTCCATTATCTATTATATGCAACTCAGACATTTCCTTACCATGCTTCCCTACAAAGCCGCTACAGGTAACAACCTGAGCGGCATTTCTGACAATAATATTCCTTTTAGTCAATTCTGATAAATTCATTTTTTGATAGCCCACCCTCAAAAGGTGCAAACGAACCTATTTGAAGCGATTTGCTATCAGGGTTAAGTATAAAAACATATTCCTTATCATTATGAATATCTATGAGTACACCCTTTAGAATAATTTTTTCTCCTGCAATGATGTACTCATAATATCCATTTCCAATTTTGGGCATCGTTTGCCCCTTTCTTACCTCTGTCCCTCGTTTTAGTTGGAACAAGTTTGTAGCTTTTGAAAAGCTTGGTCTTACACTAAAGTCTAAAGTATCAGTTTTAGTAACAGAATTTACCCACACTCCATTCAGCAAATTGTCACTCTTATCCATTTCTACTTCAGCACATGATACACCTAACAAAGCCATCACAAACAACGTCATCGCAATACTTTTCCCCATAATTATTTAATTTAATTGATTGTTTAAAATACTATTTGTTTAACAAACAATATTACTCTTCTTTCTCCATTCCCTCCAGCCCAAAAGAGCTAAAACAAGAAATATCGAATATTGAGCTCCCGTAAAATAAAGCCCCTGCGAAATATAAATTGGAATTGAGACTATATTCCCAACAGTCCAGAATATCCAATTTTCGACCTTTTTAAAAGCCATCAAGATGGTCGCCACCAAAAAGAAAGCTGTATTAAAGGAATCGATATAAGGTAAATAAGACTGAAGATAATCAATGTCATTTCTATTTGCATAACGCAATACAAATAGAGCTATCACATATATCACCACAATGGAAGCCCACGAAATGAAATTCTGTCGAGCAGTATTGTGTGATATCCTCAGTTTGGTTCGGTTTTCATCTGTTCTCCCCCACAGATACCAACCATAAGCATTTGAAACAAAATAGACCAAATTTATGCCCGCATTAGCATATAATCTGGCAGCAAAACAGATGTAAATATAGATAAGCACATTGATAATCCCCACTGGGAATACTAAGATGTTTTCTTTGCGGGCAAACCAAACACTGATAACGCCCATTGTTGCAGCAAATAATTCAAGCCACCAATTCCAATCAAAAGTCATAATTTAATTAATTTGTACTACTCCATAAGCCGAGATTCTAATACTTGACTTACAGAAAAATTCTCTAATCCGAGATAGTATGCCGCAGTGTCAACTAACGCATCCATTGGCACAAGCCCCACTATCTCAGCTCCTACTATTGGCACTCCATATCGATTTGCCTCTATACGAATCAATTCATGAGCACGGTAAATAGCTGTTTTGGTATAATCTGTTAAGTTCATTGATACCTGAGTGATTCCACGATCTTCGAGAGCAACTCCCATTCCCTTGCAAAATCGCAAACCACCACCTATAAACCGCACTCTCTTGGCTATAGCCGTTGCTATCTCCAAATTATTTGTTCCCAAATTCACATTATATGCTATCAAAGGCATACGCGCACCTATTGCCACAGCTCCAGCCGTAGCGTGTCTTTCGATGGGTCCATAGTCGGGCTCCCAATCGGGCTGCTTTATTTTCTCTGCCATACCCTCATATTCTCCTTTGCGGATAGCAGCCAAATTTTCGCGATGTGGTGCTGATGCTGACTTCTCGTACAAGAACACAGGCAGATTATATAAGTTTGAAACAATCTCTGCCACCTCTTTCGACAGTGCTACTGCCTCATCTTGAGTAACATTTCTGATTGGTATAAACGGTACAACATCTACCGCACCCATACGTGGATGTTGCCCCTTGTGTTTGTTCATATCAATCTCTTGCACCGCCACACCTATAGCCTCCACAAGAGCCTCTTTTAGTGCTTCTGGTTCGCCAACCACAGTCACCACCAATCTATTATGGTCCTCATCATTGCTATAATCCAACAATTTCACATTTTTCTTTCCACGGAAAGGGTTCACAATTTTCTCTATTTTTTGTCTATCTCGCCCCTCACTAAAGTTAGGAACGCATTCAATGATTTTATTCATAAGGCTTAATTTATAAGGTTGTATTTTCTATATATTAATTGATTAAGATTCAAAACACATCGGGTCTATAAAAAAACAGGCACTATTTTCAAAACCACGATACGTTCATTTGCAAAGATAATAAGTTGGATTAATAAACAAAAGGAATTGAACCAAGAAGATGAAATTTTCATTATTTTCTTAAATGGTTTTTAAAAGCTGTAAGTTTACGACATTGATTGCACTGACAATTTAAAGTCATGACAAAAATTATTAATATCTTTGGCTATCCTAATATATTTAAACCACAACAATAGTTTCATGTCATTGTTATAAATAAATGTTAGACATACTTATATTGACAAGCAATAATTAATCATATAAAACACTCAATTATGAAAAGAAAAATAACAGTATTACTATCGTTCTTGGCTTTGATAATTACAATTTCATCTTGCACAGTAGCTTCAGACGATTATCTAAATGAGTACGAAATAAGAAGACTGATAGAACAAGCTATTAAAGATAACAATCAAAAACTTGAGTTTACGCAGTGGAAAATTGTTCCTTATGAAATTAAAAAGGATGATTGGGAATTGAACGAGCAATTGGGGCAATATGAAGAATTTAGAGACATAAAAGATCTTACTGAATTTATTTATGAGGAGGGTGCTGCTCTCGGATATGTGTACCTTGGCACTCAGGGCGTCAACGAAGTACAGAAAATACTTCCATATGTAGATACTCACTATGATGGAGAGGATACAAATGGCAATCCAATTATCTTTACAGAAACAATTAGTTGCGATTTCCAACTTGGTAATCCCAGCACCGTTGGGTTCTTTATCAAATCGTCAGACCTATTTCCAGATTCAGAAGCACCAAGCAATTATAATTTCAGGATTGTGTTAATCTGGTAGTATCCTATTTATAGAAAGGCAATACGTCTATATATTTTTAAAAGAAATAATATCTAAAATCGATTCAAGCAAGGTTGTTTGAATCGATTTTGTGTTTCAGAATCAATCCACACAAAGTACTTTCAATGGTTTTCATGTTTCGAAAACCATCCACATAAAGTACTTTCGATGGTTTTCATGTTTCGAAAACCATCCACACAAAGTACTTTCGATAGTTTTCATGTTACTAAAACTATCCACACAAAGTACTTTCGATAGTTTTCATGTTACTAAAACCATCCACACAAAGTACTTTCGATGGTTTTCGTGTTTCGAAAACCATCCACACAAAGTACTTTCGATGGTTTTCGTGTTTCGAAAACTATCGAAAGTGATTTATGTTAAATCGCAAAATTTAAAATAATCAATCTCCTCAACACATAATTCAATGTGCAATGACCCATCAATCATTTCGAAACTGTGTATCGGATATGTCAAAACCCAAACAATGGCAAAGCATCAGCAACCACAAAAGAGCTACCACCAATAAATATCAGATCATTTTCGTTAGCTTTATGCTTTGCCGATTCTATAGCATCAGAAATAGAATCATAGGCAATGCCTTTCAATCCATAGGCTTGAGCTTTTTGAGACAGCTCAGCAGGGGGCAATGCCCTTTCGATTGAGGCACGAGTGAAGTAGTAAGTAGCATTATGGGGCATAAGCTTCAGCACCGAGTCCACATCTTTATCATTTACCATTCCAAAAACGATGTGAAGGCTCTCATATTTTTCTTGACCCAATTGCTCCACAATATATTTTATGCCATGTGAATTGTGCCCAGTATCGCAGATAATTCTTGGTTTACCAGATAGCTGTTGCCAACGCCCCATCAATCCCGTTTGCTCTAATACATTTTCAAAACCTTCATATACTGCTCTATCTGCAATATCAAAGCCTATAACCCTCAGCACCTCTATAGATGCAAACACTGTGCGAGCATTCTTTTCTTGAGCCAACCCATTTAGTTGAGATTTAATATCTTTAAACCCATTACCACTAAAAAGCAATTTGCCATCTATCCTATTAGACTCAAAGCCCATAACTGACTCTTCGGCAAATACTATGGGCGCATTTACATTATCTGCTTTGTTTTGAAACACTTCTCTTACAGAGATATCACCCGCCTCACCAATCACCACGGGAGTATTTAGTTTTATTATCCCCGCCTTTTCTCGAGCGATCGACTCCAAGTTATTCCCAAGAAACTGAACATGATCAAAACCAATATTTGTAATGATTGATAATTCGGGATTAATGATATTAGTGCTATCAAGACGTCCACCAAGCCCCACCTCTATTACGGCTACATCCACAGCTTGCTCTTCAAAATATTTGAACGCCATCTCCATAGTAAGTTCAAAAAAAGATGGCATCACTGGCTCAAACTCCCCACGATACTTTTCAACAAAATCAACCACATATTCTTTTGAAATCATCTCACCATTCACTCTAATACGTTCCCTAAAGTCCACAAGATGAGGTGAAGTGTAGAGGCCCACTTTATAACCCGACTTCATGAGTATTGAAGTAATCAAATGAGATGTAGAGCCCTTTCCATTAGTTCCACCCACATGAATTGTTTTATACTTGGTATGAGGCTTGCCAAAAATAGCATCCAATTTGTAGCTATTGTCCAATCCTGGTTTGTATGCCAAATGCCCTATGCGTTGAAATTCGGGCATCTGATTATATAAGTAGTGAAGCGTTTCGTCGTAAGTCATTGTAATTCCTAAAGTTTAATGTTCAATTAAAACAGACAGATATATTGAATAACAAAAATAAGCGTTTCGGACAATCCAAAACGCTTATTCCAATATTATATTCTATTATTTACTAATTATTTAGTTCTTGAGTGGCAATACCGAATACTGTTTAGAGTAACGCAATTGTTGGTCTATATAATTCTCATCATACGAGATTGTAACATCAGTTACTTTGCCACTATCATCAGTAACAAGTGTGTAAACAGGATTCACGAAACCTTTGTATGGAGCAAGGTCAAGCTTTGCATATCTATCAAGCACCTCTTTGTGAAGAGCCTGATTGATTTTCACACCATAGCTTTCCACCAAAGCTTTGCCCGTTTCATAATCACCCTCCGATTTGATGCGCTGCACCTCTGACAGTAATATTCCAAAAAGATCACGAAGTTTAGCGTAATCATTAATTTCCACATATGTTTTGCCATCACGATTTACGAGTTCCACCACATTATCTGCTTTTCCATTTTCGATAACCCAGTTGGCAATAAGAGAACGATTGCGCATATGAGCTTGCTCAATATCCTTACCCAATTGCACACGAGTCAGCTGCGTCATTGCTCCATTCATAATGTATTTATAATACTCAGCTTTGTAAGCATCAGCATCGGGCAACAAGCCCAACTCCACCAACTTTGGATCTGCAAGATAATATAATGCAAACAAGTCGGCACGCGTTTCTTCAAGTGGTGAACCATAAGCTCGAAGCGCATCTCTATCTACACCAGGAAGCATTTTGCCCGAGCCGTGACCCAAGCATTCATGAAGGTCGGTATGCAGATTATCTGTAAGGATTCCATATTTCTCAGATTGCTCACGCTCAACATCGCTCCACATAAATTCCTCATTAAAGCCACTACCACGAGCAGCGTTATCATATGCGGAAGTGATATTATCAATTGTCACAGATTTGGAACCATGATCGCGACGTATCCAATCCGAGTTGGGCAAATTAATTCCAATAGGAGTGGCTGGATAACAATCCCCACCAAGCATAGCCACAGTAATCACTTTAGCAGATACACCCTTAACCTCCTCTTTCTTAAACTTTGAATCAATTGGAGAGTTATCTTCAAACCACTGAGCATTGGCACTAATAATCTCAGTGCGCTTTGATGCCTCTTCACTTTTGAAATTAACTATTGACTCCCAAGTAGCTTTCATGCCAAGTGGGTCGGTATATGTTTCGATAAATCCATTAATAAAGTCAACTCTCGATGATGTATCATTTGTCCACTTTATGGAGTAATCATCAAAAGTCTTCAAATCACCAGACTTATAAAATTCGACAAGAGTATTTATAGCATCCTTCTGTTCAACATTTGCAACTGTAGTAGCTTTCTCTAACCAACCTATGATACGAGCAATAGCCTTATCATACATTCCACCAAGCTTCCACACCTCTTCTGTTACGGCTCCATCTTTTTTCACCACCTTGCTATTCAATCCATATGAAATTGGAGTATTATCATTTGGCTTTTTCATAGCATTGTAGAAGTCTTCAACCTCTTTTTGTGTTACACCCTCATAAAAGTTTACACCCGATGTTTTTACGATATCAGCTTTAGCATCTTGATTCATTCTCTTAGGCATCACTTTTGGGTCAAACATCAAAGGAAGTATTTCACTAAGCGTTTCATCTGCCGCCATACCATCTCTAAAAGGCATACGTCCTGGATCAACACTTTTTACAAGAGACACAAAATACTCTTGCGAAAACTGAGGCATTATCTTATCCTCAGAGTAGTGATGATGCACACCATTTGCCATCCATATTTGCTTCAGATAAGTCTCAAAGCTCTTCCAGTCTTCAGCTGATTTATCTCCCACATAATTTTCATACAAAGCCTCGCAAACACGACGAATAGTAAGATTAAGTCTATTGTTCTGGTCCCACAAAATGTCACGCCCCTCTATTGCTGCTTGCGATAGGTAATAAATAAGCTCCTTTTGTTCTAAAGACAATGTCTTGAAGCCTGGAACATAGTAACGTAAGATTTCAATATCTGCAAAGCGATCCACATGATATTCAAAAGAGGCATCAGGCAGATCTGTCTCTGTTGCAACGCTTGAAGAGTCTGACGTCTTGCCAGTACAAGCAGCCAACAGAAAAAATGATGTAAGCATAAAGATAATTTTTTTCATTTTGATTTATGAATTAATTTGATAAATGTAGCAATGCAATAAATATTACGCTTCATCCCATTGCTTGCGCAAAAGCTTTATAGCTTCAGGAACCACCAAGTTGCGATCACCCTGGCATCCACACTCGAAGCTAACATATTTATCATAGCCAATAAGTTTCAATCCCTTGAAGCCATCTACATAATTGTCGGCAGCACCATCTTCGCCTGGCATGCTTCTACGCTTGCGGCTTGCCATGTGCACATGCTGAAGATACTTTCCTGCTGAGATAAATGCAGCCATATCACTTGTTTCCTCATGTGTCATATGCCAAAAATCGCCTAAGCAGGTTACACCTGGATTATTGATATCACGACATACAGAAGCAGCATCCGCCACTTGGCGCATATAAAAAGCTTCACGTCTGTTTAGTGGCTCCAATATTATGGTTGTACCATACTTTTTAGCAAATGTTCCTAACTCATCAAGTTCTTTACACAAAAAATCTCTTGTCTCCTGTGTGTGAGGCATCACTGGCAGTTGACTATTGAAAGCGGGTACAAATATCACACCCACTGAGCCAAGCTCTCCAGCAGCAATTATGATTTCTTGCATAGAAGTGTGGAACTTCTTTCTAATTGTAGCATCAGTAGATAATATAAAACCCTCAAATCCTGCACATATTGCACTCACCTTTATATTCCTTCCCTTTAGTGCACCCATATATTCGGGCAGACGTTGAGTAATATTATTGCCATGAGGCTCAAATCCCACCACACCATGTTTCTCCATAAAGTCGAACTTCTCATTTAGGTTTGCACCTGGAGCAGTTCCTTCTTGAAAAGATAGTTTTAGCTCAGCTTTTATCGGATAAGTAGGTGCTTCATCAGCATATAGGATATTTGATGAAGCCTTTAGCGAGCCACCCACACCAACTGCAGCTGCACCAACCAATGATGTCTTAATAAAATTTCGTCTATCTATTGACATAATTATCTTATTTTGTTGAGCCAGGAATAGGAACAGTGAACGAGCTCATATCCATCTTACCCATGTTTATATCTTCAGGCATATAGTTTAGTGATGAAGCGGTCATCTCATCCCATTTCACCTCTGCACCAGAATACGCAGACTCTCGCCCCATTATTGCTGCCATATTTGAAACAGCCGTTTCGGATGCTTGTTCAATTGGCTCATTTTTGCGAATACTATTTACAAGGTTCACATGCTCTAATGTATATGGATTAGTTTGCTTAAAGTTTGCCTTTTCCTCTTCATAATTATACTCCCAAACAATGTTACCCTCATTATCTTTGATCTTACAGCCACCTTCACTTGTCCACGAACCCTTTGTGCCCTGAATAAACTCGCTCACATTGTTAGCGCATCCATCAATTTGACGAGACATACTATGCATATGAACACCATTATCCATCACAAAGTCGATGCTGAAGTTGTCATACTGGTCTCCAGTAATACGTCTTTGACGAGAACCAAATCCTACTGCACTAACAGGTTTCAAACCACTAAACCAAAGGAACACATCAATATTATGAACATGTTGCTCCACAATATGATCGCCTGAAAGCCACTTCCAATTCACCCAATCGCGAACCATAAACTCAAAATCGTTCCAACCTTGTTGACGCTCACGATACCACAACATGTTTTGATTCCAATAAACTGTGCCACCAGTTATTTCACCAATAGCACCATTCATTATTTGCTTATATGACTCTACATAGCAACGCTCATGATGACGTTGTGTGCCAGTTACAACCTTAAGACTTTTTGCTTGAGCCTGCTTAGCAGCAGCCACTACAGTGCGATAACCAACTGCATCCACACAAATAGGTTTTTCAAGAAATGCGTGCTTGTTTTTCTCCACTGCATATTTAAAATGTTCGGGACGAAACACTGGTGGAGTGCAATCAATAAGTACATCTATATCACTGTCAATAACCTGCTTATAAGCATCCAAACCTACGAAGCGTTTATCTGCTGGGATATCAATGTTCTTGTCATTTTTCAATTTGTCTGCAAGACTATCAACTTTATCCTGAAACACATCACCTAATGCAACAATCGTCACACCATTTGCAGAGTTCAAAAAGTCCATAGCTGCACCCGAACCTCTACCACCACACCCCACAACGCCCGCTCTTAGCTCTTTGCCATCAGCAGCAAGATCTACTAAGTCGGGTATATAATATGTGCCAGGCTCTTTTAATGCCTTGTTACCACCTTTAGAAGAAGCATCACCATTGCATGATGTCAAAAAACCAGTAGAGCCTGTTCCTATTGCACCAACTACGCCTGCAATAGCCGAAGTCTTCAAGAATCCTCTTCTTGAAAAGTTATTTTCTTTTCCCATGATTTGAATATTTGTTTTAGTATATTTTGTAATAAATGATTATTCTTGCTTCATTGCACTATCAGGCTCACAAACAACTCTAAACCCTATTCCTTTGATGTCTGAATACCACCAAATACTTTTTGGTTGTTGTGGATCTGTTTTTAGCCAATCATTATGAAATGTACGACCACGAGCAGCCGAACGAACGTCAGATGCATCAGAGAAATATCCACCTCCTCTTACCACCCATTCATCACCCTCAGTAACTAATGGATCTTTGGCGTTATCTCCTCTATTATTATATGCTTTATCATCATATTTATCTGCACAATACTCCATGACATTGCCAAGCATATTTTTAAGTCCAAACGGATTTGCCTCAACCAATGAAGGCTCTTGAGTTCTGTGACCACTATTGTTATCATAAATCACATATGCCCCAATACTGTCTGTTTTTGCAGAAATAAACTTGCGTATAAATCCAATGTTAGAAAAACTTTTGGGTTTCCCATCAAAGAAATAAGGCGTTTCGGTGCCTCCTCTTGCAGCATATTCCCACTCAGCCTCTGTTGGCAAGCGGTATTTCTTTCCTGTTTTTTCGGACAACCATTGACAGAACACCTCTGCTGCATAATGAGTCATAGTAATTGCAGGTCTATCACCCGAGCCCCAACCCTGATCTGGGAAACCAAACGGTGGCGTGGGTCCAGAGATTGCGTCCACCCCCATAGCATTGAGATTGTTTTTATAAACGGTTTCGGGTGGAGTACGACCCTCACTCATTGTGTGCGCATAGAATGACCAATATTGATCCCAAGTTGTCTCTACTTCTGCTATAAAGAACGGGCTAACTGTTACCTTATGTTGAGGTGCCTCATCGCTTTTATGGAATTGTTCTTTAGGAGAACTACCCATAGTGAATGTGCCCCCATCAATTGCTACCATATTAAATGATACAGCAGTACCTGGTATTTGTTCAGTATAGTTTTGGAATGATGTCACAACTGTAGATTCTTTATAAAACATACTTGAATCCACCACTGCTTTTGCTCCCTTTGGTATGCCCACCATCTGCGAGTGAGAATAATTTGGGTCATAATGCCCAACATCCAAATGACAGCTTATACATTGTAGATTTAGTTTCTCATGGTTTTCATCGTAATACAAATGTGCAGTGATACCATCATCTGAAATGCCTTGTGGAAATAGATCTTGATGACACTTTACGCACGAGGCATTTGGAATATATTTAATAGCTTGATCCAACTCTCTTTTCCTCGCCCAATCGATATCGGCAGAGTCTTTAGTTAAGTAGCTCCATACGTCACGCACTCCAAGTTTTACCTTTGCTGAATAATGAGCCCAAGTATCATCCTTAGGTGGCAAGTGACAATCGACACAATTCACCATTGTTCCACTCCTATTGTTTACATGTGTTGACAACTTCCATGACTCTTCAGCATGCGGGTGCATATGACACATCATGCAAGATTCATTTGACGAAAAATAAACTGATGTTTGATACAATGAGGCGACAAAAATAACACCCACAAAGATACCTATCCACAAGTATAAGCTTCTTCGCTGATGTATCTTCTTTTTACTGCCACGATGATTTGAGGTTCGATTAGACCTTGCCATTTAATTTAATATTAGAGCTTTAAGACGATACGAAATTATTTTCATTAATGCAGAACATTATCTATTTGTTAGTTCAAACGGCAAATATAGGTATTTTATATTGTTTATTAATTTAATTTATAGTAAAACACTATCTCTCAATGGTTCTTGAAACTTTAATTTATTTATTTGGATAATTGTTAGGCTAAGTTCTATATAAAAGGGGCAATTGAAAGTTCACCATTCCCTCTTTTGACAATACCCAGTTATAAACAAGTGCATCATTTCCTTAGTCGTTCTATTTCCGTTTGGATTTGGTCAATTACTTCTACATTGTAAATCCTCTTTTTACCTTCTACCTTTGTAGAGTAAACGAAAAACACTTTTCCTCCAAATTTTTTCTCAAATTTTTCGTGATTTACCTTATGCATTTCAATCCATTGGTAATGATTTAGAGATTGTCCAGAATTGATTGGTTTAATCTGAATGCCGATATATCTTTCTTCAATTTGAATATAAAAATCAACATTATAAGTTCTATCCCAATTGTCTGGTGCTGGTTTAATCTTTATTCCAATTGCACCTTCTAATTGTCCGTAAATTGTCTCAATTTCAGTTCTATACCCGTCAAAAGCATGGTTGATTATTAGCTTATGAATGTGATTATAGCAGTCCTCTTTCGTTAAAGCATTAAACGCTTCATGCCATTCTGAGGTAACTACTTCTGCGATTTTTTCATAAAGTCTTTCGCCGAGTTCCCTTATGATTGCAGGGTTATTTCTAAGTGTATAATAAATGATCGAGTTTTTCATTATTCGGTAAATTTAAAACTTAAATTCAATCTGCTTTTTTTAAGCACCATATCCAAACTAAATATGTTATTTACTTCTATTCCAAGTGGTGTTAAAAACACTTGATCGTAAATAATCGTCGATTTTATTCTTTCAATTAATCCTAATTCTAAACAATAATTAGAACACCACTTCAGAAACTCATACATTGTCCGTTCATTGTATGATACACTAAAGAGACCTCTTGCAATTTCCAATTTATCTAGATCTAATTTGTTTTGGTTGGGCAACCAATTACCATGAGTTACTTCAACAAAACGCAAGAACCAATAAATATTTACCTTGTGGATTTTATTATCCCAATTTCCGTTAGTCAAAATTTTAAGAAGTAATCTTTTTTGCTCGTTTGTTAGATTAACAGAAGATACATTACTCGTACTATAAACATATGGGCTAATATTTGCTACAAATATTTTTCCATATTCAGTTAAATGATATTCTGATTTTACAATTTCAAATAATTCAAAATCTAAGGCTAATCGTTCATAACAATTAAAATTTGTTTTGCTATTACTAATGTTTTTAAATGGAGTAAATATCTCCTCACTTGTCAAAACATCTTTATTAAAGTCAGCAAATGTTTTCATTATTTTATTAGCCCAACGAAGATAACATATTGTATAATTTTTAGGATTTGGCAATGCTAATCCAACATTTAAACTAAGTCTTTCAAAAGTTTTGGAATATAATTCTTTTATTTTTTCTAATGGATAGGTTTGAATAAATACGCCATTTTCTTTTCCAAATCTTTCAATCGCTATTTGGTTTTTAGGATTTGTTTCATTTGCATACAATATGCAGTAATCTGTATTCTCTGAAAATTTTATATTTTTATAATTTAAAGTCTGAGCAAAACAATATTCGATTTTTGATCTACTATTCAACATAGTTTCTAGCTCTACTATTAAATGGTGGTTTTCTGTATTAGCTAAAACAAAATCTACTCGCCCATATTCTGTACTAATTTCTTGTCCTACAATATTTGTAAAATCAAAATTCAAATAATTCCTTAATTGCGAAGGATTATTTAATAATGTCCATTGCACTAATGACTCAACCATATTTAAACAGCTTTCAAGTTTTTTACTGTCAAAGCTGTAGCTGTAGCTGTAGTTCTGCTTCCTTGTTTTCTGACAAGCAAAATATACTGAAAATCTAATTTTACTATTCCGTTTCTCAGGTTAGGATAACTTTCCATAATACTGGCTCCATCCGACATATTCATTATATGTTTGCTTTTATTCAACATTTCTAATTTCATTAATTCAATATACAAATACAAAGATACAAAATTACTTTAGCTTATCCTTAAGCGGAACGTTCAATGCGCATTCTGCAAAACTCAAAAATATACGAAAATATATTGTATTTATTATACCAACTCCCTCTCCAGCGACAACTCCAATAACTTGTACCCCTCATCATCCCTGTC
>CAZNRT010000028.1:0-25253 GCA_964575445.1 uncultured Proteiniphilum sp. | reverse complement strand
AAGCATACAAGCAAGATGGTTGGAACGGTGCTGCTGCGACTAAAGAAGCTTTAGCAATTTTCAGAAAAGGAAAAGTAGATCCTCGCATGGAAAAAACCTACTTTTTGGGTAAAGTGATGGGGCCAGATGGAAATTTCATCAAAAACGGTAAGGAAGATCTTGAATACAAACCAGACGCAATAACAATAGACTTGTCAGGAGCTACTGATGAGAAAACAGCTGGAGCTCGCATGGCTAAATACGAAACAGACCCAATTGCGCAAGCAGGTGGACAGTTAATACACAACGACTATGTACTCTTTAGATATGCCGACGTGATACTTATGAAAGCCGAGGCTTTGGTAAGATCTGGTCAAAGTGGCGATGCAGAGTTGAAAAAAGTGCGCTCTCGTGTTGGAGCTGGTGAAAGAGATGCAACATTGCAAAACTTATTAGACGAACGCCTTTTGGAGTTTGCTTGGGAAGGCGTGAGACGTCAAGATTTAGTGAGATTTGACAGATATCACACACCCATAACAGACAGACCAGAGTCAGGACGTTTCAGAACTGTATTCCCTATTCCAGGTGAAGTATTATCTCTGAATACTAATTTAAGTCAAAATCCAGGTTACTAATAATTGTAACACAGAAAAAATATGAATATGAAAAAAATATCAAAATATATTGCTCTTCTGCTGTTAGCTATAATAGCAGTAAGTTGCAGCGATAACGATAACTGGACGATTGTTACAGACATTCAACCAGGAGTGTATGTAACTGGCGATGCCACTGTGTATAGCAACGAAGCACCCGCCTCTGCTCTGCGCGTATTGCAGTTGGACGGCAATAGCGATGGTTATCCCGAAATATTGGGCATGTACACTTGGCTCAAAGCAAGTGGAAGCTTCGACATCTCTATTGTAACCGAATTGAACAATAGTGTGAAGTATGGTAAAGGAGAAGAAACAGCAAATGAAGGAGCTGTCAAAACCTATGCATTGCAACAAGATGGCCCTTCTTTCAATGTAGCTGCAGACGGTATTTACTACGTTGTAGTAAACACTGCTTTGAAAGAGATAAACATATTGCCTGTTACTTTAGGTGTTATTGGAGCCGCTACTCCTAACGGATGGAATGGTGAAACACCTCTTAACGCAGTTACTTTTGACGAAAGTAGCCTCACAGCTACTTGGACTGGCAATTTAAATATAAGCCCCGGAGAATACAAATTTAGATATGGTGGTGATTGGGGTTATGCCATTGACTATGATGCATCTACAGAAGCAAAACTATTTACAGACATGGGTGTAGCGGGCGAAAATATGGCCCCACTTACCGATGGCGGATTTAGTGATGTGAAACCAGGTGGTCAAAACATTACAACTGAGATTGGTGGCGAGTTCCAATTTACAGTTAAATATGAAGTTAGAACACGCAAGTTCTCAGCAACCTACAAAGTAATTGGCGACCCAATATTGCCACCCGATATTGAATTACCATCAAGAATGTATATTATTGGTTCACCATTTGATTGGAGTTGGGATAATGCAAAATCACTTACTCCAGTGTATGGTTTTGCAGGAGCAGAGGGTTCACCCGGAACACTAAAATCTATGTATTGGAGGGTACAATATTTCAATGCAGATGATCAAGTTAAGTTTAACTTCAACAAAGATTGGGATGGCAATGACTTTGGTTACCCAGCTATTTCGGCTGAAGCTATTGCTTTTGCTAATATAACAGATGTTGGCGGAAACATTAGCGTGGGCAAAGCAGGTTGGTACATTGTTACAGTTACAACTACATACAATGATGATGAAACTGGACTTGTACACTCAGTAGATTTCTATGCACCCAATATCTATGCGTTAGGAGATGCTATTGGAACTTGGGATATTGGAGAGGCAAATAAGTTTACAGTTCCAGCAGATGCAAGCGGTCAGTTTGTTTCGCCAGCATTTATTGCTGATAAACCTATTCGCATGAACATTAAGCTTGAAGGTATTGACTGGTGGAAAACCGAGTTTAATATTTTCAATGGTAAAATTGAATATCGTGGAAATGGTGGCGATCAAGATGCAGTAAATGTTGCTGCAGGTCAAAAAGCATACCTCAAATTCTCTGATGGAACCGGCGAAATAAAGTAAAAGATTTTAACTAACTAAAATAGAACAAGACTGTTTGAAAGAGTATATTTACATATTTCTCAATTAAACAGTCTTGTTTATTTATACAAAGTCATGTCAAAAACAACAACACTCCTATTCATTGCATTCTTTGCTACACTTACACTAAGTGCCCAACAACTAAAAGTAGACCCCGCCTTCTGGTGGAGCGGTATGCAAGAAACCGAACTACAACTCATGATTCATGGTGATGGCATTGCCAATTACACCCCAACCGTAACTGCAACCGATGTAACAATAAAAGAATCTGTACGCTTGTCAAGTTCCAATTATCAAATTATATACCTTGATATTTCGAAAAGCAAAGCGCAGAAATTTGACATCCTATTTACTGATGGTGACAAGCAACTAACTTACCAATACGAATTGAAAGAAAGAGATGCTAAGCGCAAAAATATAGACACTTTCAATTCAAGCGATGTACTCTATCTCGTGATGCCCGACAGGTTTGCCAATGGCAATGAAGCTAACGACAACATCAAAATGAATATGCCCTACAAAGTAGACCGTAAAGACCCCAATGCACGTCATGGTGGAGACATACAAGGCATTTCAAACAAATTAGATTATCTTTCAGATTTAGGCGTCACAGCCGTTTGGCTCAATCCTGTTCTCGAAAATGATATGGAAGGTGGTTCGTATCATGGATATGCTACAACCGATTACTACAACGTCGACCCTCGCTTTGGAACAAATAAAGAGTATGCCCAACTTGTGGAAGATGCCAACCAAAAAGGTCTAAAAGTAGTGATGGACATCATTTTTAACCATTGTGGAAGCGATCATCATTGGGTCACCGATATACCCTCGGCAGATTGGTTCAACAATATGGATGAATATGTGCAAACTTCGCACATCAAAGAGGTGTTTTTCGACAATTATGCATCGGATTACGACACAAAGAAACTTACCGATGGTTGGTTTGTACCCACTATGCCCGATCTCAACCAACGCAACCGACACGTAGCCAAATACCTCATCCAAAATAGCATTTGGTGGATAGAATATACAGGCATCAATGGCATTCGTCAAGACACTTATCCTTACGCTGACTATGATATGATGATTGATTGGTGTGAAGCAGTTGACAAAGAATATCCTGGATATAATATTGTGGGCGAAGCGTGGCTCAACAACCCCATCGGAACAGCATTTTGGCAAAAAGACAGCAAGCTGAACAATAAGAAAAACACACAACTCAAAACTGTGATGGATTTCAAACTAATGGGCTTGTCTCACTCAGCATTTTCAGAAGAAACAGGAGATTGGGGGGGTGGTCTGTACAACATCTACGAACACCTGAGTTACGATTATATTTATCCCGACATCTATCACGTATTGCGTTTTTTAGACAATCACGACACCGATCGCTTCTTGAAAGAAATGCCCACTGATTTATCGTCCTACAAACAAGCCATTACATTTCTACTCACCATCCCCGGCATTCCTCAACTATACTATGGAACAGAACTATTGATGCATGGCAATAAAGGCCGAAGCGATGGCGACATTCGCCTCGATGTTCCAGGAGGTTGGATGGGCGATAAAGAGAATCATTTCAGCAGAGAGCAACGTAGCGACCTGCAAAATGAAGCTTTTGATTACCTTCAGAAAATACTGAAATGGCGCAACGGAAACGACATCATTGCCAATGGCAAAATGAAGCATTATGTGGTTCAAAATGGTGTATATTTGTATGAGCGATACCTCAACAATAAGAAAGTAGTGGTAGTTATGAATGGAACCTCCAAGAATGCAGAAGTAGCGTTAGATAGATATGCCGAAACATTGGACAACAGCTCACAAGGCTTCGATGTTGTATCCAATCAAAACATACAGCTATCCAACACACTCCAACTGACACCAAGACAGATAATAATATTAGAATTGAACTAAGATTATCCCCTGATAGGACAACTTTCTAAAAAACAACATCATAAGATGAAAATGATAAAAAAACTACATTGGCTCTATCTATTACTATTTATTGCAGTAGCCTGCAGTAGCGATCCCGAGGTAACTCCCACTCCACCCGACCCCATTGTGCCTGGCATAAAAGAGGGTTTCAACATCAATCCATCAGCTCCCGATGCTGATAAAGATTTGACCATCCTTTTCAAAGCAGCTAAATCATCACCTCTCTACGGATACACTGGCGATGTATATGCACACACAGGAGTAGTAGTGGAGGGAACATGGACGTTAGTTCCCGCAGAATGGACTAAAAACATTGCCAAATGCAAAATGATAAAGGTCGAAGATAATGTGTGGCGCATCAATTACACCCCCACTCTTAGACAGTGGTTTGGTTCGGGCGAAACTGCCATTTATACTGTGGGCATAGTAGTGCGCAGTTCTGATGGAAATAAGCAAACTGATGACTTTTTAGTCACCGTAACCGACACAAAATACAAAGCATTTGAGCCTGCCGCCATCAAAAATGCACCACAACCCGGAGGCCTCCAACACGGCATCAATATTGTGGACAAAAGCACAGTTACTTTGGTGATGTATGACAAAGACACAAAAGGAAATCACAAAGATTTTGCACACATTGTGGGCGATTTCAACGATTGGACACTGAGTAACACAGACAAGTCGCAAATGAACCGCGACCAAGCAGCAGGAACTTGGTGGATAACCATCACAGGTTTAGACAGCTCTAAGGAATATGCTTTTCAATATTATGTGGGCACAAAAGGAGGCGCAACCATCCGATTGGCCGATGCTTATAGCCGCAAGATTCTCGACCCCATTAACGACCAGTATATTCCAGCTTCAACCTATCCCGACAACAAAGCCTATCCTCCCAAAGGAGCTATCGGAATAGTATCAATTTTCAAAATTGAGAAAGATCCCTATGAATGGAAAGTTCGAAACTTTGTTGCCCCCGATGAGAGCAACATGGTCATCTACGAAATGCTGCTAAGAGACTTCACCTCCACAAGAGACATCAATGGAGCCATGGCAAAACTCGATTACCTGCAATCGCTTGGTGTGAATGCCATTGAGCTGATGCCCATACAAGAATTTGACGGCAACGATAGCTGGGGCTACAATCCCGCCTTCTTCTTTGCCCTCGACAAAGCTTATGGTACAGACCGCATGTACAAAGAGTTTATAGATGCTTGCCATCAACGCGGAATGGCAGTGATATTGGATGTGGTGTATAACCACGCCACAGGAGCCCATCCGTTTGCTAAGCTCTATTGGAACTCATCTAAAAACGAGACTGCTGCAAACAACCCTTGGTTCAATGTAACAGCACCTCACCCCTACAGTGTGTTCCACGATTTCAATCACGAGTCGCCTTTAGTGCGCGAGTTTGTGAAGCAAAATCTCACCTTCCTAATAGAAGAGTACAACATTGATGGATTTAGATTTGACCTCACCAAAGGATTCACACAGAAGTCATCGTCAGAAAGCACAGCAGGTAATTACGATGCTTCGCGTATTGACATCCTCAAAGATTACAATGCCACCATCAAAGCCGTAAAACCCGAAACGTATGTAATATTAGAGCATTTTTGCGACAACAAGGAAGAAACCGAACTGAGCAACGATGGTATGATGGTGTGGCGCAACGTGAACCACTCCTTCAAACAGTCGGCAATGGGCTATTCTGCAAATTCTGATTTCTCAGGATTGTATTATGGAACCTCTCGCCCCATCAATAGTTTGGTAAGCTACATGGAAAGCCATGATGAAGAGCGCGCAGCTTACATGCAAATCAAAGAGGGAGTTGGCGTATTGAAAACAAACTTAGCAGCACGCATGTCACAGTTATCTACCAATGCAGCCTTCTTCTTCACCGTGCCAGGTCCGAAAATGATATGGCAGTTTGGCGAGTTGGGCTATGATATATCTATTGATGAAAACGGAAGAACTGGAAGAAAGCCAATTAAGTGGGATTACTACGATATGTCTGAACGAAAGAAGCTTCATTCTATTTATACCGCTCTTATTGATTTCCGCAATAAATATCCACAGTTGTTCACGCCACATACAACACTTCAATGGCGTGTGTCTGAAAGCTTTTGGGGCAATGGGAGATTCCTTACACTATCTGGACCCGACAACAAACATGTAGTCGTAGTAGGTAATTTCACAAATAACGATGCCAATTATTCTACTCAATTCCCTATAACAGGCGAGTGGTATAACTATATGAATGCAACAGATATATTGCAAGTAAATGCACAAACAATGAATTTGGAAGTGCCCGCGAACAACTTTAAAATGTTTACTTCATTTCCCACTACAAGCTCACAGTAATTTGGATTAAAAGTTACTTTTAAGGACTTAGTTATCTGAAAGAAGAAAAGCACAAGATTCCTTTTCGTTAGGCATATAAAATAGTTGCAAGATATAATGAATAATTTCAAAAGAATGTGCTTGCATCTTGCCAGCTTAATTGCATGCTCTGTGTAAAATGAAAATTAGCAGAATGTCTCACGACATCCTGCTAACAATGTTAACCTTAAATCTAATACTATTATGAAAAAACCACATCGCAAATATAAAAAAGATATTTAATACCACCAAATAATTTCAATAGAAAATTAAATATTATTTTTTACTTACAATCTGATAGTTGAATCAGCATATCAAAACGTAATTCAATATATATAATATGCACCAAAAGTGTGGGGTAAATATTTAAATAGAAGGCAATCCCATACCCGTAATTTTTCTATACAAATCCAAAGCATAAACATCAGTCATGCCCGAGATGTAATCAATAATGGATTGAAGTCGAGAGTATAGATCTTGATTTTCGGTGTTGTATTGCTTTGGGATACGTTGCAGAAGTAGTTTGGAGTATGCGTGGTCAGGATTTAATATTGCTTCAGTAAAAATTTCGAGCAAGAAGCCAATAATTCTGTATCCTGCCAGCTCTACATCTAAGACATCTCTTGAAAAGTAAATATTTTTATAAGCAAAATCGGAACACTTTTTATATGCTTCATGTGCCATCTCTGAAATGTTATCAATCAACGAGCCCTCAAACATGCCAGATAGTATAACCTCTTCGTTTTCTACAAACACTTGAGAGCACTCACCTACAAGCAATCCAATAACACTTGCTCGCAAATATGCTATCTGCTCATTCACATCAGAAAGGAGATTCATATTTTCAATCCTTCTCTGTCTCTTATCCTCATCAAAAAAACTCAACAACAAGTCGAAAGTTTTTTCAGTAGTGACAAGATGTAGCTTATGTGCATCTTCGATATCCATGACTTGATAACAAATATCATCTGCTGCTTCCACGAGATAGACTAATGGATATCGTACATATTTCAGAGGTTTTTCAGAAACCATTATAATCCCCAACTCATTGGCAATGGTTGCATAATCATCTTCCTCAGAAGCAAAAAAACCAAACTTGTTTTTGCCACCACTAAGAGTAGAGGCGTAAGGGTATTTGACAATGGAGGCAAGTGTGGAATAAGTCATAGCAAAGCCACCTTTTCGTTTTCCATGAAACTGATGAGTTAGCAGACGCATAGCATTGGCATTGCCTTCGAAAAAGGTAAAATCTGTCCAGCAACCACCATCCGACTCAACCTGGTTTTGTAGTCTCTTACCCTTACCTTCGGAGAAAAAAGTCGAAATTGCCTTTTCTCCCGAGTGTCCAAATGGTGGATTACCCATATCATGTGCCAAACAAGCCGCCGAGACGATAGCTCCTATCTCTTCAAAATGAGCTGATGAGTTTAAATACTTTTCTCGAAGTGCATGCCCTACGATATCACCTATCGAACGCCCTACACTTGCTACTTCAAGACTATGGGTAAGCCTATTGTGAACAAAAATGCTGCCAGGGAGAGGGAATACTTGAGTTTTATTTTGAAGCCTTCTGAAAGCAGATGAAAATATCAATCTGTCATAATCTCGCTGGTATTCTGTACGTGCATGCTGTTTGCTGTCATGGTAATTTTCCATACCAAAACGCATTGAAGAGAATAGTTTTTCCCAATCCATCATAATCATATTATTATCTTGTAAACTACAAAGATAAGCAAAGTTGACAGTAATGATCTACAAGAGTAAATCTATCAAAACTACTATCAAAGAAAAGGAGGATTCCATTTTCAATGGCTTCGTGTTAAACAATGATGTTCAATGTTATCTCTTAGTCGGATTCTTAACTTCATCATTTGACGAAAGTACAATCTGATCGGATTGTTGTCTTCATCAAATGACGAAAGGTACAAATCGTTCCGATTGTTGTCTTCATCAAATGACGAAAAGTACAAATCGTTCCGATTCTTAACTTCATCAAATGACGAAAAGCACAATCCGATCGGATTGTTGTCTTCATCAAATGACGAAACATGAATCCGACTCGATTTGTCATGATTTTCACCCTGCTTTTAACACAATCCGGTCGATTTGTTAACAAATGCGAGTGACAATTGGATGAAATCAGTCGGATTATGCACTTCATCATTTGACGAAAGTACCTCCCCGTTCGGATTGTCCAAAAAATCATAATACAAAACATGAATCCGACCAGTTTTTATGTTAAATGTTCACACTTCTTAACGCAAACGAATGTTAATCACGTTTTTTGCATTACTATTATAACTGTAATATTGAGGTGTTAGATAAAAGATGGGGTATAATTCCACCAATTTATTAGTCGCATTACAAATTATTGAGACCTTAGCGCACATTTTTTCTCTATTATCGATCTGCATTTCGGTATAAAGCCAAACAGAAGATTAAATAGGATACTATTCAAAGAGATAGTCGAGTTCTCTGCAATTGCCGTGTAGATAGGGATGGGAATTTAAAAGAGAATTGATAATCTAAATAAGATACTTCAAATGCAATTTTCATTTTTTTGTATCTATTTAATCGTACTTTTCTACAAATAGCATTAAATTTGTTGTCTAAATTTTTAAGCACAAATGAGTGACATCTTAAAACACGAGTGTGGTATTGCAATGGTTCGCCTGCTTAAGCCGCTCGAGTACTATCACAAAAAATATGGAACATGGCAATATGGCTTAGACAAGTTGTATCTGCTAATGGAAAAACAACACAACCGTGGTCAGGAGGGTGCCGGACTCGGAGCTGTCAAATTAGATGCGGCACCTGGCAACGAATATATTTTCAGAGAAAGAGCACTTGGGTCGGGCGCAATATCTGAAGTATTTGAAAAAGTACACGACTCGTTCGCACAATTTTCTCCCACACAAATGGCAGACCCTGAGTTTGCCAAACGTTCAATCCCATATGCTGCAGAACTCTTTTTAGGGCATTTAAGATATAGCACAAGTGGAAGAACCTCACTAACTTATGTGCATCCAATGTTGAGGCGCAACAACTGGCAGTCTCGAACATTAGCCATAGCTGGCAATTTTAGCATGACAAATACTGATGAAATGTTTAACCAACTTCTTTCAGAAGGGCAACATCCAAGAGATTATGCAGATAATTTTGTGATGTTAGAATCATTAGGTCATCATTTAGATAGAGAAGTTCAGTTTCAATTTGACAAAATTGATCACAAAAATAAAAATGGTAATGAGGTAAGCAATCTAATTGAAGAAAAATTAGACATCCCATTTGTTCTTAAACACACCAGTGACATATGGGATGGTGGCTATGCCTTAGTGGGGCTTATCGGCTGTGGCGACTCATTCGCAATGCGAGATCCTTGGGGCATACGTACTGCATTCTATTATTGCGACGACGAGATTATTGTAGTCGCTTCAGAAAGACCAGTTATCCAGACAGCATTCAATCTTAAAAAAGAAGATGTAGTGGAACTGCAGCCAGGTGAGGCTTTAGTAGTAAAGCGAAGTGGGAAAATAAGTACACATCAAATACATGAACCTAAAGAAAATATAGCTCCGTGCTCTTTCGAGAGGATATATTTTTCTCGTGGCTCTGACTTTGATATATATCGCGAGCGAAAAAGACTTGGAGAACTTCTCGTACCAAAGATTGTTGAATCTATAGGAAATGATTTTGACAACACCGTGTTCTCTTTTATTCCCAATACCGCCGAAGTGGCTTATTTTGGAATGCTTGAGGGATTGGAGAAGTACTTTAATCACAAAAAAGCTTTAGAGATATTAGAGAAACAAGGAGAACTGACTCCCGAAGAGATTGAAAACATACTGTCGAAGAGAGTCCGTGCAGAAAAAGTAGCAATCAAGGATATTAAACTCAGAACATTTATTGCACAAGGCAAGTCAAAAGAAGAGCTTGCTGCACACGTGTATGATATTACATATGGATCATTGAGGCGAGGAAAAGACAAATTAGTTATAATAGATGACAGCATTGTTCGTGGCACTACTTTAAAGCAGAGCATTATAAAAATCCTTGATAGATTGGATCCTCAGAAGATTATCATAGTATCCTCATCTCCACAAATTAGATATCCAGACTGTTATGGTATAGATATGTCGAGGATGAGTGAGTTTATTGCATTCAAGGCGGCAATAGAATTACTAAATGAACGAGGCATGCAACATGTGATAAAGGATGTGTACGAAAAATGCTTAGCTCAACGGAATAATAAAAAAGAAGAAATAGCTAACTATGTAAAGAATATCTATGATCCATTCACTGAAGAAGAGATATCAAATAAAATTGCACAGATGCTCACAGGAAAAGATATCAAAGCAGAGGTGAAAATTGTATTTCAGAGTATAGAAGACCTACATAGTGCATGTTCAAATAATAATGGTGACTGGTACTTCTCTGGCAATTACCCTACCCCTGGAGGAAATAGGGTGGTTAACAATGCGTTTATCAATTATATAGAAAAAGTGGAGAACAGAACATACCAATACTCATTTAATTTCCCAAAAAACGGAATATGATAGAACGAATAATCATTCTGGATAACATAGACCCTGTAGTATTCTTTGGTGTAAATAATAACAATACTCAACTACTAAAAACTTTATATCCCAAGCTTAGGATAGTTGCCCGAGGCAACGTCATAAAGGTGATTGGGGATGAAGAAGAGATAGCGGGCTTTGAGGAGAAGATTAATGAGTTGGAAAAGTTTAGCATCGAAATGAATCTTCTTTCGGAGGAGAACATTATTAGTATTGTAAAAGGCAACTCTCCAGAAGTATCTAAGATTGAGGACTTAATAATACATGGTTTGAATGGGAAAGCCATAAGAGCTCGCACACACAATCAAAAAAGATTAGTTGATGCATTTGCCGACAACGATATGTTATTTGCAATAGGTCCTGCGGGTTCGGGCAAAACGTACACTGCTATCGCTCTTGCGGTTCGTGCACTGAAAACAAAGCAGGTACGGAAAATAATTCTTAGTCGTCCAGCGGTAGAGGCTGGCGAGAAATTAGGCTTCTTACCTGGAGATATGAAAGACAAAATTGACCCATATCTACAACCACTATACGATGCCTTGGAGGATATGATTCCGCCAATGAAACTGAAGGAATATCTTGAAAATAAGATTATTCAGATTGCCCCACTGGCATTTATGAGAGGTCGTACACTCAATGATGCAATTATTATTTTGGATGAAGCACAGAATACTACCAAGCAACAAATAAAAATGTTTTTGACACGTTTGGGATTAAGTGCAAAAATGATAATAACGGGCGATGTCACACAGATAGATTTGCCAAGATCTCAACAATCGGGCTTAGTACACGCAATGAAAGTGCTGAAGAATATTAAAGGTATAGCGTCTATCGAGTTTGACAAAAAGGATATTGTAAGACACAGATTGGTACAGCGAATTGTGGAAGCTTATGAAAAAAATGAAGCAAAAGAGGAAAGAGACGAGATGCTAATTCCTAAAGCGAACAATTTAAAATAAACAGTGTTTAAACAACCATCAAACACTGTTTGAACACTATTAAAATAGATTATCAAAACAAATAAACATTATGAATAATTCTCTAACAAGAACCAACTATCAATTTCCAGGACAGAGCAAAGTGTATCATGGCAAAGTGCGTGATGTTTATAGCATGGGCGAAGACACTTTGGTAATGATAGCTACCGATCGTATATCTGCGTTCGATGTGGTGCTACCAGCTGGCATTCCATACAAAGGTCAAGTATTGAATCAAATTGCAGCGAAGTTTTTAGATGCCACTTCTGATATTGTTCCTAACTGGAAACAAGCTACACCCGACCCAATGGTAACAGTAGGTATCAATTGTGAGACATTCAAAGTAGAAATGGTAATACGTGGCTATATCACAGGTAGTGCTTGGCGTGATTACAAAAAAGGAGCACGAACTATATGTGGACTACCTCTTGCGGAAGGCTTGCGAGAAAATCAAAAGTTTGAAACACCAATAATTACTCCCACGACTAAAGCTGATGAAGGTCATGACGAGAACATATCACGAGAAGAAATAATTGCACAAGGACTTGTTAGCCAGGAGGATTATGAGCTATTAGAGCAATACACCTACGACCTCTTTAAGCGTGGCACAGAAATGGCTGCCGAAAAAGGGCTTATACTTGTTGACACAAAATATGAATTTGGAAAAAAAGATGGAAAGATATATCTGATTGACGAAATTCATACTCCTGACTCATCAAGATACTTCTACAGTGAGGGATATGAGGAACGTTTTGAAAATGGAGAACCACAAAAGCAATTGTCAAAAGAATTTGTGCGTGCTTGGCTGATAGAAAATGGGTTTCAAGGGCAAGAAGGTCAACAAGTACCCGAAATGACAGAGGAATATTGCAATTCGGTATCTGAACGATACATTGAACTATATGAAAAAATTGTGGGAGAAAAATTTATAAAAGCAAATGCTGCTGACTTGGAAGCACGTATTGAAAAGAATGTAACTGAATATTTAAAGGCATAATTTTGTGCAATCAATATATAACCTTGTGCATTGAATAAAATGCACAAGGTTATTTTTTTAATCCTTGCAAATGAAATACAATGTAGAAAATGTAAAACCTTATGGTGAGGAACAATCAAAAAGGGAACAAGTAACAGAAATGTTTAATGAGATTGCACCAAAATATGACCTTTTGAATGGTGTTCTTTCATTAGGAATAGATAATTATTGGAGAAGAGAGGCTTTGAAAAGAATCAGAAAGTACAAGCCTAAACAAATTTTGGACATCGCAACTGGCACGGGTGACTTTGCTATAATGGCTCAGAAGATTTTGAGACCAGATCGCATTACTGCTACAGACATATCTGAGGGAATGATGGATATTGGTAGAAGGAAAGTTTTGCAAAAAGGACTTCAAGATATTATCACGTTCGAATTCCAAGACTGTTCCAATCTTTCTTATTATGAAAATACTTTTGACGCTGCAACCGCCGCATTTGGAGTGAGAAACTTTGAAGAGATAAACAATAGCTTCCATGAGGTGCTGAGAGTATTAAAACCAGGTGGAGTATTTATGTTTATTGAGCTTACAACACCTGATAAGAGCCCAATGAAAGAACTTCACACCACTTACACCAAGTATGCAATGCCTATAATAGCGAAAGCACTATCAACTGAACAAAGAGCATATGAATATCTACCAGAATCTATTGCAGCTTTTCCCCAAGGAAGGGAGATGATGCTTATATTGCAAAAGAATGGATTTACGAATATTCGTTTAAGGCGTTTTACTCTTGGTATCACCACACTTTATATCGCTGAAAAACCAACTCAATAGAACGATATGGACAAATATGGATTAATTGGGTTCCCACTTGGACACTCATTTTCTGCAAAATATTTCAACAATAAGTTCAGAGAAGAGAGCATTGATGCAGAGTATCTAAACTTCGAGATAAATGACATTGCAGCAATAAAAGATATATTGCTGCAAAACAATGATATAAAAGGCTTTAATATAACAATTCCATACAAGGAAAGTATTGTCCCTCTTTTGGACATCATGTCTGATGATGCTGCAAAAATTGGCGCAGTAAATACAATCAAAATTGCAAGATGCGTCGATGGCTCATATTCATTAATAGGTTTCAACACCGATTATATTGGATTCAAAAGGTCATTAAAACCTCTTATTAATCCCGATATTCAATCCAAAGCATTAGTGCTGGGCACGGGAGGGGCATCAAAAGCGGTGATTTATGCACTCAATGATTTAAATATTGAATGGATATATGTATCTCGCACAAGTGGCACAAACCGCATCACATATGATGAAATTGACAAACAGATGATGGAAAGCCATAATATAATTATCAACTGCTCCCCTTTGGGCACATATCCCAAAACAGATGAATGCCCCAACCTACCCTATCATCTAATCACAAATAACCATCTTCTTTATGACTTGGTTTATAATCCTTCCGAAACTTTATTTCTCAAAAAGGGAAAAGAGAATGGAGCAACAATAAAAAATGGCGCAGAAATGCTGGAGATACAAGCATTAGCGGCATGGGATATTTGGAATAAGTGAGAGATAATATACCTAAACACCAAACTACCAGTACACATTAGTCAGGAATAAACATATTCCGTTCAAAAATAAATCATTATCTTTACGCCCCATAAGAAGGGAATATTATCTTTAGGATGGTATTCCTTTTTTGTGCGCAATAAATTTGAGAAAACTATATTGAAATGAATGAAAGAATAAAAGGGGGAGTACTGGTACTTCTTGGAGCTATTAGCTTTGGTTTTTTATCCACAATTGTGAAGTTTGCATATGAAAATGGATACACACTCGGTGAAATAACTGGGTCACAAGCCTTCACTGGGATGGTAATATTATGGATTGCATATTGGATAACATCAAATAGAAAGAATAAAAACAAGACCAAAGATAATAGCCAATCAATTGACAACCAACCAAAGACACAATGGTGGAAAGTAAGTATAGCAGGAATATTTACAGGGCTGGTAGGAATCTTTTATTATCAATGTGTAAAACTATTGCCCGCATCAGTAGCAATCATCCTTTTAATGCAATATCTATGGATTAGTGTAATAATTGAGGCTTTTATCTTTAAGAAAAAGCCGAGCAAGAAGCAACTACTCCTTTTGGGTGTAGTATTTATTGGCACCTTCTTGGCTGGCGGAATTTTTAGTGAAGAAGTAGCTATAAACCTAAAAGGAATAATATATGGATTACTTGCAGCCACCAGCTACGCTATATTTCTTATTACAAGTGGACGCGTGGGAAATGACTTACCTGTATTGAAGAAGAGTGCATTGATGATAACTGGCTCTTGTGTGGCAACATGGATAATATTCCCCCCATTATTCTTTTTCAATGGGATTTATTTTAGTGGATTATTCATCTGGGGAATAGCCCTGGCACTACTTGGAACTGTGATACCGCCATTCTTCTTTTCATATGGAATACCACGAGTAGGGGTATCTATTAGTGCTATAATTAGTGCTGTAGAATTACCAACAGCAACTCTCTCTTCTGCTTTTATACTTCATGAGTCAGTTGATTTTATTAAATGGATTGGTGTGGGATTGATATTGCTATCAATTATTGCAACCAACATAAAATCAAAGGATATAGGTATAGGATGAATGTAGATCGTAGAATTATTAACACCCTCATAAAAAGCGAAAAGTCCGCGAAATCACTTCGCAGACTTTCCTTGTTAACACAATCTTCATGAAACAAACTACACTATCGAGTTGATTGCAGAATTATAATCTGGCTCTTGTGCAATCTCAGGAACCAGTTCTGTATAAACTACTTTCCCTTCCGAGTTTACGACTACTACCGCACGTGCCAACAGACCTCTCAAAGGACCATCAGTCAATAGTACTCCATATGCATTAGCAAATGCATTATTATCACGGAAAACAGAAAGAGTTACCACGTCCTTTAGTCCTTCGGCACCACAAAAGCGCCCTGATGCAAAGGGTAGGTCAGCCGAAATACAAAGAACGGATGTATTATTAAGAGAGCTCGCCTCTTTATTAAATTTTCTAACAGATGCTGCACAAACGCCTGTATCAATACTTGGAAAGATATTTAGAATTACATTCTTGCCTTTCAATTCTGATAAAGACAGTTCTGAAAGGTCGCCTTTCACTAATGTGAAGTCTGATGCCACAGCACCTACTGCTGGCAAATCTCCCACTGTATTGATTGGGTTGTCGTGAAATGTTATTTTAGCCATATATATTATTTACTATTTATAATTATTATTGTGAATGTGCTCAAGCCGCATTGAGACACATATCATTGTCATTCTCACTATCATAAACAAGAGAAATTATAAAAGGTTCAATAGGGTTTGTTTTTTAACTTTTGCAAATTAAACACCCAATTCTTCCTTCAAATATTTGACAGTATAGCTCTCTTTGTTTGACAAAATATCTTCGGGGGTTCCCGTTACTAAAATATTACCACCCATAGCTCCACCCTCAGGACCGAGATCAATAATATAATCGGAACTTTTGATAATATCCAGGTTGTGCTCTATTACAATAATTGTATTGCCTTTGTCCACCAACTTATTCAAAACCCCCAACAAGACCCTGATGTCTTCAAAATGCAAACCAGTGGTTGGCTCATCCAATATAAAGATAGTGTTCCCTGTATCTTTACGTGCCAATTCGGTCGCGAGCTTTACTCGTTGACTCTCACCCCCCGACAGGGTAGTGGATGACTGACCAAGTTTTATGTATCCCAAACCTACTTCCTGCAGAACTATTATCTTTTGAAGAATACTTGGCACATTTTCAAAGAAATCTACCGCAACATTAATAGGCATCTCCAAAACATCTGAAATAGATTTGCCCTTGAATCTCACTTCAAGTGTCTCACGGTTATATCTTTTGCCATGACATTCTTCACAAGGCACCATAACATCAGGCAGAAAATTCATTTCAAGTGTTTTGCTACCATTACCCTTGCAAGTTTCGCACCTCCCCCCTTTCACATTAAATGAAAAGCGACCAGGCTTGTAGCCTCTGATTTTGGCCTCAGGCATACCTGCAAATAGATTTCTTATTTCAGTAAAGACTCCAGTATATGTTGCAGGGTTGGAACGAGGAGTTCGCCCAATGGGTGATTGATCAACACTCACTATTTTGTCAACATTTTCAATGCCCTTTATTGACTTGTATGGCTGCGGATCTTTTAGAGAGCGATAAAACTTCTGACTTAATATTGGCTGTAGCGTTTCATTTATTAATGTGGACTTTCCACTTCCCGACACACCTGTCACGCAGATAAAAGTACCAAGCGGAAATTTGGCAGTTACGTTTTTCAAGTTATTCCCACTTGCTCCAACTATCGTTAGATATTTGCCATTGCCTTTGCGCCTAACTTCGGGGACTTCAATAGCTATCTTTCCATTAAGATAGTTAGACGTCAGAGTATTTTTCTTTAGCATTTCCGCAGGAGTACCAGCATATACTACTTCACCGCCTTTGAGACCAGCAAAGGGACCCATATCCACCACATAGTCTGACGCAAGCATCATATCCTTATCATGTTCAACAACCACGACTGAGTTTCCAGAATCGCGAAGTTTTTTTAATGAGTCTATCAATTTCATATTATCTCGCTGATGCAACCCAATACTTGGCTCATCGAGTATATATAGCACATTGACGAGTTGGGATCCAATCTGAGTAGCCAGTCTGATACGCTGACTCTCGCCTCCCGAAAGTGAGGCTGAAGCCCGAGATAGAGATAAATATCCCAAACCCACATCCACAAGAAAGCGCAATCTATCAAGTATTTCTTTCTTTATCTCTTCGGCTATGAGTCGTTGTCTATCGGTTACATGATTCTCGGCATCCATAAACCATTCATACAGATTATGAATATCCATATCAGCCAGCTCAGATATATTTTTGTCATTAAATCTAAAGTGAAGAGCCTCTTTGTTTAGTCTCTGACCATTGCATTCAGTGCACACTGATGTAGAAATAAACTGACCTGCCCACTTTTGTGCTGTAGCAGAAGCATCCTCATTCTGCTGCATATCAATATATTTTGCAATCCCTTCGTAGGTGACCATATAATTAGAATTGCCGAGCGACTCGTTCTTTATTTTCAAATGATCATCAGTGCCATATATAATTTCATTGAGTGCATCTTGGGGGATGTCCTCTATAGGTGTCTTTATTGTTACATCATACATTTCGCATATTGCTGCAATTTGCCAGAAGAATAGATTGCTTTTTTCCTTTCCCAATGGTAAGATACCACCTTTGGCAATGCTTATCGTTTTATCTGGAATGATTTTGTCAACGTCTATTTCGTCAATATATCCAAGTCCCTTACATTTGGGGCAAGCACCTAATGGCGAATTGAATGAAAAATTGTGGGGTGCAGGTTCGTTATATGACAACCCCGTTGATGGACACATTAGAGACCTACTGTAGAATCGAGCCTCGTCAGACTCCACATCCTGTATCATAATCAATCCTTCGCCATGCTTCATGGCAGTGCGTACACTCTGCTTGAGCTTGTCTTCAAACTTATTTGAAACAATAAGCTTGTCGATAAGAATCTCCACACTATGATTTTTATATCTATCAAGCTTCATACCTGGCACTATTTCACTGATTTCGCCATCAATTCGTACACTTAAGAAACCTTTCTTACGAATTTGTTCAAATAGTTCCTTGTAATGCCCTTTACGATTACGAACCACAGGAGCAAGCATATAAATCTTTTTGCCTATATATCGTGTCAGGATAAGCTCCAAGATTTGTTCTTCGGTATATTTCACCATTCGCTCGCCTGTAGCATATGAATAAGCGTCGCCTGCACGAGCAAAGAGAAGGCGCATAAAATCATATACCTCTGTGGTGGTGCCAACGGTAGATCGTGGGTTTCGATTGGTGGTCTTTTGCTCAATGGAAATAACAGGACTAAGTCCCGAAATTTTATCAACATCTGGACGTTCCATTTTGCTAAGAAACCCACGAGCATAAGCCGAAAATGTTTCAATATATCGTCTTTGTCCCTCAGCAAAAATAGTATCAAAAGCCAATGATGATTTACCACTACCACTCAATCCCGTAATCACTGTCAGAGAATCACGAGGTATTGTAACATCTATATTTTTGAGATTGTGCACACGTGCCCCTTGCACATCTATTGTTTCATTATCTATTATCATAGTCTTTGTAAAAACGAAAAAAGCACACAATTGTTCGATACTTAAACACCAGCGCATCGAACACTTCATTTGTGCTATTTATTAAAAATATTTGCAATTTTAGCTTACCACCCAGCGCAGATTATGCACCTTTGCTTTGTCACCCTTTTTATAATACAAGCTCTCTTTTGTTGGGATAAGAATTGTGTATGACTTACCTGGTCGCACTGTGAGCTTGGTGCTTCGTAGCCACGAGTTGAAATCTTTGAGCTGAGCATAAGTAATGCCATGCTGCTTTGCAAAATCAACTAAACTTGGAATTGACGAGGTAACCTTAACCTCTTTAAACGCCATTGGCTTATACAGCTGATCGCCACGAAGTATAAATCCATATTGATATGGATTTTCAAAAATCAACTTTATGGCAAGCATTCTGAAATAGTAACGTGTGGTTTCCTCTACAAGCCACAAATCCAATCCATCGGTCACTCCCTGATTCTTTAGTTCGCCCGTTATTCGTCCTTGTCCTCCATTATATGATAGCGAGGCTGAGCTCCACGAATCATATTTACGATAAGCATCCTTGAGATACTTTGCAGCAGCAACTGTGGATTTCTCTATATGATATCTCTCATCAACTTCTGCAGACACCTCAAGCCCATATCCTGGTGCAGTGCTGGGCATAAATTGCCACAATCCAGCAGCCTGCGCATGCGAAACCGCACGAGGATCGAGGCTACTCTCAATAACTGCTAAATACTTAAGATCATCGGGCAAGCCATGTTCTTTTAATATTGGTTCAATGAGAGGAAATATTCTGTTAGCACGCTTAATTAATAGCATCGTAGTGGAATGAAAATAAGTGAAGCTATTTAATTCTCGATCCATACGTTCGTGAAGATCGTATCTGTCGAATGCAATTTTCTCACCCGCAAAGGTCATCTCATCGGGCACATCAGCAGAGGCAGTCATCGACAACACTTGAGGGCGTTGTTGTTCAACGCGCTCAGTATTATTGAATGAAAACAACACCAATGATAATGCTGCTACCGCACTCACAGACAAAGTAATGTATAGTATCTTTTTGATCATCAATTTTATATATTTCAGTCTCTATTTATTATAGTACTATCAGAGATTCATCACAAATAGTAATTTTCTCCAATCCGTCTGCATGAACAATATAGGTATTCTCAATCCCCACTGCACCAATGTTGGGCAACACAAATTTTGGCTCTACCGCTATAGTCATTCCCGCAATAAGAACCTCTTTAGAACGAGGGGCAAGCACAGGAGGCTCATTAATCTCGAGCCCTACTCCATGACCTATAAATTTTGCCTGCTGAGTGGTTCCCATAAAATAATCGATCAATCCATGCTCTTTAGCAATATTTTCGGCAAGAAAATACAAGTCTGCACATAGTGTGCCCTCTTTAGCAATAGCCACAATGTGATTGTGAATCTCAATAGAAACCTCATGAGCTTTGCGAGCAAGATCGGGGGCATACCCAATAGCAAACGAACGAGTCATATCATCCATAAGTGGCTTGTAGTTGCCAGCCATATCCACCATTAGCGTAGTTCCTGGTGTTAGCTTTGTACCATTTGCACCGAGAGGCAAAAGTGGAGAAACACCCTCTCCTCCCAAAGCAAAATCGAATGGTGAAGCAGCATGGGCATTCTCACCCGCCAGAATACTACCCATAAATATATCCATATTGGCACCAAAAGTTCGGAATATACCTATCGATCCATTTTTTCTCATTAGATATTCGAGCTCTATCTGAAACTCGATATCTGTCATTCCCTCTCTATAAATATCAGGGATCTGCTTATATACCGAAGCATGGATTGTGGCACACTCACGCATAATATTTAATTCGTATTCAGATTTAATGGTTCTGATACGTCGCATCTCTGCGGACACGTTCAATACCTTAGGGCTACCCATTGCTGCAATCAAACGCTCAGCTGCCGAAAGTGACAATACATCATTCTCCAACATTAGCGTTTGAGGAAGTGCAATATTTCGATCAATCAAGATACTGGGTATAAGCTCAGGTTTGTGAATGTAAATAACATTTTCCCCATCGACATCAATTGGTCTTCTCACAAAAGCTATTGGCTTACCCTCAGGCATGACGCACAGATAACCATCAAATATGCTACCAAAGAGATAATATATATTTACTGATGAAGTGATAATGCAGGCATCAACACCTGCTGTAACGATTGACTGTTGCAGCCTTTCAATTCTATGATTGCATTCGCTGCTTAAAATACTGTTCATTAAATACTATTTTTCTTTCAAATATAGTAATTACTCTTTAGTAATGAAATGGATTGGGGTAAAAATATAAAAAACAAATTGTCATCAGAACTCTATCACTGTCATTTATTATTCTTTGAACCTTAGTCTGACAAAGTATAGTAGCCAATCAAAAATAATGTATAGCCATTTACAATTGATATATGACAAAACAAAAAAAAGGTCTAACCGTTTGCAACTCGAGAACACCTTTCTTTAAATATTGTTTATCCCATTAGGATTGACAAACAAACTTAAGCGTGCTTGGAACAAACATTTTTTTTCAACACATTCACATTTTGGTTTGTGTAATTATCGTCTCAGAAAATAAAACAACAAAAACAATCGAGTATTGCCTCACCTGATAAGTTCTCAACACCAAAGTTGAACATTTTTTATTCAAGCAACCAGTTGGGATAAGCAACAATATCCATTTTTATAACACGAAACAAGTTGCGACAAATAAAAACCGACATTGTCAGATCAAGAAACCAGTCTACTCGCTTGACAATACTCATTGTTGGCTCAACAAACCAGTTCTCACGACCAACAATGAACATTATTGAAGGTGACAACATGGTAATCGATACAAACACCTTCTAATTTTCATATACACGTTACATAAATGTAAATTCTAAAACTAAAATTGATAGTTATATCAAAAATAAGGAGTGTTATTGTTACAATTTTCTGTATAAAATGATTGTAAATAGCATTCACAAAACTTTGAGAGAGGTAAAAGCATTTAGAATGGCAGTGCAATGAATCAAATAATGGTATATCTGGAATTAAACGACTAAAGATAAATAAAGTATCGCATGATATTTAATAAAGGACAATGAAAAAGCATGCTGAATTATCCTATTTTTATTACTTTTGTACATGCGGGGATAATATGACATGTAGTTACAAATATTTTCGTTCGCTATTATTGAGGCAAAGCAACCAAAACAAGTTTGGACATTAACAAACAACTATTTTACAAAGAGTACGCAAACAATCATCATGGCTAAAAGAAGAAGAAAAGTTATAAAAAAGAGAACCAATAAGTCAGAAAGAATTGATTGGGTAAAGATATCCAACAATATTGTACACTTCTTCAGAAATGAAAGAGTACAATTTATTATTGGATTGCTTACAGCTTTTGTGGGTTTATATACAGTTCTAACCATATTCTCATTCTTTTTTACTGGAGCCAGCGACAATGCAATAGTAAATAGCATACCCTACAACGAATATATTTCAAACAAATCAACTGAAGAGCCCAAACCTGAGATATCTAACTGGACGGGTATTGCAGGTGCCTATATTTCCAATAATTTGGTCAATAATTGGTTTGGGCTTGTCTCAATATTGATACCTATTTTCATAACTTTGATGGGTCTCAAAATCATGAAAGTGTCCAAACTAAAAACCACAAAGCTATTTTTCTTGACAGCATTTGGGCTTATAGCAGGGTCGATAACTGAAGCCTTTATTTTCAGCAAGATATTCTCAATGAGTCACATAAGTTGGGGAGGCACTCATGGCTCACAGATTACTAAGATGCTTAGCTCAAGCATAGGCTTGCCTGGTATGCTCTTATTGATTGCTCTATTTATTTTAACTGCGTTTGTGATTCTCAAAAAGAGCTCCATGCATAAAATACAAGAAACGATAATTAATAGCAAGCCCTCTTTTGGAAATGGATTTAAAAAGGAAGAGCCAGAAAGTATTGAACTTGAACTTGAAATAGATCTTCCCGACGAAGAAGAATATGAGAGTGCGCAAACAAAAAATAGCATTTTAACAAGATTAAAACAGCATCTATTTTTCTGGAAAAGAAACAGAACAATTCCAGCAGAAGAAGAAAAAGCGACTGCAGATACTTATGAAGATGAGGAGATAAGCAACCACTCCGATCAGTCAGACGAAAAGAGCGATTTTTATCCAACATTCACCCCACCATCCTTGCAACCATCAAATGAGGAGAACCATAATGATAACTTTGAAATAGTAGTTCCCAAAGATGAAGAGCAGACAGAGATGAAGCACAATCATAATACGGCTTCATCACCAATCAACAGTTCGGATGCCTCTAATAAAGCCATAGAAACAGTGGAAGAAATGGAGGACTATGACCCAAAGAAAGATTTATCTTCATTCGCATTCCCAACAATGGAGCTCCTGAAAGTATATAACACTGGTAGCAAAGCCATTGATATGCAGGAACAAAACGAGAATAAAGACAAAATTATAACAACACTGAGAAATTATGGAATCGAAATAACTACAATCAAAGCTACTGTTGGACCCACGATTACGTTATACGAAATAATACCACAAGCGGGAGTTAGAATCTCGAAGATTAGAAACCTGGAAGATGATATAGCACTGAGCCTTTCGGCGTTAGGAATTAGAATTATTGCACCAATGCCTGGCAAAGGAACTGTGGGAATAGAAGTTCCCAATAAGGATCCACAAATAGTATCGATGCAATCTGTAATTGCTTCAAAAAGATTCATGGAGTGCACTTATGATCTACCAGTAGCTTTGGGAAAGACAATCACGAATGAGGTATTTATTTTTGATTTAGCCAAGATGCCACACTTATTAGTGGCGGGTGCTACAGGACAAGGAAAGTCGGTAGGGTTGAATGCTATCATCACATCATTATTATATAAGAAGCACCCTTCGGAACTAAAGATGGTGCTCATAGACCCTAAGATGGTTGAGTTTAATATATATTCAACCATAGAGAGACACTACTTGGCAAAGCTACCAGATCATGAGAAGGCAATCATAACTGATATTTCAAAAGTGACTCAAACATTGAACTCCCTTACCAAAGAAATGGATGACAGATATGAGCTATTGATGCGAGCAAAGGTGAGAACCATCAAAGAATATAACGAAAAGTTTGTGAAAAGACGCCTAAACCCAAACAATGGACATAGATATTTGCCGTATATAGTGGTGGTGATTGATGAATTTGGAGATTTGATAATGACTGCGGGCAAAGAAATAGAAATGCCTATTGCAAGAATCGCACAAAAGGCAAGAGCAGTGGGCATGCACATGGTTATCGCAACTCAACGCCCAACAACTAATATAATAACTGGAACTATCAAGGCTAACTTCCCTGCAAGAATGGCATTCAGGGTGACATCACAAATAGACTCAAGAACTATATTAGATGCTTCAGGAGCTAATCAATTGATAGGCAGAGGAGATATGCTATTTTCGCAAGGCAATAATCTTATACGTATTCAGTGCGCTTTCGTTGATACACCAGAAGTGGAAGATATAACACAATACATTGGCAATCAAAGAGGTTATGAAAGTGCTTTTGCCTTACCCGAAGTATTAACTAATGATGGAGAAGAAATAAAAGGAGCAGCTGACCTTAGCGAAAAAGATGTATTGTTTGAAGAAGCTGCACGACTTATTGTAATACATCAACAAGGCTCAACATCATTAATCCAAAGAAAATTCTCGATTGGATATAACAGAGCAGGGAGACTGATGGACCAATTAGAATCAACAGGAATAGTAGGACCAGTGCAAGGTAGCAAGCCAAGAGATGTATATATTACTGATGAATATACTTTAGAAAAACTGCTTGATTCTATTAGATAGGCATTTATTAGTTGAGCAATAAGACATTGAATATTCTCAACAAACAACTGATTACTTTAAATATACAAAGAATACTTGATATTTTTTCGCAACAATGTGTTAGGAGATTAAAAGA
>CAZNRT010000027.1:0-25540 GCA_964575445.1 uncultured Proteiniphilum sp. | reverse complement strand
GTACGCCTTCGGCTGTTAGTACGCTTCGCTGATATCGAGTACCGAGATGTCCGTAGGACATAATGTGATTAACCGTAAGATTTATCTTACGGATATGATATCCACACCACCATCCCCACCCGCAAGGGTGGCACAAGTGAAGAACTACAATTAACCGATTAACCGTTTAACCACTATCGAGCATATCAACAATTTATCATACATAAGTGTTATTAGCTGAATAGTTACCTTTTATTAGAAGTAAAAGATTGAGATAAATTATAAACTTTGACAAATATGATAAATTGGGGATTCATAGGTTGCGGAAAAGTAACCGAAATGAAAAGTGGACCCGCTTTCAAGAAAGTGGATGGTTCGGACATTGTGGCAGTAATGAGTCGCAATAGTGATTCGGCTAAGGACTATGCAACGAGACATGATATTGATAAATATTATGCAAATGCTTATAGTTTGCTTGCAGATACAGATGTTAATGCTGTATATGTAGCTACACCTCCAGGGTCACATGCTGAATATGCTATTGCCGCAATAAAAATGGGCAAGCCTGTTTATATTGAGAAGCCGATGGCGTCTTCATATTGGGAGTGTAAGTTGATAGCTGAGATTGCTTGCAGAGAGGGTGTGGATTGCTTCGTAGGTTATTATCGTCGCACATTGCCTTACTTTAATAAGGTGAAAGAGCTGATTGATAATGGTGATATTGGCGAGGTGATGGAGATAAATGTGAATTTTATAAACCCACCTTACAAATCTGACTTAAGCAAGGATACTCTTACATGGCGTGTTAATCCTGACGAGTCGGGAGCTGGATATTTTTATGACCTTGCTTCTCATCAATTCGACATTATGGATTATTTCTTTGGACCAATAGTTGATGCTAAGGGTGAAACTAAAAATATAGCTGGATTGTATGATGTGGAAGATACTGTAGATGCAGAATGGATTTTTGAGAATGGAATCAAAGGTAAGGGACACTGGGAGTTTGCAGCATCAGTTGACAAGCGTATAGACTCTGTAATAATTGTAGGTTCTGAAGGCACTATTGAGTTTTCAACATTCTTATTCACCCCTATCATTCTAAAAAACTCAAATAGTGAACAACAATTTACTGAGGAGAATCCCGAAAATATTCAATACTATCTTATCGAGAGTATTATAAATCATCTGAATGGTAAAGGCAAATATCCGATAAGCGATTATACCACTGCTATGCGTACCAATTGGGTGATGGATAAGATTTTGGATAGATTGTAATATGTTTGTATAAAATAAAAAAAGCTCACTGATTTGTTTAAACTATTCAGTGAGCTTTTTCTATAGAAGAGTATGTCATTCTTTAATCAATTGGTCTATTGTCTTTCTTACCTTTTTGCTATTCCAATCAGCAGAACCTTTTTTTCTAATCACTATGCTTCCATCTTTTGCAATTAAAACTGTAAACGGAATGGTATTCGATTCAAGTTGATTAGGGGCAGCGGTGTGCATATAATATGTTGGAAGTGAGTATCCATTATCTGCCATAAATTGATCTACTTTTTCTTTAGGATCGGTGGTTGCAAAAATAAACTCCACATTGGGATTGTCTTTATATTGGTCGTATAGTTTTTGTATTGATGGCATCTCAGCTATACATGGAGGGCACCATGTTGCCCAATAGTTTAAAAACACTACTTTGCCTTTAGCTTCAGTCAGGTTAAACTGTTGGTCCTTGTCATCAGCAAATTCCCAATGAAAGTCACGCAACACTTCTCTGCTTTCTTCTTTCTTAATTGAAGGACTGAAAGCAAAGATTTTATTAACCCATATTTTTACTGGCTTTCCTATTGGAGTAAATAGTATTGCAGCTATTGCAGCATAGAAAATCACATCTAATATCCATGATTTCTTTTTTCTTTTTTCGTCACTATTGTTTTCCTTCATTTTATTCAAATATTTGTTTTGGTTTTGTCAATCTTATTCATGTTGATGTAGAACATATCTATTTTCTAATACACTTCATTGAGTTATTTTGATAACTGTATTTTGAAAAATAATTCAACAAAGATAATTGTTTAATATCACTTTGTGAGCTAAAACATATTTGTGTTATCCTCAATTGGCTAATTTTGATTACTTTTGCATGTTAAAATCAATAATATGCAAGAAGATAAAAGTAAACTATTTAGTTTCGCTATGCAAAGTGGTCTCTTTCTTGGGATTTTTTGGGTAGTGAAATATTTATTTGTTGTTTCAGCTATACAAAATTCTACGTTGGAGTTTTTAGGACCAATTTTTTCAGCTATTACCCCCGCCATACTTTTTCAATATCTTATAAAATATAGAATTTCTATTGTTGACAATAAGATGAGCTTTTGGCATGGTGTGCAATTTTCTATAATGCTATTTTTCTTTGCATCCCTATTTGAGGCAATGGCAGCTTTTGTGCATATAACATGGATTGACCCAATGTATGTGGGTAATATGTATGCCGATATGACAGATATGTTGCGAAATTTAAATTTAAGCGAATCATTAGTAAAGACTTTCTCCGAACAGCCTATCCCTAATGCTTTTAGTTATATACTCAATCAAGTTATATTAGGTGATGTACTCATTGGTTTGATATTGTCGATGTTTATTGTGCCGATTTCAAAATTGATTAACCCCAAAAATATTACTACAAAACAATCTGATAGAAATGAATAATTTAGATATATCCGTTGTTATTCCTCTATATAATGAAGAGGAGTCTCTGCCCGAACTTCATGCATGGATAAGACGTGTTATGCACGAAAATGATTTTACCTACGAAATAATCTTTGTAGATGATGGTAGCACTGATAGCTCATGGCAAATAATTGAAGATTTGCAAGAGAAGTTTGATGATGTAAAAGCTATTAAGTTTCAGAGAAATTATGGTAAATCGCCCGCTTTGCATTGTGCATTCAGAAAAGTAAAAGGCAACGTAGTAATTACGATGGACGCTGACCTACAGGATAGTCCTGACGAAATACCAGAATTATATCGCATGATAAAGGAGGATGGATATGACTTGGTATCGGGATGGAAAAAGAAACGCTTTGATTCGAAGTTAACAAAGAATTTGCCCTCCAAGTTTTTCAATGCTACAGCCAGACGAATATCAGGCATAAAACTTCATGATTTTAACTGTGGATTAAAAGCTTACAAAGGCTCATTAGCAAAGAGTATTGAGGTGTATAATGATATGCACCGATATATACCTATTCTTGCTAAGGATGCTGGCTTTACCAAAATTGGCGAAAAAGTGGTGCAGCATCAGGCACGCAAATATGGTGAGAGCAAGTTTGGTGCAAGTAGATTTGTCAATGGCTATCTTGATTTGCTCACAATATGGTTCTTAAATAAGTTTGGAAAAAAGCCAATGCACTTTTTTGGCTTACTTGGTAGCATAATGTTCTTCATAGGGCTTGTGGCTTCTATCTGGGTGGGTGTCGTAAAGCTATACGATATGCATCATGGCAATCCATATAGATTGGTAACCGATTCGCCATATTTCTTTATATCCCTAACGATGATGATAATGGGAACGCTTCTCTTCTTAACTGGATTCTTGGGTGAACTTGTTTCTCGCAATTCGCCTGAGCGTAATCATTATAGAATTGAGAAAGAGTTGTAATATAACGACATATAATTGATAAATAGATGAAATCAAAAATATTTTTTTCTGCATTACTCAGCATATTGATTATGCTGTCATGTACATCTAAGAAAGCTCAAGAAGAGTTTTTTTATATATCTAATAGTGGTTCTATTTTTCACACTTCATATCATATTAAATATGAGTATTCAAGGTCTTTAGAAAAAGAGATATTGGATGAGTTGGAGAAGTTTGAATTATCGCTCAATCCTTTTAGAGAAAATACCATCATCACCAAAATAAACAATAATGAAGCCGTAGTTCCTGATTCATTGTTTATGGATGTTTTCAATAAATCTATGGAGGTATCGGCAATGACTGATGGAAAGTTTGACATCACTGTGTCGCCATTGATTAATGCTTGGGGTTTTGGGTTTAAAAATATGGATAGTGTTACGCCACAAATAATTGATAGTTTGCGTGAGTTTGTGGGTTATGATAAAATATTTGTAAATGATGAAGGATTGATTGAAAAGAAAGACCCACGTGTTCATATCAATACCTCGGCAATATCTAAGGGCTACTCGTGCGATTTGATAGCACACTTGCTTGAAAGTTTTGGAATCGAAAATTATATGGTCGAAATTGGGGGTGAGGTTGTGGCAAATGGTGTAAATGATAAAGGTGTTTGCTGGCGAATTGGTATAGACAAGCCTGTTAATGACTCATCGGGTATGATGCATGACTTACAAACCATATTATCTCTGTGCAACAAATCGTTGGCTACATCGGGCAACTATCGAAACTATTATATCAAGGATAATAAAAAATATGCTCACACTATAGATCCACAGACTGGATATCCATCCGAGCAAGATCTACTAAGTGTTACTATAATTGCTGACGATTGCATGACGGCTGATGCCTATGCTACGGCATTTATGGCAATGGGAAAAGAAAAATCGAAAGAGGTTGCTAAAAAGATTCCAGGACTTCATTATTATTTCTTTTACGCAATGGATAATGATGAGGTGGGGATTGAGTATTCTGAGGGCTTTGAACAATTCTTTGCAGATCAAGCCAACTAAATAGCATTTCAATTATGAATAGCAATATTACTATTTTGAACTTCACTAAGGAGGAGCAGAAGGAATATATCATCAGGTATTCATTTTATGACACATATTATGGTGTTACTCTTATAGCATCCACTGATAAGGGTGTGTGTTACATCGGGTTTGGAGATCAGGATTCGCGGTTAGAGATGATGCAAAAGCATTATGTTTGGGCTACAATCGAGGAAGAACCAACCAACCTACATAAAATAGCCTTGCAGTATATTGATAATAATGAGGATGCAATATTGCCACTGCACATTATTGGCACTACATTCCAGATGAAGGTTTGGCGTGCTCTATTAGATATTCCGTTAGGTAAATTATCTACTTACAAGTTAATAGCTGATGCTGTAAATAATCCAAAGGCTGTACGTGCAGTAGGTTCAGCAGTAGGACAAAATCCGATATCATACATAATACCATGTCATCGTGTTATTCGTTCCGATGGTGGATTGGGAGGCTACTCATCAGGTATTGACTACAAAAAGAAAATGCTAAGTAAAGAAAAAATATTAATTGATTTAAAATGAAAAGAATTGTTTTAGGTGCAACATTGTTGCTTCTTGCGCTGACTATCAAAAGCCAGGAAGCCACGGTTGTCAAGTATCCTACTTTTAGGGTTGATGGCTCTCTGAAGAGTAAGGTAGAATATGCAACAAGGACAGAAGAGTCTCGCTTCTCAGTTAGGAGTTCTCGTATTGGTATTCAGGGTTATCTTAATAGCTATTTTGGTTATCGTGGTCAGATAGAGATTAGTGATAATGGAAAGTTCATTCCATTAGATTTGTTTGCAAACTTTATTCCTTCAGATCGGTTTTCGATCTCTTTTGGGCAGAGAACTATCCCTCTCTTCAATGATTACACAGTTGTTCCTTCTGAACTTATGTTTTCTAATAGACCTTTCATAGGAAAATATTTGTTTGGAACCAGGGATATAGGTATGCTGGGGAAATACAGTTTTGGTATTGTTGATATGCCAGCTTCAGTTGAGTTTGGTGTTTACAATGGTAGCACAATCAATAATCCATCTTGGCATGGCAAACCTTCATATGGAGGTCGTTTTTCATTAGGAAGTATGAGTGGGTTTCGTTCTACCATCAAATTTTTTGAGCACGATAATAGTGTAATTGAGAATATAAGATATCAATTATATGGAGCCGATGTTAGATACGAAACTGATAGATGGAGAGCAGAAGCAGAAGTAATGAAGCGTAATGATAGGAGCCATGGAGAAGGTGACGTTTACTCCTTTTATATTCAAGGTGCCTACGTTCATCCAATGAATTATGAAGTAGTTAAAAACTTTATACCTGCACTCCGATTTGATGGGATAGAGCATGACAAGAATGTTGCGTTTGATGCAAATAGATTAACGTTAGGACTTGGTTTTGGTCTTTCGCCAAAATATCTTTCTTCAATATTCAGAATCGACTATGAGCATTATTTCTTAAACAATGAATCGGAAGCGATGAAGTTTGATAGATATACTACTTCAAACAAAGTGACAGTTGAGTTGCTATTGAAGTTTTAGATATAATTTTAATTACAATTCAAACAGTATTCAAACAGTGTTCAAATAGTATTTGAATACCGTTTTATCATTTAATGCTGGCATTTTTCACCTAATCTCTCACCATTAACACAGTTCCTTTTCAAAGTTCCTTACTTTTCACTATTTTTGCAGTAATAAATTTATTCATAGGTAGTGATAATCAGATGTATTTTAGCGATATAATAGGACTTAATAATATAAAACAGCACCTTGTAGATTCAGTTAGTAGAGGAAATGTGCCTCATGCTCGAATTTTTCAAGGTCCGGCTGGTGTGGGTAAGTTACCTTTGGCTATTGCCTATGCTCGCTACCTTATCTGTGAAAATAGGGGAGAAAATGATTCATGTGGAGTTTGTCCCTCGTGCCATAAGATTGATAAATTGGCACATCCCGATCTGCATTTTGTTTTCCCCGTAATCAAATCTAAGGTTAGCGATGAGTATCTACCGCAATGGCGCGAGTTTCTTTCCAAACGTAAATACTTTGGTATTACTGATTGGTTAGATTTCATTGAAGCCGAAAACGCTCAGGGTCTCATATATTCTAAGGAGAGCGAGGAGATAATAAAGAAATTGAATCGTAAAGTATATGAAGCACCTTACAAAATAATGATTGTGTGGCTGGCTGAAAAAATGAACGCTGAATGTGCAAACAAACTCCTGAAAATGATAGAGGAGCCACCCGCAAAAACCGTATTCCTGCTTATTACAGAGGATTCTGAGAATGTTATTACCACCATCAGATCGCGTTGCCAACCTCTCAATATTAGCTCTATTTCAAATCATGATATGATAGAAGCAATTCGTTCTTATTATGGTATTGATGAGGATAATGCAAAATCAATAGCTCACATTGCAGGAGGTAGTTTTACTAAGGCTATCAGTATTATTCAAAGTAGCGATGAGAACAATTATAATTTCGACTTGTTTAAAAAGATGATGCGAGCATCTGTAGTTAGAAACATTGGAAATATAAAAAAGATAGCAAGTGAGATTGCTGGTATTGGTAGAGAGAAACAGAAGAGCTTTTTATTGAATTCGCTTCGCCTTTTCAGAGAGTATTTTATTTCAAATCTCAATGCCCCAGAAATAGTTTATCTAAATAATGAAGAGGCAGATTTTGGATTAAACTTTGCTCCTTTCGTAAATGAGAAAAATATCAAGAACTTTAATGAAGAATTTCAAACTGCTTATCATCAAATAGAGCAGAATGGCAATGCCAGAATTATTTTCTTGGACCTATGTTTGAAATGCACAATGTTTTTAAAAAAATAAATTATTACTTTTGATCAAAATCATTTGGTCAAACATTTCTAAGTGTGCTATATGCTCACTATTTAATATATAAACCCAAACAATTACGACTAACATCGTATCAAAATATTTATGGATAGAGAAAAATATCAAGATAAGTTGGCAGATATAACATTCGAGTCAACAATGCCTCCGAGAGATTTTGCAAGTTGCAATGGATGTTCGAGGCGAACCACAAAATTAAATGTTTACGATTGGTTGCATGACTTTCCTGAAATGCAGGAATTAACCAAAATGGTGGAAGTGCAATTCAAGAATACTCGAAAAGGATACTACTTAAATAGCAATGATATTGACATAAAGAAAGGAGATATAGTGGCTGTAGAAGCTTCGCCAGGACATGATATTGGCACTGTCACTCTTACTGGTAAGTTAGTGGATTTGCAGATGAAAAAATATAATTATCGCGAAGATCCTATTACTGGTCCTAAGCGTGTTTATCGGATTGCACGTCCAGCAGATTTAGAGAAGTTTGAGTTGGCAAAAGCACGTGAGCAAATAACAATGATTCGTGCTCGAGAGATAGCTTTAAATCTTGGGTTGAACATGAAAATTGGCGATGTGGAGTTTCAAGGTGATGGAAGCAAAGCTATTTTCTATTATATCGCAGATGAACGTGTCGATTTTCGTCAATTAATTAAAGACCTTGCATATGATTTCCGCATCAAAATTGAGATGAAACAGATTGGTGCTCGTCAAGAGGCTGGTCGTATAGGTGGTATTGGTGCCTGTGGAAGAGAGATGTGTTGTAGCAGCTGGATGACAAACTTTGTTTCAGTCTCCACTGCGGCTGTTAGGTATCAGGATATTACTTTTAATCCTCAGAAGCTCGCTGGGCAGTGTGGTAAGCTCAAGTGTTGTATGAATTATGAGGTGGATATGTATGTAGAGGCAAGTCGTAAGTTGCCATCCCGAGAGATTGTACTTCAAACTATGCAGCATGATTTTTATCATTTCAAAACGGATATTTTATTGGGCAACATCACATATTCAACAGATAAGAATATGCCAATTAATTTGGAGACAATACCCAAAGAGCGTGCATTCCAAATTATTGAAATGAACAAAAAAGGCAAAAAACCATCACTATTGATTAATGATAATGAATCGAAACCACAAAATGGTCGTTTTGAGAATGATATCTTAGGTGATGATAGTATAACCAGATTTGATAGTGCAGATAATTCTGCAAAGTCAAATAAAAGGAAGCAAAGACGCAATCGCCCTATAAATAATAGAAATAGAGGGAAAAAGCCAACCAATGATAAGGAATGAGAAAGGTATTGATTTTTGTTCTCTTTGTTGCTTTGCTATTCTCCTTGTCGTGCAATAAAGGTGAGGTGTATTTCAAGTTTCAGCAAATAGATAGAGGTATATGGAGAAATGAAAATAAATTGGAGTTTGTATTAGACTCTTTGCCCTTTGATCCAACTTCAAATTATAATGTTCAACTCGAAGTAATATATACAAATTTATATCCTTATAATAATTTATGGCTCACTGTCTATCATAATCTTACTGACACTATTGTAGCCTCTGATACATTAGAATTATTATTGATAGATGAAAATGGAAATAGATTGGGTAGTGGAAACGTTGGGTTGTATCAGTTATCGATACCTTATAAATCCTCAATACATTTGGATTCTGCTTCAATATATACTTTGCAAATAGGCAATTTAATGCAAGATGATCAACTTATTGGGGTTGACAAGATTGGAGTAAAAGTTCAAAACTCTGATAAATATTAAGAAGAAAGCTGTCTAAAGAGTTGATTGACTCTAATAGACAGCTTTTTTTATTTGTATAACCAAGAGGGAATTACTTCTGAACTTTAGATACTACTGTTGTTTTTTTTGCAATAGGTTTTTTCACAAGCATTTCTTCGTTTTCATTCGTCACCTTGTTTAGCTCAGCCTGTAGCTTTTTAATTTCTTTTTCTTGATTATGAATTGTTGTCAGCAACGAGTTGAGTTCTTCATTATCCACAGTCTCTGGATACTGAGCATTTACACGTTCAATAAAATCACTAAGCACATTCATATAGTTATTAAAAGCATCGTATGGCGATTGATATGGACTAAATTGACTATGAGTAGAGCCATCAAAGAAGTGCTTAGTTGACATGTAGTAAAAATGGTCGCTCGATTGTAGATAACTCCAATCCTGCTTCAGTCGGCGATCATTGGTCATTCGCACTCTCTCGCTAATTTTATAAAGAGTAGTCAATGCGCTCTTTTGAAGAGTATTACCAAGCCATCTGCTTAGATCGCGTTCTTCGTCTGCCCACGATATAGGATTTGGGACAGATACAGTGCCTACTGCCCTATGGGTATCCATAATTTCACTTGGAGTTCCAAATCCAATACCTTTATCCTTAGCGAATTTTGGCAAAGCTTTCATGAATTCGAAAATGCCCGAGTGAGATGGTTGTAGATTGCCAAAAGTTTCATAGTTCATAAAGATATTGAATACTTCTTCCTCTGGCGAAGTACTTGCAATCCACGACATATATTTATCAGCCGTTAGAGGATATTCCTTCCAAGTGTAGTCAGAGAATCTCATAGAAACATCATCGCTAAACTGAGAATTTCTTAGCAACAGTTTCAGGTTAGGTTGGTTTTCAGATTTATATACAAAATTGGGGCTTCGCCATGATAATACATGTTTTGCACCCTCACCAATCATCTTTGTATATCCCATTGAATAAACCAAGTCAGCAATATCATCAGAGTAAATCATCTCTGTATTGCGGAAAACCTTAGGCTCTTGATCAAACAATAGCTTGATCTTTTCTGCTTGGCGTTTTACTTGATTTTGAAACTCTATTGGGTCTATTACACTCGATAGAGAGTGCGAATATGTTTCGGCAAGAAACTCTACTGATCCAGTGCGGCTTAGTTGTTGTAGCCCTTCAATAACTTCGGGTGCGTAAATCTCCATTTGATCTAAAGCAACTCCCGAAACGGATAAAGCAAACTTAAACTCACCATTGCTTGCATTAATCAGATCAAGTAGCATCTTGTTTGCTGGAACAAATGAGCGAGCTGCTATTTGTTGCAGAATATCTTCATTAGAGAAGTCATCGTAGTAATAATGGTCTCTTCCAATATTAAAAAAACGATATCTCTTTAACCTATACGGCTGGTGTATTTGAAAGTAAAAGCAAATTTTTTTCATACTATATAGTTTTTATCTTGATTTGTACCTGTGTTTTTATCATCTACAAATACATTGTAGTATTTATATTTGTAATAATAATTATTTTTGAATTAAGCTGTCATAGATAGCTCGCACTTTTTTGCCTGCATCTTCCCAAACTATGTTATCAACCTCTTTCTTGCCTTCTTCTCTCAGATATTCAGCCATTCCAGGGTATGTACATATCGAATACATAGCATCAGCCATAGCATCTACATCCCAATAATCTGTTTTGATCACATTGTCTAATATTTCAGCACAGCCTGATTGATATGATATTATGCTTGGAACATTACATTGCATGGCTTCAAGTGGTGAAATACCAAAAGGCTCCGATACTGATGGCATTACATATACATCACTTGATTTGAGCATCTCATATACTTGCTTGCCTTGCAAGAATCCAGTGAACTGAAATTTGTCTGCAATGCCTCTGTCTGCTACAAGTCTAATCATTTGGTTCATCATATCACCACTACCAGCCATTACAAAACGAATGTGATTTGTGCGTTTCAATACTTGAGTAGCAGCATCTACAAAAAACTCAGGTCCCTTTTGCATTGTTATTCTACCGAGGAATGTAATAACCTTCTCCTTCACCCCCGACATTCGTTCAATAGCTTCAATTTCAGGGCTAAGTGGCTCCACAGCATTATGGACAGTAGATACTTTCCATTCAGGTTGATGATAATATTTAATTACTGTTTGGCGGGTGAGATCACTAACGCAGATAATGTGGTCACAATTATCCATTCCGTTTTTTTCAATGCCATAAACGGTGGGATTAGGTTTGCCACGGCTTCTATCAAATTCGGTAGCATGCACATGTATTACTAATGGTTTCCCACTAACGCTTTTGGCATGCAATCCCGATGAGTAAGTTAGCCAGTCATGAGCATGAATAATATCATAATCAAAGGTGCGACCAATAACGCCTGTGACAATCGAATAGTTATTTGTCTCTTCCAAGATATTAGTAGGATATCTACCCGAAAACTCTAAACAGCCCATGTCGTTTACATTCATGTAGTTGAAGTCGGCATAGATATTGTCCCTCATATCAAAATAGTCCTGAGGATTCATAAACTTGCCCAACCTATTGTTTACAGTATTCCAGTCCACATCACGCCATGCAATAGGTGTATTGTTACACCCAATAATCTTAAGGAAGCTTTGGTCCTCATCACCCCACGGTTTGGGTATGACAAACAGAATCTCCATGTCTTTCTGCATAGACATACCTCTCGTCAATCCATAACTTGCGGTACCAAGTCCTCCTAATATATGAGGTGGAAATTCCCACCCTAACATAAGTGCTTTCATATTGTTGTGTTTTTTAATAATTCAAAATTTATCCGAAGGATTTAATGAGCTTTTTAGCTCTCAATACTTCCGCAACGCTCATCGCAAACGAAAATCCACCATGTGCATAAAATGGTGAGCTTGAATCATAGAACTCTGAAAGAGTCCCAATACAGTCGTTTTGCATCTGATCTTCCAACTCTATCATAATCCTGTCGGCTAATGATAATCCACTTCTCCCATATACTTTTAAATAAGCTTCAATGTATGAGCCTATTAGCCATGGGAAAGAGGTGCCATTAAAGTATGAGTTTTCCTTTTCTTCTATAGTTCCAAAATATTTTGATTGATAATGACCCGCTTTGGGGCTTAGCGAACGGATTCCTACAGGAGTTAGTAGCTCCTTTGTAATAAAGTCAATTGCCCGCTTTCTTTGTCGTCTATCAAGTGGTGAATATTCTGTCGATAATGCAAAGATCATATTAGGTCTTACATTTCTGTCGGCATACAAATCATTTACATAGTCAAACAAATATCCAGCGTCGTTTAGGAAAGTGTCAACAAATGATTCTTTTATCTTTTCTGCCAATTCCGCTAATGAATTAGCTTCTTCTTCTTTTCCAGTTTCTCGCAACACCTCTTCAGTAAACTTTACTGCATTATACCAAAGAGCATTAAACTCAACTAAGAATCCAGTTCGTGGCACCACAGGTGCACCCATATAGGTGTTGTTCATCCAGCTCACTGGAGTTTGTTGTCCATAAGTTGAAAGCAACCATTTGTCATTATCAATAATCAGGTTGGGATGTCTGTCATCTAATATATAATTAATAATAGAATGAAGAAAATCTACATACTTTGCTTTAAATATTGATTTGTTTTCCTTCCAATATTGTTGTAGTGACCATGTAACCCATAATAGTACATCGGGGTCATCAATTTGTTTAATAGTGTGCTTGCTTTGCTTTCCATCCATAAAGTCTTGCAACTGGGGGATGGCGGTGTCCATAATCTTCACAAACTCATCAGCTCTGTCAACCGATATCGTACATCCTGGCAAAGCGATAAACTGATCTCGAGCTCTCACCTTGAACCATGGGTAACCAGCTAACAAGTAGGTCTCATTAATATTAGGTTTAAAATGAAATTGATGACTTGAGTTTTTGAGATTATTATAAAAGCTCGAGCGAGGAGTTCTTTTCTTTAATTCCTCTTCAAACTCTTCAGCAAGCTTCTCAGTTTCTACTAAAATATCAGAAGCAGAGAAAATAATCTGCTCACCCTTTTCTATTGGTAGCTCAAAGTATCCAGGCACGTACAAATCCTCCTTATAGGTATCGCCATTTTGCATATCCTGAATATATTCAATGTCTTTATTCCAGTATGGATGATACACAAACTCAGGATTTTTATTGAATTGCATATATAGATCAGGATATCCATGATACATTCTTGTGCTTATGCCATTCTCCACATCACGATATGAACGATCTACCTGATCATTTTCTAACGTAAGCTCCGAAATATTTCTGAAAGCCATAAAGGGTTTAAAGCGAATAATGGTAGGCGAATGTGCATTAATTAGAGTGTATCTTATCATCAATCTATTCTCTTTTGATGAAAACATTATCTCTTTTGACAAAATAACGCCTCCAACCCTGTAAATAGTTTTGGGAACGGTCTCAGTATTATATTCACGAATATACTTATGACCTTTAGGGCTATAGTTGTCGTCATGATACTTATGAATCCCCAAATTGAATTCTGCACCATGCTGAATCACAGTTTCGTCAATAGATGACAAGATGAGGTGATTGTCGTCGTTTAAAAAAGGAACAGGCATCACCATCAGCCCTTGATACTTTGACGTGTTGCAACCTGATATCGATGTGTTTTGATAGGCACCCTTCCTGTTTGTCCTTAGTACGTTGCGATACAAAGAATACTCAAGATTTATCATTAGGTCCTTGTCGAATTTTAAATAACTCATAGCTATAGTAGGAATTAGAAAGATTTTATTTTACTTTTATGGTATAAAGATAAACTTTAAATATTTAATTAGCAAATTATAAACTTTTTTTTGTTTGTTATTTGTTATTGTGTGGTTATTTTCATTCATTTAGAGTATGCTGTCAATGGAAAATGAAATTGTAAAAAAGAGACACCTCTTGAAGAAGCGAATAAGGTTGTCAATCGTGCCTTCGTTGGTGTTTGTGTTCATTATTTGGATAATGTTTGTGATAGATTATTCTCAAATAATTCACTTCAATTTTTCGCGCTTGGGTATTTATCCCCTAAAGCTTAATGGAGTAATGGGAATATTTTTTTCTCTATTTATTCATGCTTCATTCTCTCACATTATATCCAATACTTTTCCTTTACTAATATTGATATCGCTAATATTTTTTTTCTACAATCAAATAGCGGTTAAGTCTATACTTTTACTTTGGTTTTTAAGCGGTGCACTCACCTGGTTCATAGGGCGAGGTGCATATCACATCGGAGCCAGTGGATTGATATTTGCGTTAGTTTTCTTCCTATTCTTTAGTGGGCTTTTTCGTCGATACGAGCCTTTGTCTGCTGTTTCTATGATAGTTGTATTTATATATGGCAGTACGATATGGAGTATCTTCCCAGTTGCTGAGCTTGTAGATGTATCTTTGTCATGGGAAGCTCATCTTTCGGGTGCTATTGCAGGGCTCATAACGGCTTTTATTTACAGAAAAGAAGGACCTCAAAAACCCGATATTACATGGGAAGAAGATAATGTGGACAATGAAGACAATGAAGATAATCAAGATGAGATAGAGATCGTCTCAGAAGACAAAAGCATTCAAGAACAGATATAATAATGTGTAAGGATTACTCTACATATATAATCAAGGTTAGAAAAAAATATTTTTTACTACTTTTGTAAAATAAATAATATATATAATGATGAAAAAGATAAGAGCAGCCATAATAGGGTATGGAAATATTGGAAGATATGTAATTGAATCTCTACTAAGTTCACCTGATTTTGAAATAGCGGGTGTAGTGCGTCGCGACATTACCAATATTCCCAACGAGCTAAAAGATTATAAGGTGGTGTCTTCAATCTCCTTGCTAAAGGATGTGGATGTAGCCCTGCTTAGTGTGCCTACACGCAGTGTAGAACAATTTGCTAAAGAATGTTTGTCTTTAGAAATCAATACCGTTGATAGTTTTGATATTCATAATCAGATTGTGGATTTGCGCAAATCACTCAATGAATCGGCAAAAGCAAATAATGCGGTCTCTGTGATATCTGCAGGATGGGATCCTGGAAGTGATTCCATTATTCGCACATTAATGGAAGCAATGGCACCCAACGGAATCACATACACCAACTTTGGTCCTGGCATGAGCATGGGACATACTGTTGCAGTGAAAGGTATCGAGGGAGTGGAAAGTGCTCTTTCAGTCACAATCCCAACAGGCACTGGGGTTCACCGCCGAATGGTATATATAGAGCTGAAGGATGGGTATTCGTTTGAAGATGTTTCCCAAAGGATTAAGTCAGATAGTTATTTCAAAAACGACGACACACGTGTATTTAAAATTGACGATGTGAATATGCTCAAAGATGTTGGTCACGGGGTGATGATGGAGCGCAAGGGTGTGTCAGGGTTTACACACAATCAAGTATTTAGGTTTGATATGCGAATTAATAATCCAGCACTCACCGCACAGGTTATGGTTGGTGCCGCACGTGCTACCACAAGGCTAAAGCCTGGAGCTTACACAATGATTGAAATACCAGTTGTTGACCTTTTGCCAGGCGATAGGGAGCAATGGATAGAGAAGTTAGTATAATTATAGCTTCGCTGATATTCACAATTACTCAACAATTCCTTTATCAACATTCAACAGTCATAAATCTTTTCTATCTTTGTCTTAAATTTTAAAAACCAACAAATCATGCTTTTATCAATAACATGGGATGTAAACCCAACATTATTTGAAATATTTGGTCGTGAAATACGCTGGTATGGTCTTCTGTGGGTCATAGGGCTTATTGTAGCAGTTTATATAGTGCAGAAAATATATAAGCACGAGAATCTTCCCGAAAAATGGTTCGACTCTCTTTTCATATACATGATGTTGGGTATCATTCTTGGAGCAAGATTGGGGCATTGTTTGTTCTACGAGCCCGCTTATTATTTAGCCAACCCAATTAAGATTTTAAAAGTTTGGGAAGGCGGTCTTGCCAGTCATGGTGGTGTATTAGGAATAATTATTGCAGTGTGGCTATATTCCAAAAAGGTAACAAAGAAAAGCATGCTTTGGACTTTTGATCGCGTAATGGTGCCCACAGGCTTCACGGCGGGAATGATTAGGTTAGGCAACTTGATGAACCATGAGATTTATGGTTCGGCTACAGACAAGCCTTGGGGCTTTAGATTTATAAAGAACCTACACGAATGGATGCAAGGAGCCGAGCCCATTTACACAGAGCCATCACATCCCACACAAATATATGAAGCGGTAATCTATTTTGCAATATTTGCTATCACCATGTATATGTATTGGGGCACCAGATCAAAAGAACGTCCTGGTCTAATACTCGGTGTGGGGATATTACTGATATTCATTGCCCGATTCTTTATCGAATTTATCAAAAATGTGCAAGTGGAATCAGAGTTTGCTATGAGAGAGAGCACAGGGCTTATATTAGGTCAGTGGCTTAGCATTCCATTCATCATCTGGGGTATATGGCTTATTGTGCATGCAATGAATACAAAGATAGTGACTGATAAGCCTATCACCAATCCAGATACAAGTTTTAGCCAAAACGTAAAATCAAAAAAATAGATGAGCCTTCATCTTGTTAAACTTTTTATCACATATATATAATATGTACAAACCTAAACAAATTAGTGATAACCTATATTATGTAGGTGTAAACGATCGTGACAAAGGTCTTTTCGAAAATCTATGGCCCCTGCCAAAAGGTGTGTCTTACAACTCATATCTGATAATGGATGAGAAAGTAGTATTGATTGATACTGTTGATATCAACTTTGCAGATCTCTTCTTCAAAAAGGTGAACAGTGTGTTGGGAGATAGAAAAATAGATTACTTAGTGGTAAACCACATGGAGCCCGACCACTCGGGTAGCATTGAGCTATTAATAACTCGTTGCCCCAATATCAAGATTATAGCAAACAAACGCTCAGCCGAGATGCTTGAGGGTTTCTACGGCATCACACAAAATGTAATCGTGATTGAAGATGGAGATGAGCTTAATATTGGCAAAGATTGCTTGAAGTTTTATTTCACGCCAATGGTTCACTGGCCCGAAACGATGGTGACTTATCTTAAGGGAGCAAAAACTCTCTTCTCAGCTGATGCCTTCGGAACTTTTGGTGCTTTGGATGGGGGAGTGCTCGATAGTGAGCTCAATCCCGATAAGTATTGGGACGAAATGATTAGGTATTACTCCAATATTGTGGGCAAGTTTGGATCCTCTGTTCAGGCTGCTCTAAAGAAGTTGAAAGATGTGGGCATTAATACTATATGCTCTACACACGGACCCGTGTGGACACAACGTGAAAATATAGACAAAGTGCTTTCACTTTACGATAAGCTAAGCCGCTATGAAGGCGATAATGGTTTAGTGATAGTTTATGGAGGTATGTATGGCAACACAGAGCAAATGGCAGATATAATAGCCACTTCAGCTGCCGAAAATGGCGTCAAGGAGATAGTCGTTCACAACACCTCAAAGAGCCACTTGTCTGATATCATTCGCGACATTTTCAAATATAAAGGGCTAATTATTGGTTCGGCAACGTACAATAATAAATTAAATCCTGGTGTAGATGCTTTGACTTCTGCCATTAAAAATAGCGGTCTCAAGAATCGACACTTTGCCTATTTCAGTGGGCACACATGGGCTGATGGTGCCAAGCGTGAGCTAAAGGCTTTTGCCGAAGCTATGAAGTTTGAACCTATATGCGAGTCTGCCGAAATGAAGCAATCCATCAATCAGCCTGCTGCAGATGATGCATACAAGCTTGGCAAGGCAATGGCAGAGTTACTCAAATAAAGAATAAACAAATAGAATATTAATTTAAAAATAAATTTGAAAGTATGAGATTACTTATTCAACCAAATGCCAACGACATGGCACAATGGGCTGCTAACTACATTGCAGCAAAAATCAATGAAGCAAAGCCAACAGCTGATAAGCCTTTCGTATTGGGTCTGCCAACTGGTTCATCACCCGTTCTTACATACAAAGCTTTGATAAAGCTATATGAAGAGGGTGTAGTGTCATTCGAAAATGTGGTGACATTTAACATGGATGAGTATATTGGGCTCGAAGCCGATCATCCACAAAGCTACCGCACGTTTATGTGGAAAAACTTTTTTGATCATATCGACATCAAAAAAGAAAATGTAAATATGCTTGATGGTATGGCTGAAGATCCGATTGCTGAATGCAAGGCATACGAAGACAAGATGATAGCAGTGGGTGGTGTAGATCTATTTATGGGTGGTATTGGTCCTGATGGGCACATCGCATTCAATGAGCCAGGCTCATCGCTTTCGTCACGCACTCGCATCAAAACATTGACAACTGATACTATCGTTGCCAACTCAAGATTCTTTGACAATGATGTTAACAAAGTTCCAAAGACTGCCCTTACCGTAGGCGTAGGCACAATTCTTGATGCCAAAGAGGTGATAATCCTTGCTAACGGATTGCACAAAGCACGTGCCCTATATCATGCAGTTGAGGGTTCGGTAAATCAAATGTGGACTATTAGCGCATTGCAACTTCACGAAAAAGGCATCATCGTGTGCGACTATGATGCTTGTGCCGAATTGAAAGTAGGTACTTACAAGTATTTCTTAGATATTGAACACGACAACTTAGACCCAGATTCTTTGTTGAAGTAAATATTTTTTTTTGATTTAATAAAGCCAAACTCAATTACCGTAAGAGGGTAGGAGAGTTTGGCTTTTTTTGTGTGGGAGAAGTTGATTCTTTTTATTTTGCAGTAAATTGCCTAACAGCACTACCTGGAGTCTCAGAACGAGTGCCAGAGAAGAATTGATGCATTCTTCTACCCACTGTAAGGCTCCAAAAATCATTGTAAGCCTGAAGTGGATTCCCTGTTGCAGTAGTGCGAGCAAGCAATACTTTATCAGCATTCATAGTGACGCCAACTTCACCACCTGAGGTTACTAAAATACGATAATAAATATTTGCAGAACCTTGAGCTAAGAAGGTTGACTTCTTGACGGGGACTTCCTGCCAACCTGTAGTTTCGCCAAAAGCAACGGGCATTCCAAGGTTAAACCAAATACTTCGTCGAGTATCACCAGTAGCATCACCTAATTTTTTACCCTCAGGAATTAAGCCTTTATCTCTATCCTCTTCGGTGTAAATTGGATGTAATATATACTGGTATTGATATTGCAAAGTCAAATTTGTTGGTACATTCTTTTTCTCATACAAAATATTGTAAAACTTTACATACCCAACAGTATCAGTATATACTGTTTTGCGATCGTTCAAGAAAGGATATTCAAGATCATATACAATTGGAGCCTTTTGTAGATCATGAATTACTAAGTTTTGTTTTCCTTTTGCAAGAGCTACACTCTTATCATATACTAATTCAGGCTTTGTTGCATTACGATACATTTTGATATTAACCTCTCCTGGTTCGGCAGTATAGAAAAGACCCACTGCAGCACTTGGCAGTGCATTATAAGAATTTAGAGGCGTTAATGAGTTGGCAACTAACTTATTGTTGATTTCTATTTTATACATATAGAAACTTGAGTTAGCAGGAGTAATAGGTTCAAAATAATGAATCTGAAACTCTGCAAGATTAGTTGGCGTTGCATTAAATTCTATGATATTCTTCTCGCAAGAAGATAACACAAGGAATGTCAATAATAATAGACAAATATATTTAATTGTTTTCATTTTATTACTTGTTTTATATTATGTATATCTTACTGATTAGATGGATAGTCGCCAGGGTAAGCAAACCAAGGTATAGAACAATGATAGTTAGGAGCATTTCCTGCAATTGGTTTTATTTCACCCAGCTTATCAAGATTCCATACATACTCCGAATTGTATCGAGGACGTATTCTATAACAAGGTGCACCATCATTTTCTACATTAAATGGAGCATTACGATACTCAATATCTTTGGCTGCTCCCAGATAAAAGCCTTTATAAAGCCTATTGTCGCTTGATTCAGGTTTGTGAGTGATGTATCTCGCATCGTCCCATCCGTTACCTTTTTTAGGGAAATCTCCTGTGTATGCAATGTCGTAGTGGTTTTTTCTCAGATCTACCCATGCCTCCATAGCACCCCAAGGGAATAATGAAACCCATTTTTGCATCATAATATGAGATAATGTAAGGTTGCCCGAGGTTAATCCATCAACAAACTTGCTTGCCAGATAGTCGTTTGCAAGAATTTGAAATGCAGCTGACGTCATCTTGTCTCCTCCAGTTCTCTTTTCTGAGATTCCAGATTTGATATGTTTCTTTGTAAACTCCATATCACCTCTAACTCCATTCTTGAAAGCTGTGTATGCCGAGCCCTTATCTCCTTTTTTCCAATATGCTTCAGCTAAGCAGAATTGTATCTCTGAATAAGTAGTTAAAACATATGGTGCCTCATCGTGATATAGCCAGCGTCCTTTTCCATCATTAGGTTCTGTTTGTCCTGAATTGGCAACTGCTTCGATTCTTCCAAATATTTGTGGCACATTTGTGTTGTTGACTGGGTTTAAACGTGATGTTGCAGTGCTTCCACCATAAAACTTGTAACGTTTTATACTATCAGTATTGCTCAGATTTCTATAATATGGATTGTCGGCAGTACTTAGCTTTATAGCAGCGCGTGGATCGAAATGTGCTGTGTCGGTCACTATCTGTTTTTCGTTTAGCATAAATGGATAATATGCATATCTTACAGAGTCTTCGTGAGATACTCCTTCTAAATTAACTCTGTCTCGCTTTCCATCAATACCATATCTTGGCACTGTTCCCGTCATAACCTGAACGGCATAATCACTTTGGATATATGTGGTGCTCATATTGTTTCTTGTAGTTCCCCAGAAATTATTATACCAGCCTTGAGGAACGCCTAATGAGCCACCCATAACCTTAACTGCAGCATCATCTGAAGATGATTGAAATGATTTCCCTGCATATTCAATTAATTTATCAACATATTCAGATGTAAAGTTTGATTTATTAGAGAGTGAAGCTAAGTTGCGAACCAATACTGCATAAGCAAACTTTTTCCATTTTGTAGCATCTCCTCCATAAACTATATCATTATCAGTAAGCTTGCTACCATATGCGGTTTTGTCTGGTTTCTCTAAATATTCAATTGCTTTGAGTGCCCACTCACGCACTTGAGGATAAATATCATTCTGATAATCATAATCATATTGAGTGCGGCCAGAACTAAAAGCCTGTTTCATCGGTAACTCTCCATGATATTTTGTAAGCATATCCCAGCTGAAAGCTTTTATTGCATAACCAATGCCCACTAATGTGAAATGCTCTTCCTCAATTGCTTGATTAATCATGTTCTCTAAGTTCATGCCTTGATTCCAATATACAGTACGCCATATTTGTCCACCATTATCACTATTCACTGAGTAGTGGTGATTGGCAAACGTTGTAAATGATGTAGTTGAAATCATATTAGTAATAGGCATAATTGCCCTCAAATCCCAATATATATCATGATAAGTTGTCAGTACATTCTTTAAATATAAATAATCATCTACATAATCAGGAGCATCTATATTTGTGTTAACATCCAAGTAGTCATCGCAACTGATGTTTAACAGCAATATTGCACTAAATATAAGAATTGCTATTTTTTTCATATTCCTTTGTTTTTATATTGTTAATAGCATTAAAAAGTTAAACTAACTCCACACGTAATACCTCTTGGGCTCGGAATTGCCCATGTGTCGTAGCCTTCTCCACCAACACCACCGGCAGCAGCAGAAACTGTATTGCCAACAGCATCAATTCCAGAGTAATTTGTCCAAGTTGCTAAATCATTTCCACTAATATGGAATGTTGCATAGCTTATAAGATTATTTGTAATAGAACTTAGTATTCGTGGTGGAATTGTATAAGATAATCTTAATTCTTGTAGCCTGATGTAGTTTATATCTTTTTCAATCCAGTTTGGATCTGCACCAGCATACACTGAGGAAGAGTAATTTCCATAATTGACTGAAATGGTATTAGCCGTTGGATTCTCAGAATTTTCTAAGCCATTTTTTAATACTCCATTAAATACCATTGGACCTTGTTCGCGTGCCTTTACTGACTCCCAGCTTGTTCCTGATGTCATCATATATCTCTTAGTACCATTGATTACCATTGTTTTGAGTTTGCCAGCAAATATTCCGGACAAGCGAAACCCTTTATATGTGACAAATGTTGAAATGCCAAATCTTATTTTTGGTTCCCGATCTCCGAGGTAGCTCAATGTTCCTGAGGCAGCAACTAATGGAAGACCACTTGATGGGTCAATCAATACATCACCTTTTTCATTTCGTTGAAAATCGTTACCTACAATTGATGTTAATGGATGATCTAATATAACTCCATTGCGAATGTTGCCTGAGTTCCAAGTATATGCATCATAAAACATTTCTACTGGCAGGCTAGTTACCTTTGAGGAAGCATGTGAAAGATTTAGGCCCACATTCCATCTAAAACCATCTTTGGTATTAATAATATCTCCATCGATATGTCCTTCCCATCCCCATGTTTTAAAGCTTCCCATGTTTTGAGTGTTTAATATAAAACCACCAGCATAGCTCATGCGAAAATCTTTAATAATCTGATCATCACATTGAGTGCCAAAGTACGTGAAATCTACTACTACTCTATCATTAAGAAATCGTCCTTCAAATCCAACTTCCTGAGATGAAGTCATCTCGGGTCTTAGGCTTGGGTTGGGACCTGTATATCCATAATGATAAGCCGGACCGAAAGAATTTTCTGATGTTAACTCTGGATTAATTTCGAGAGGACCAGCATCTTTACCTACACGAGCAATGGCTCCTCTTAGCTTAAAGTAGTTGATGGCTTTGTTATTTTTAAGGAAGGGTAGCTCTGTCGCAACAAATGCAAACTCCGTTGCAGGATAAAAATATTGGTTGTTCTTTTTAGGCAAAGTCGATGACCAGTCATTACGAGCACGAAGTGTCAAGAAAACCATATTGTTAAATCCTATTTCGGCTTGACCAGAGAGAGCTTGTACTCTTCTCATTGTCGTTCTTTTCTTGGATGTTATTGTTGATGGCTCAGTATTATTAATAGATTGCAAATCTACAACTTTATAATTTGCTCCATAAGTGGACAACTGCGTTACGCCATTCTCTAATTGGTGATAACCTAATTGAGCTGATAATGTAAGTTTATTGTTTATAAATGAATCATTCCATCCAGCAAGAAAGTTTAGAGTGGGATCAGAGAAATTTGATTTTGACATATTATAAACACCACCTGAACCTGGTAAAATAGTATAATTATAGTTAGCCCAATATGGATGTTCAGATGTTTCAAAAGTTTGAGCACCAACGTCCCAGCCTATTTGAGCCCTAAGAAAAGTATTTTTAGTAGGATTTATTATTGCTACTGCATTTGAGATTATTCTATCAGATTCATCATAATACTTGTTTTTATAAAGCATAAATAATGGGTTCACTAAATCTCCATCAATGTATCGAGCTGGATACCTCATGTGCATTCCATCTGGATCCATATAATTAGACATATCATCAATTAGTGGCCATCTCATTGCATGATACAAAGGACCTGTTGTGCCTTTTTTTGCTTTTGAGTTTGTAGTGCCAGCATATTGCATTGTAGCCTCAAATTTCAACCACTTATTAATCTGTGCTTTACCTGATAATGAAAGATTCTTCCTATTATAATCAGTTGTCTTTATTACTCCCGTTTGATCTATGAATGAGGCGGCAGCACGTAGAGTAAGTTTGTCAGATCCAGTTTCTACAGACACGTTGTGTCTCTCGGTTAATCCAGTTTGCAATATTGCACCCACATTGTCAAAAAACTTAGTGCCATCAGGATACAATCCTCCAAAACGACCTAGATTGTAGTAATTGGTGTGCCCGTATGCTCCATTAGCATATTTGTTTTGCGATTCTGGATATCCATATGCGTTATCCCATCTAAATGAGTTGCTATAAGAAACCTTTCCTTTTCCAGCATTTCCCTTTTTAGTAGTGATAATAATAGCACCATTAGAAGCGTTAGAGCCGTATAGTGCAGCAGCTGCGGCACCTTTCAGTATAGTCATTGATTCTATATCTTCAGGGTTAAAGTCATCTCCGCGAGACGAAAAGTCAAGATTTCGTGAAGCATATACATCGGCTACCGCAAATCCAGAAGCCACATTAAATGAGGAATTATTCATCGGAATACCATCTACCACATAAAGAGGTTGATTATTTCCCGAAATAGACGTTAAGCTCCTAAGAGTTACAGTATTAGATGCTCCAGGTGTGCCACCACTGGATGTAACGTTCAGACCCGATACACGCCCCTGAAGCGCCCCAATAAAGTTGTCTCTTCCAGAGTCGATAATATCAGAAGCCTTCACATTTTGCACAGATGATCCTACCGATCGTGCAACCCTTTTCATTCCAAATTCTCCTGTAATTACCACCTCATCCAATAACTCTGAATCAGATTTCAAAACTATTCGAGGATTTGCACTCACAGGGACCTCTTGTCTCGTATATCCAACAAATGAAGCAATCAAAGTGCCATTTGAAGGGGCTGATATAGTGAAAGCTCCATCTATATCAGTTACAGTGCCATGTGTTGTTCCCTTGATCAGAATCGTAGCACCAATGATGCGCTCACCATTCTCATCCACCACAACACCCTTAACCTGCGTCTGAGCATAGGTCATTCCTATTCCGATAACGGAAAGGAGAAAAAGAAGTTTGATTTTTCTTTTCATAAGTGTTTCAATTTAAATTAATCATTTTGTTTTAGTCTTTAGATTTTTATTGTTTAGGGTTTTCGACTCAATGCTTGTTGTAAGCTTAGAAGGGCAAATATATGTTATAATATTTGAACAGACAAAGATATGTGTGGTTATTTTTGATAATATTCTGATATGATTTTGCGTCTGTAAGTATCACTAATTGAGAATATTGTAAATTTCATTTAATGTAAATATAACACCTATTAGCAGTTTTCATAATTTAAAATTATTAGAGTATTTGTATTATTTAAACACAACAGGACTTTATATGCTTCAATAACATTTACATACATCCCTCAATGAAGTTTTTTGCTATTGATGGAATGTTGTTTGAACCACTTTCTGTTTGTAAATCGATTCAAACAAACTTGTATGGATAACTTTCATACTTCGGAAAC
>CAZNRT010000026.1:0-25597 GCA_964575445.1 uncultured Proteiniphilum sp. | reverse complement strand
TTTATTATATTCTAATCTTCATATACCTTTTGAATTATTTAGCACACATATATCTATCAGGCAACGATCGAAAGCTTCAGTTGGGAAACTTCATCGGCGACTTTGTGAAAGGGCGTCGTTATGAAGAGTATCCCGAACGCATTAGAAATGGCATTCTATTACATAGAGAGATTGATACTTTTACAGATAGCCATGCTGTTTTTTGTGAAACTGTATCATTATTACGCCCCACCTTTGGTAGATATTCGGGAATAATGGCAGATATGTATTTTGATTATTGCTTGGCAACGGATTTTGCGAAGTATAGCCCAAGTAGAAGCTTAGATAACCTTGCTATAGGTTTTTATTATACAAGTATTTTCAACTATCGAAATTTACCTGAAAAGGTCAAGAGTTTTATTTTCCACTTCATAGCCACAAATAGATTGAAGAAGTATGCTACAGTAGGAGGTCTTGAAAACTCACTAAGAATTATGTCTGAAAAGAAATCTAATGCAATAAATCCCGAGCTCAGCATTGAATTTCTTGAAGATAATGAGACGATAATCAGAAAACGATTCAATGAGTTTATGCCCGAAGTGATATACTTTGCTGAAGAATACATCACAGCAAACATTCCGTCCAGATAGAATTTGTGTTTTGGGTGGAAACAGAGAGGTGTGTAACAAGTTCTAATATTTTATATATTGCTTATATTCATCACCTTTGGTTAAAATCATTCTACATATATCTTGATTATCTTAGCATCTTTCTTTGGACGTTCGTGACTATCCACATCAAGGTTAGCAATTTTATCAATTATATCTAACCCCTCGAATACTTCTCCAAAAACAGTATATTCGCCATCCAAATGCCTTGCACCACCAACAGAGGTATATGCTTTTTTCATATCCTCTGGAAAGAAAAACTTGCCCGGCGCAACTTCATAAAGAGAATCCACAACACGCAGAACAGAATCTAACAAGGCATTAAAGGCACTTGGATCTGTTGTTTTTAATTCATCAAGCTTGCCACGATATGGAGAATAGTGCTCTTTTATGATCTTATTTTTAATGGGTACATTAACTGCTCTCTCGAGAGTATCAATACGCCCCTCAGTAAGCACTTTGCCATGAACGATAAAAAACTGAGAAGCGTCCGATTTCTTTTGTGGGTTTACATCATCATTGCGGCGAGGAGCAGCAAGTGCTCCCTTTTTATGAAAGTGATGTTCTCTAAATTCAGGAAGAATATCCATATCTGTCCTGCCACCACCTATCTGTGCTCCTGCTGGTGCATTTTTTGAATCTTGCGCCCCACCCTGAATCATAAATTCTTTCAATACTCTATGAAATAAAGTACCATTAAAATATCCTTGCTTTACCAACTTCAAAAAATGATTGCTATGATTGGGCGTATCACCATACAGTCTGGCTTTCATTGTGCCATAGTTTGTTTCAATGACTATTGTAGGAAAATTTGTTTGAGCTACAATACCAATAGATAATGCAAATAAGACAATTAGCAATATGTTTCGCTTCATAATCTAAATCTTTAAATAAAAAACACAATACTAAGGAAGCTCTTGCCGACTCTAATTAAAAATCAATTAGGAGCCTTCTTGTAAATATAAAATGCAATAAAAATAAACACAATATTGGGAACCCACGCAGCAACTAAGGGACTCATGGTGCCATTAACTGCAAATGATGAACTAACTGTCATAAAGAGAATATAACCCATGCTTAGTACCAAGCCAATACCGATGTTGAGTCCCATTCCACCCTTAACCTTACGTGCTGAAAGTGATGCGCCAATTACTGTAAGGATAAATGCAGAAAATACCGACGCAAACCGCGAGTGATATTCAATCTGAAAAGCCTGTATGTTGCCAAGACCTCGCTGTTTTTGACTCTTAACATGGTTTAAGAGCTGAGGATTTGTCATCATCTGCTGGTCATACTTTGCTACGATAAAATCATTTGGCGTAATCTGAATTATTGTATCTAATGACTCTCCTGTAGATATTGATTCTCTAAGTCCATCAAAATCACGTATTTGATAATCTTTAATAGTCCATTTATATAGTGAATCATAAACTATTGAGCGAGCAGTAAGACGAGAAACCAAATTAAGACTATCAAACTGATCAATCGAAAAATTATAACCAGTATTGTTGGTCATATCAAAGTTGCCATAATATACATTGATATCTTTAGACACTTTAAACTGAATATCGTGTTCGCTGGTCTTTTTTCTACTCGGATTTACATATGTTTCTTCAAAATCTATTCGTGTTTTATTAGCAGGAGGTATAATGTAGCCACTCATAACGAAAGAAAACAAAGCAATTATACCCGCCGATATCATGTATGGTCTAAGAAGACGCCTAAAACTAATACCGTTTGACAAAATAGCAATTACTTCAGAATTTGAAGCCAACTTGGATGTAAAGAAAATTACTGCAATGAAAATAAATAGTGGGCTAAACAGATTGCCATAATAAGGGATAAAATTGATATAATAATCAAATACAATGGCTTTGAGTGGTGCATTGTTGCTAATAAACTTATCAATTTTCTCATTGATATCAAACACCACTGATATTGATAGAATAAGAGCAATCATAAAAACAAAAGTTCCAAGGAATTTTTTTATGATATACCAGTCGATTCGCGTCAAACCCTTTTTATGCTTCATCTCTTATACTTATTAAAATATTATAATCTTCTCATTGTTTGCTCCACCATTGTTGCTTTCCAAGTAGTAAAATCACCCGCAATAATATGTTTTCGTGCCTCTTTCACCAACCATAGATAAAAGGCAAGATTATGTATTGATGCTATCTGCAAACCGAGTATTTCATTTACATTGATGAGATGTCGAAGATATGCTTTGCTGTATAGGGTATCTACAAACGATGCCCCATCTTCTTCTATTGGTGAAAAATCATTCTTCCAACGCTCATTGCGCATATTTAATATTCCATTTTTGGTAAAAATCTGTCCATTACGACCATTACGTGTTGGCATAATGCAATCGAACATATCTACACCACGTTCGATAGCTTCAAGCAAATTGGCTGGAGTACCCACCCCCATCAAATAGCGTGGTTTGTCTTTAGGCAATATCTCGTTTACAACCTCTATCATTTCATACATGACTTCTGTTGGCTCACCCACCGCCAAACCACCTATAGCATTTCCATCAGCTTCTTTTTCGGCAACATTTAATGCTGCCCTACGTCTCAAGTCAGGATAAGCTGCACCCTGAACTATGGGAAACAAAGTCTGTCTATATCCATACAATGGCTCAGTTTCATTGATTCTGCCAATACATCTATTAAGCCATCTCTCTGTCAGATCTAAAGACTTCTTGGCATATTCATATTCACAATCACCTGGTGGGCATTCATCAAAAGCCATTATAATATCTGCACCAATTATGCGTTGAATATCAATGACACGCTCGGGAGTAAACAAATGTTTTGACCCATCTATATGCGAACGAAATTCTGCACCCTCTTCTGTCAGCTTTCGATTATCCGAAAGTGAGAACACCTGAAACCCACCACTGTCTGTAAGAATAGGCTTGTTCCAACTATTAAACTTGTGCAAACCCCCAGCAGCTTTAATTGTGTCGAGACCAGGTCTCAAATAAAGATGATAAGTATTTCCAAGTATTATCTGAGCCTTGATATCATTCTCAAGTTCAGTCATATGTACTGCCTTGACACTTCCAACAGTGCCAACAGGCATAAAAATAGGAGTCTCTATTTGCCCATGATCGGTTGTGATTAATCCAGCTCTGGCATTTGACTTTGGATCGTTATGTAGAAGTTGAAATTCCAAATTGTAAGTATTGAAAAAATTAAAAGCAAAGATATAGGTTTTGCTCCAACAAACAGAATAGTAAAGATTTAAAATTCGTTTACACCTATCAAAACAAAATAGTATTCGAGATAATAACCATTTGTTTAGAGAAATGAAAGAGTTTAAGACGATTCGTGCAAACCATATGGATAACTTTTGTTTTGCTAAAATACGATATGGGGTTTCAGATATTGAGTATTAATTGTTTTCTTAGATGTGAAGCATCAAATTATAAAAATATTGTCCTATTTTTGTCATGTATATAACATTCAACAAAAATCACACAAATGCAAAGAAAACCAGATTGGCTCAAGATTTCGCTTCCACAGGGAAAGAAATATCTTGACATCAAAGACTTAATAGAAAAAAAGAGCCTACACACTATATGCGTTGATGGCAAATGTCCCAATCTTGCCGAGTGTTGGGGTAGAGGCACCGCCACATTTATGATTATGGGAGATATATGTACACGAAAATGTAAATTTTGTGCCACAATATACGGTCGCCCACATACATTAGATTGGGATGAACCAGATAGACTTGCTGACACTATAAACAAGATGAAACTTAGACACTGTGTCATCACAAGTGTTGATAGAGACGACCTGAAAGATGGAGGTGCTGGCTTCTGGGCTTTCACAATAAAGAAAATTCAGGAAATGAATCCAAATACTACTATTGAGACACTTATCCCCGACTTTAATGGCAAGGAGGAGTTAATAAATAGAGTGATAGAGGCTGCACCCGAGATAATATCTCATAATATGGAAACAGTGAGAAGGTTGACCCCACACATAAGAAGTAAAGCCAAATATGATGTCAGCCTTAAAACCATTGAAATTGTAGCAAAAAGTGGCAAGACAAGAGCCAAATCAGGCATAATGGTAGGATTGGGAGAGACTGAGAGCGAAGTATTGGAAACTATGGATGACCTACTATCTGTTGGCTGCAAAATACTGACTTTAGGGCAATACCTACAACCTACACGAGAACATGAACCCGTTCATGAATTTGTAACACCCGAGCAATTTGCAAAATATAAAGAAATTGGACTCGAGAAAGGTTTTAGATTTGTTGAGAGTGGACCGCTCGTTAGATCCTCATATCATGCCGAAAAGCATGTATTATAAATATTGAAACTGCGAAATGAACAATAATATTATCTTTCAAGACTTAGGAATCACCCCCTACAAAGAGACATGGGACTACCAAGAAATGATATTTCAATCCTTAATAGATTCAAAGTTGAATAGAAATGATAGCAAAAGTCAATATCTTATATTTTGTGAGCACAATCATGTTTATACACTTGGTAAAAGTGGCAATAGCCAGAATTTACTAATCGCAGAACATGTGTGCAAAAGTAAAAACATTGACTATTATCCTATCGATAGAGGTGGGGATATTACATATCACGGACCTGGTCAGTTAGTGGCATATCCAATAATTGATTTAGAAGAATTTGGGATAGGCATCAAACGATACATTTCTATGCTTGAAGATGTAGTAATATCTGTATTAGATAGTTATGGAATAAAGGGCGAGAAAGACGAGAAGGCAATGGGGGTTTGGATTGATACAGACAAACCATCGAAGGCAAGAAAGATATGTGCCATTGGAGTGAAAGCGAGTAGATTCGTGACGATGCATGGTTTGGCACTCAATGTAAATACAGATTTGTCATACTTCTCATATATTAATCCGTGTGGATTCACTGATAAGCCCGTAACTTCAATGAACATTGAATTAGGTAGAGAGATAAATCTTAATGAAGTGTCGCACAAAATGAAGATCGCTTTTGAAAGTATATTTGGTTTTAAATATGTCGAATCATTAGAAAAATGAAAAAATATCACCTTTTTTATCTATGATTCATGCCAACAAACTATCTTTACAGAATAAAAATTGAAAATATCATTTGATGGATAACATTTTAATACAAACAATTCAGAGTAAGATTGACTGGCTCAACTATGTCATCTTCGACTTTAAATGGATATACTTTGACCTCTGGTCTTTAGTAAACCTTTGGAGTGGAGCCATACTATTTATTATCATTTCAGCATTAGGTATTAAAAAACGATGGAATACACTGCTATCTCTTTTGGTTGTTGCACAGATAGCACAAACGATATACCCAAATACTATCCCTGAAATGTATTGGATTACGAAAAGCATTAGCAACATCAATGATTTATCAATTGGAATGCTGGGCGGATTTCTTATGTACTCCTTTTTCAGTTGGAATAAAAGCAGAAAATATAGCATTTGGTTAGCCATATTCATGTCAGCAATCACTATCTCATTTATATGGGTCGGTACTTATGGCTACAGCTATAATATTTCCTTTTTTAATTCACCCGCTATCAATTGGTGGGCGTTTACTTGCTGGTCGGTTTCAGGAGCAATCATTTTGACTATCTTCCATCTAATCAAGAAGAAGAAAGGCTCTGGCTTTGCTATAGTTTCTACATGGCTAATATACATTACCCTCCTTCTATCCTTTGAATATTTAGCCTTCCATATCTTCACCTTCCAAGAGGCTACTAAAGATACAAAAGCATTGATATTTGATGTTATTCACGGAAGACCTGAGATGCATGTGTTCTACACAACTGCTACATTTATTTTCATAAGCTTTTACAGTGCTATATCCAATCTTTTTAAGAGAGTATTGAAAATTCAATATATGCGATAGTACTGAGATCAGTATTGAGTAATAAAAAAAGAGTTGCAAATAGTATTTACAACTCTTTTTTTATTACTCAATATACTTAAATGCCTATATATACATTACTCTATAGCCGCCTGAGCCGCTGCAAGCCTTGCAATAGGAACACGGAATGGAGAACAAGATACATAATTAAGCCCAACGTGATGGCAGAACTTCACAGAAGAAGGTTCACCACCATGTTCACCACAAATACCACACTTAAGCTCTGGCTTTACTTGACGACCATGTTGAACCGCCATAGTAACTAATTGCCCAACTCCATTTTGATCAAGAACAGCAAATGGATCTTGCTTAAGGATACCCTTATCAATATATAATGGTAAGAACTTGGCAACATCATCTCGGCTATATCCAAATGTCATCTGAGTAAGGTCATTAGTTCCAAATGAGAAGAAATCTGCCTCAGCAGCAATCTTGTGAGCCGTAAGTGCTGCACGTGGTATCTCAATCATGGTTCCAATTTTATAGTCAATGGACTCACCATACTGTGCAAACACTTCATTAGCTGTTTTCACAATCACATCCTTTTGGGCTCTAAACTCATAAAGAATACCAGTAAGCGGTACCATTATTTCTGGAATTGCATTTACTCCTTCTTTTTTGAGATCTAAAGCAGCTTCAATAATTGCTCTCGTCTGCATTTCAGTAATCTCTGGATATAGATTGCCCAAACGACAACCACGAAGTCCAAGCATAGGATTTGCCTCTAACAAGCCTTCCACTCGCTCGTGTATTTCTTCATAAGATACACCCATAACTTTAGCCATCTCTTGTTGCCCTTTTTCATCATGAGGAACAAACTCATGCAATGGGGGGTCAAGCAAACGAACAGTCACAGGATATCCATCCATTGCTCTGAAGATTCCTTTGAAATCTTCCTTTTGTAATGGTAATAATTTGTCTAAAGCAATGCGGCGTCCAACTTCATCTTTAGCTAAGATCATCTCACGCATTGAAGTAATTTTGTCACCTTCGAAGAACATATGCTCTGTACGACACAATCCAATACCAGTAGCTCCATATTCACGAGCAACCATAGCATCATGCGGAGAATCGGCATTGGTTCTGACATTCATCCTTGTATATTTATCTGCAATTTTCATTACATCAAGGAAATCTTGTCCTAATTCTGCATCCTCAGTTGGGATATTGCCTTCATACACATTGCCTGTCGAGCCATTAAGAGATATCCAATCACCCTCATTAAAAACTTGACCTTTGACAGTCATTGTTCTCTCTTTATAATTGATAGAAGTCCCATTTGCAGCAGACACACAGCACTTACCCATGCCACGAGCAACTACAGCAGCGTGTGAAGTCATACCACCTCTTGTTGTGAATATTCCCTGAGCAACTGCCATCCCTCGCAAGTCTTCGGGCGATGTTTCAATTCTACATAGGATTACTTTTTTACCTTGAGCCGCCCACTCTTCAGCATCGTCAGCATGAAATACAATTTGCCCTGTTGCAGCTCCTGGCGAAGCAGGAAGACCATTAGTAATGGCTTTTGTATCAGCTAATGCTTTTTTGTCAAACACTGGATGAAGTAATTCATCCAACTTCTCAGCATCACAACGTTGCAACACTGTTTTCTCATCAATATAACCTTGGTTCATCATATCTATTGCAATCTTCACCATTGCAGCTGCAGTACGCTTACCGCTACGAGTTTGCAATATCCACAATTTGTTGTCTTGAATTGTAAATTCAAGATCCTGCATATCTTTATAATGATCTTCAAGCTTTTGTTGATATTCAATCAGTTCGGCTGCACTCTCTGGCATTACTTCTTCTAATGAAGGATATTTAGCAGCTCGCTCCTCTTCTGATACTCCTTGTAGTTTTGCCCAACGGCGAGATCCCTCAAGAGTAATTTCTTGTGGAGTGCGCACACCTGCTACAACGTCCTCTCCTTGTGCATCTATTAAGTATTCGCCATTGAAGATATCCTCTCCAGTAGCTGAATCACGAGTAAAAGCAACTCCTGTACCAGAAGTTTTGCCCATATTGCCATATACCATTGCCTGAACGTTTACCGCCGTGCCCCAAGTATCTGAGAAGTTATTCATCTTACGATAAAAGGTAGCACGTGGATTTGTCCAACTATCAAATACTGCCATCACAGCACCCCATAGTTGCTCCCATGCACTCTCTGGAAAATCTTTACCAGTTTGTGTTTTAACAGCAGATTTAAATCTTTTCACAAGCTCTTTAAGGTCATCAACTGTCAAATCATTATCTAACTCAACGCCTCTATCAGCTTTCATTTCATCCATTATTTCTTCAAATGGATCGATATCATCTTTGCTCTCGGGTTTCATACCAAGAACAACATCACCATACATTTGAACAAATCTACGATATGAATCCCAAGCGAAACGCTCGTTACCCGACTTTTTTGCTATCCCTTCAACAGCAGAATCATTTAATCCAAGGTTAAGAACTGTGTCCATCATGCCAGGCATCGAAACTCTTGAGCCCGAACGAACAGAAACTAAACATGGATTTTCACGATCTCCAAATTTAGCTCCCATAAGTTTTTCTATATTTTCAATAGCTTTTTCTACTTCTGGCTTTATTTTTTCAACTACGTAGTCTTTGCCAAGTTGATTGTATTCTGTGCACACTTCTGTTGTAATAGTAAACCCTGGAGGAACTGGAACTCCAATAAGGTTCATCTCAGCTAAGTTGGCACCCTTACCTCCTAACAGATTTTTCATATCTGCGCGACCTTCTGCAGCACCATTTCCAAAGGTATAAACTCTCTTTTTATTCATGTTTTTGAAAAATTTATGTGATAAAAATTAACAATTACTCCATATAAGGTTATTGATTGTGCAAATGTAGTAAAAAAATAATAACTTATCCTATTGATTCAATCAAAATAGAATAATTGTAACAACTCAGCGAATAGTTTACCTGATGACACATATGCAGGATAAATCATACGGCTAATAACATTATGTCCTCCAAGCATTCTCGGTACTATGCTCTGTTAGATGTTCGCTTAATAGTTACCAATAATCACTAAGTGTAGTTCAATCATTTATAATTTAAATAAATAGAGAAAGGAGAAGTTGCAAAAGCACACCTCCCCCCTTATTCATTTTGTATCATTGAGAAACAATGGCTATTCAAACTAACCATCATTTAAAAAATTCATTTAATATTCTGTCTAACTTTTGTCAAAAAAGACTTCATAGCATCACTATCTTTTTTTTCTATTATAGATAATAACTCCTTAAGCTTCTCCCTTATATTAATTAGTTGATTAGGTGTATAAGGATTAAATAGAATTTCAGATAATAAAAAATCATCTTCCGATAACAAGCCTTGCGCAATGCTCATGTGACGCTTGAAAGTTGTACCTGGAGCATCTTGATGCTTCATTACAGATGCAAACACTAATGTGGATGCAAAAGGAATAGACAACGAATAGGCAATAGTTTCATCATGTTCACGAAAAGAATACTCAAATACGTTGAGCTTAAGACTCTGATATAAATCTCTGAAGAAGACTTTTCCTAAATGAGAAGATTCTGAGATTATAATAGCACTCTGAGAGCTTAAATCATTTAGGCTTGCAAAGGTGGGACCAAACATGGGATGTGTAGAAACATATGGTCTCGTTCGCTCTTTATAAAACTCTTCCAACCCTGTCTTCACAGAAGCAATGTCACTCAATATACATGTCAGAGGAAGATATGGCAATACTTTATGAAATGCCTCTACAGTATATTTTAGTGTAACTGCATTGATGACCAATTCGGGCTCGAACGCCTCTACCTCTGCAGGATCTGTCATCCTCAGTGTATTATAAATAAACCTAAGTTTCTGAGGGTCGGTATCTAAAACTGCCACCTCATGCTCAAAGCTCAGCACATCTGCAAAAAAGGAACCCATCTTGCCAGCACCTAAAATAAGAATTTTCATTTTCGTGTTGTTAGTCATTTACTTCTTAGATTTTTCCATCACCTCAAATTGTTGGCGTACAGACTCTGTATGTATCGCCTCAAGAACTTTAAGCGCAAACTCGCCAGACATATCCATTGACTCGGCTTGCTCAACACGATCTTTTAAAATATGGCTATAACGTCCTGTTTGAAGAATTGGCATATCATGTTCAAGCTTATATTGCCCTATTTCTCTTGATACACGCATCCTCTTTGATAATAATTGTAGCAACTCATTGTCGAGATCATCAATTTGTTTACGCAAATCTGACAAATCCTCAGTTGTTTGCACCTCATCACGAATCACAATCCTTTTCATCATCTCACCAAGAGCATCAGGTGTAATCTGTTGATCTTTATCACTCCATGCCTGATCAGGGTTGCAATGCGTCTCAATGATTAGCCCAAAGAAGTTTAAGTCCATAGCTCTCTGGCTCAATGTTTCTATCATATCACGCCTGCCACCAATATGGCTTGGGTCGCAAATAATAGGCAAATTAGGATATCTACGTTTCAACTCAATTGGTATATGCCATTGAGGAAGATTTCTGTAAACAGTTTTGTCATTAGTGCTAAATCCACGATGAATAACGCCAATCTTTTTTATCCCAGCATTATAAAGTCGTTCAATAGCACCGATCCAAAGCTCCAAATCAGGATTAACAGGGTTTTTAATCAAAACAGGAATATCAACTCCAACCAAAGTATCTGCAATTTCTTGAACTGCAAAAGGATTAGCAGCCGTGCGAGCACCAATCCACAGCATATCTACACCAAACTTGAGAGCTTCGTAAGCATGCTTTTCGGTAGCAACTTCGGTAGCGACATACATACCAGTCTCTTTGCGCACTCTTTGCAACCACTGCAACGCAGGTGTGCCTGCTCCTTCAAAGCCACCTGGCTTTGTGCGAGGCTTCCATACTCCCGCTCTAAATATCTTTACTCCTTGCTTTGCAAGTTGATGAGCGGTCTCCATCACTTGTTCTTCGGTTTCAGCACTACATGGACCCGATATCAAAAGTGGGCGTTTGTCATCTATTCCTGGTAATAAAATTGATTCAAATTCCATAATTATGTTGTTTTAGTTTTATATTTCTATTATCGCTGATTTATTAAATACTCATTTATTCTATTGTATGCCTCTTCTATTTTTTCGACTGCCGAGCCTAATGATATTCTCACAAACCTATCACCATTGCTCCCAAATATTGATCCTGGCGTTATGAAAACTCGTGCATTATATAATATTGAATCTATGAACTCCTTGCTTTCGGGTGCAGTATCTGGTAGTTTGCCCCAAACGAAGAGACCAACCTGCTTGCTATCATATTTACATCCTAACAAATCCATAATTCTTTCTGCCCATACACGACGCTCAGCATATATATTATTCATATTCCTGTGCCAATCTTCACTATTATTTAAAGCCGCTATAGTTGCCAATTGCATAGGCTTAAACTGCCCGCTATCAATATTGCTCTTTGCTTTCAATATCCATTTTACAAACTGAGCATTGGAGCCCAACATACCCATACGCCATCCCGACATATTATGTGATTTACTCAATGAATTTAGCTCAATGCAAATATCTTTGGCTCCCTGAACAGAAAGGATGCTAAGTGGAACATCATTTAAAATGAAGCTATAAGGATTGTCATGACAAATAATAATATTGTGTTTCTTGCCAAAAGCGACTAATCTTTCAAACAACTCAATAGAGGCATTTCCACCAGTTGGCATATTAGGATAATTGACCCACATAAGCTTAACATTGGTCAAGTCCATTTTATCAAGACTAACAAAATCAGGTTGCCAACCATTATCTTCAATCAAATCATAAGAAATGATATTAGCACCAAGCAGACTTGATACAGATGAATAAGTAGGATATCCTGGATTAGGAATTAATACCGAATCGCCTTGATTTAAAAAAGTCATTGAGATATGCAATATACCCTCCTTTGAGCCAATAAGAGGCAGAACCTCATCCCTTGTTAAGTCAACATTATAAAACCTTTTGTACCAATTAGCATAAGCATTTCGCAACTCGGGTATCCCAGTGTAGGGCTGATATGCATGAACATCACGTTGCTGAGCAGACTCAACTAATGCACTTATCGTCTCTTCGGATGGCATTCTGTCAGGAGCACCCACTCCAAGGCTAATTACATCCAAACCTTCAGCATTCATCTTTGCCACTTCTGCAAGTTTAACCGAGAAATAGTATTCAGAAACATTTTTAATCCTTTCTGCAGGTTCAATTAATTTAATATTGCTCATAACCCTATTTATTAAATTGTTTATCAGATTCATATTCCCCTAATACTTTCAAATCACTAACCAACGGTATAATAGCTTTCACCGCTTGTGTGTATCGTTCAAAATCTGAAAAAGACAAATCAATATAAAACTGATATTCCCAGGCTCTCCCTACTATGGGCAACGATTGAATACGTGTAAGATTAATATCATAGTATGATAGTATTGATAACACTTGCGAAAGGCTACCCTCTTTGTGAGGCAAAACAAATACTAAAGAAGCCTTATCAATAATAGCAGATTTCCTCGCTTTAGATACCATATCATCATGAGCCAATATTAGAAATCGAGTAAAGTTGCGCTTATTAGTCTCGATACCCTCTGCAAGTATTTCTAAATTATAGATCTCAGCTGCTCTTTTACTACATACAGCAGCAACCCCCATAAGATTTTGCTCAAAAATATCTTTTGCAGCAAGAGCGGTGTCTTCATGCTCTACAACCTTTACATTAGGCAATGTATCCAAAAAGTCAGCACATTGCATTAAAGCCATCGGATGGGAGATAACCTCTCGTATATCACTAAGCTTTTGCCCCGGAAGTGCAGATAAAGTATGAGATATTCTGAGCTTCTGTTCGCCTACGACTTTCATGTTATTTAGCTTCAACAAATCGTGATTCTGAAGCAATCCACCGACTATGGTATTTTCAATAGCCATAACGCCTAACAGTTTGTCATCTTTGTCAGCCTCCAAGAATATATCTTTAAATGTGAGACATGGGACTATCTCAAGCTCCTCCTGAAAATAACTGTGTGCGGCAATATCGTGATAAGCTCCGTGACCGCCTTGTATAGCAACTCTTTTCATCTCTTTGAATATTATTAATAAAAAAAAATCCTGTCATTGTTTTGACAGGATTTTTACACTTTTGAAATATTTTATTATTTAACTTTTTGCATATAAAATCCTGTTCTACTCTTTAAAGTAAAAGTAAAAAAAGAATGAATATGCAAAATTGTTTAGTTTCATTTTATTCGTTTTTCTCAAATAACGTGTGCAAATGTACAACAAAAATAATACAAAACAACGAAAAGTATATTTTTTTCGTCTCAAATACCATTTTATCATATAGGCTCTATAACGAATCGAGAGGGTAGTCAAATTTTAGCTTTCCCGTTAGATCAATAGTTCGTTAATGTTTTTGTATCTACTCCACTGATTTAGTACCATAGAGTAATAGTGCTTTGAAATGTTTGTGATTTTTCTCCAACACCGCAATCTTACAATTTTATTAGTAACGCAAAGCACCAAAAACGTGGTTAACATTTGTTTGCGTTAAGAGATGTGAACGTTTAACACTGAAAACCGCTTTTTTCAACTATTGTATTATGTTTTTTTGGATAGAAAGATTATTTAGTACAAAAAAAACATTTTATTAGTAGCAAAAAACATTATTGAGTAGTAAAAGTCATATGTTTTTGGGTACTCTAAGATGTTTTTGGCATCAAACCTATTTACATTTATCAACACTAAGACCTTTTTATGTTAAATAACAGTCTGAAATGGGTATCAAAACCACTTTTTTCATGTATTGTAAAGTTTATTTGAGTCCAAAAACATTTTTGACGACTAAATAAAATGTTTTTTTCATGACAAAAACATCTTGGACGACTTTACAAACACTTTATTTCACTCCAAAAACATTATTGAGGACTAAAAACAAATCTTTTTTGATGCAAAAACAACATTTTCCTACTATTGTAAAGTTTTATTGAGTCCAAAAACATTATTGAGTACTATTGTAAAAAAACAATTTGAGTCCAAAAAATCCCTATCACAATGAGTGCAATTATATTTTCAGTTGAAAACATCTCAGAACAAGCTTTATTACTGTATGTTTGTTGGTGAAATAGTTGACTTCGACTTCGCTCAGTCACCTGACGACGATGGTTGACTTCGGCTTCGCTCAGTCACCGGGTTGCGGTGGTTGCGGTGGTTGCGGTGGTTGAGCGAAGCCGAAACCAGAGCCGAAACCAGAGCCGAAACCAGAGCCGAAAATATGTAATATACCCAACCCAGCACCTACTATCACAACATTCGCCAAATCGGCTTAGAATACCCCGAACTTTACCAATAATAAGGCATAATGTTTCGTCAATGTCTATTGCTGTAAATCATCAAAGTTATACTACTCGCCAAAGTTCAGTGAGTGACATTATTATAGTATATACCGATATATCATTAATTTATGTATATTTGCACATTCAAAAATATCTAAACATCAAAAAACTATTACTTTATGCTTAAAAATCATCCCAAAGGTCTGGTTTCTGCCGCACTCGCGAATATGGGCGAGAGATTTGGCTTCTATACCATGATGGCGATTCTGACCCTGTTCTTAATGTCAAAGTTTAATATTTCCGAAACTGAAGCAGGAACGCTCTACTCAATTTTTTACGGAGCTATCTATATCTTGGCTTTAGTGGGCGGGATAATAGCTGACAGACTCCGTAACTATAAAGGCACAATTATGGCGGGTCTAATAATTATGTCTATCGGTTATGTGCTTTTGGCAATGCCAGCATTAATTACTACAAAATATATTGCATTAGGTGCATTATTAGTTATTGCCTTTGGAAATGGACTATTTAAAGGTAACCTACAAGCATTAGTGGGACAGATGTACGATAATGATAAATATCGTGACAAGCGTGACTCTGGATTCCAAATTTTCTATATGTTTATTAATATTGGTGCAATGTTTGCTCCATTCTTAGCATCTTGGGTACGCAATACATTTGTGAAGATGCAAGGCTATATATATAGTGCCGATCTGCCTGGACTATGTCACCAATATTTAGATGGCAAAATGTCTCAAGACGTAATTGATGGACGCTTTACAGAGCTTGCGTTAAGTGTATCTAACAATGCTTCTATTGCCGATCTCTCTGAATTTGCATCAAGCTATTTGAATGCTTTTAATACTGGTTTCCATTACGCTTTTCTAACTGCTGTAGCTGCTATGGCTATCTCATTTGTAATATTCTTATTAACAAAACACAGCTTCCCAAATCCAAAAACCAAGCAGCAAGCGTCTCAGGCTACTATCTCTAAAGAAGAAATAAGAGAGAATGCTAAAGAGATTAAGCAACGTATCTACGCTTTATTGGCAGTATTTGGTGTTGTTATTTTCTTCTGGTTCTCGTTTCATCAAAATGGATTAACACTAACTTTCTTTGCTAAAGACTATACATTATTAGGTGGAGCATTTGGTTCTGCGGAAGTATTCCAATCAATCAACCCTCTATTAGTTGTATTCCTTACTCCTCTGATTATTATTCTTTTCGGTCGATTAGCAAAAAAGGGCAAAGAGCCTTCCACACCCAAAAAGATAGCAATAGGTATGGGTATAGCTGCATTCGCATTCGTGATAATGGCTATTGGGTCAATGAGCTTACCTCTATTATCAGATGTAAAGGCTCAAGGTGGACTACCTGATGCAATGAAAGTAACACCATGGTTATTGTTTGCTACATATTTCACACTTACAGTAGCTGAATTATTTATTTCTCCATTAGGATTATCATTCGTATCGAAGGTGGCACCTCCTCATATGCAGGGGCTAATGCAAGGTGGCTGGCTTACTGCAACAGCGGTTGGCAACTTCTCACTTTTCCTTGGAGCAATGATGTATGAAAAAATATCTATCTCTATCACATGGACAGTATTTGTTGTTGTTTGTCTCATTTCGATGCTTGTAATGCTTAGCATGGTTAAATGGTTAGAAAGAGTTGCAAAATAGTATTTATATACTGACATACTAAATAATATGAACAAGCCAGTGATTGAAACTCTGGCTTGTTTTCTTTTATACATATACCTTATTACCATAGCATTGCTTTACAATATGATATCAATAAAAACATCAGAATATATCTAATATCAATTTCTACTACTTATTAGATAGTTTTTGAGTAAATTTGTTGCTCAATAATACAACAACACTATATATATATATTCATTACTTATGCAACCATTTGCACACTTACACGTCCACTCTCAATATTCCACTCTCGATGGACAGGCAAGTATTCAAGGAATTGTGGATAAAGCCATGAATGATGGCATGCCAGGCATTGCACTCACAGATCATGGTGTAATGTATGGGATAAAAGACTTTATTAACTATAGCAATAGGTCTAAATCTAATATTAAAAAGGAATTAGAGAAGCTGAATGCTGATCTCGATAAGAATCCTAACAATCAAAAATTAAAACAAGAAATAGACTCTCTGCACAAGAAGCTTAACTTCAAGCCAATCATCGGGTGCGAGTGCTATTGTGCACGCCGAGATCGATTTCAGATGAATGATAAAGTAGATGCAAGCGGTTGGCACCTTGTGGTTCTTGCCAAAAACCTAATAGGCTACAAAAACCTTATCAAAATGGTCTCCAAAAGCTGGACAGAAGGTCATTACTACAGACCAAGAATTGATAAAGAATTATTAGAGCAGCACAAGGAAGGATTAATTATATCCTCTGCATGCTTGGGTGGTGAGATATCCAGAAAAATTGATGACGGTGATATTGAGGGAGCGGAAGAATCCGTACAGTGGTTTAAAAAAGTATTTGGAGAAGATTATTATATAGAAATCCAAAGACATAAGGCAAATCGTCCAGATGCCGACCACTCAACTTATCCTAAACAAGAGAGAGTAAACATTGAACTTATAAGAATTGCTAAGAAGTTTGATGTAAAAGTAATAGCAACCAACGATTCGCACTTCGTAAACGAAGAAGATGCCGATGCACACGACAGACTTATCTGCCTGAGCATGGGGAAGGATTTTGATGATCCTAACCGCATGCGATACACAAAGCAGGAATGGATAAAAACTACCGCCGAGATGAATCAGATATTTGCAGATATTCCTGAGGCAGTATCAAACACTATCGAAGTAGTAAATAAAGTGGAAAACTACTCTATCGACAATCCTGCACTTATGCCCTTCTTCCCCATTGACCCAAATTTTGGTACCGAAGAGCAATACAAAGAGAAGTATTCTGAACCAGACTTGATAGAGAGGTTTGGTGAGAAGGCATTTAAACGTATGGGAGGCTACGATAAAGTAGCAAGAATTATGTTAGAAGGAGACTATCTCACACATCTAACATATAATGGAGCATATGAAAGATATGGCAATCCTATCCCTCAAGAGGCAAAAGAACGATTAGATTTCGAGATAGATACAATCATTAACATGGGTTTTCCTGGTTATTTTCTTATCGTTCAAGATTTCATAAAGGCTGCACGAGATATGGGAGTGGCGGTGGGTCCTGGTCGTGGCTCTGCAGCTGGGTCAGCCGTAGCTTACTGTTTAGGCATTACCGATATTGATCCTATGAAGTATGACCTACTATTTGAGAGGTTTTTGAATCCAGATCGTATATCTATGCCCGATATTGATATAGATTTTGATGATGAAGGAAGAGACAAAGTTCTTCATTGGGTTACAGAAAAATATGGCTACGAAAAGGTAGCACGTATTATTACTTATGGAACAATGGCTACAAAGTCTGCCATTCGTGATGTAGCGCGAGTACACAAAGTTCCACTTTCAGAAGCTGACAGATTATCGAAACTAATACCAGACCGTATTCCTAATGTAAAGAAAGTAAATCTAAGCAATGCGATACAATATGTTCCAGAGTTGAATCAGGCTGCACATGGAGAAGATTCTCTTCTTAGAGACACTCTTAAGTATGCAAAAATGCTGGAAGGAAATATCCGCAATACGGGGGTTCATGCATGTGGGGTGATAATTGGGCAGTCAGATATCTCTGATATTGTTCCAATCAGTACAGCCGAAGATAAGGAAACCAAAGAGAAACTATTGGTGACACAATTTGAGGGCTCCGTTATCGAAGAGACTGGACTTATCAAGATGGACTTTCTGGGTCTAAAAACTCTAACAATTATCAAGGATGCCGTAAAGAACATAAAGCATACTCACGACATTGATATCAATATTAGAGATATACCCTTAGATGATAAGAAGACTTATGAGCTATATAGTAATGGTCAAACAACGGGCACCTTCCAATTTGAATCTGCTGGTATGCAGAAATATCTTAAAGAGCTAAAGCCCACAAAGTTCGAGGACCTTATTGCAATGAACGCTTTATACCGACCAGGTCCAATGGATTATATTCCTGAATTCATTAATAGAAAACATGGGCTGAAAAACATAGAATACGACTTGCCGATAATGGAAAAGTATCTTAGTGAGACGTACGGTATTACCGTATATCAGGAACAAGTCATGCTCCTGTCGCGTCTGCTTGCAAACTTCACTCGTGGTGAGTCGGATGCACTAAGAAAAGCTATGGGTAAGAAGCTTATCAATCAAATGCTTGTTCTTAAAGAGAAGTTCTTAAATGGAGGTAGAGCTAACGGATATGAACAGAAAACATTAGAGAAAATATGGGGTGACTGGGAGAAATTCGCTGAATATGCATTTAATAAGTCACACTCTACATGCTACTCTTGGGTTGCATACCAGACGGCATGGCTAAAAGCCAACTATCCATCAGAATATATGGCTGCCGTTTTGTCAAATAATCTCAGCAATATGACAGAGATTACCAAGTTTATGGATGAATGTAAGTCAATGGGCATAAATGTACTTACACCAGACGTCAACGAGTCTATCAGGAAGTTTTCTGTAAACAAACAAGGGCATATTCGCTTTGGGCTTGCAGCAATCAAAAGCGTTGGCTCTGGTGCTGTAGAAAGTATAATAAGCGAACGAACAACTAATGGAGCTTACAAGGATATTTTTGACTTTGTAGAACGAGTAAGCCTTACTTCATGCAACAAAAAGAATATTGAATCATTAGCTCTTGCAGGTGCATTTGATACACTACCTGGTATTAGACGGGAGCACTTCTTATCAAAGGGAAGCAATGGCGAGGAATTTGTAGAGACACTTATCAGATATGGTAGTAAGTTTCAACAAGACCAATACCAATCAATGAATTCTCTATTTGGAAATGACACTTCTTTTATGATAGCTCGTCCAGAGATACCGTTAATTCAACCATTCTCTGAATTGGCAAAGCTAAACAAGGAGCGTGAATTGATTGGCATTTACTTATCTGCTCATCCACTTGATGACTATGAGTTCATACTAAATCATGTGTGCTCTACCTCCTGCTCCAAGCTACAGGATCTACCAATGTTAGAAGGTAAAGATATTACATTTGGAGGATTAGTTACAGTGGTGAGAGAGGGACAAACCAAACATGGAAGTCCATTTACTATAGTTACTATTGAGGATTATACAGGCAATACAGAACTTGCATTTTTCGGAGAAGACAGTGTTAATTTCGGTAGATTTGCTCGTGTTGGATTCTCGATATACATTAGGGCGCAAGTATTGCCCAAACGTTTTAAAAAAGAAGAATTAGAAGTGAGAGTATCAACTATCAATCTTCTTTCAGAGATGAAGGATAAGTTGGTCACTAAGATAACACTTAGAGTACCTATTAGTGAACTCAACGATACAGTAGTTTCAGAATTATCAGCAATGATAAAAAACAATCCTGGAGATTCTTTGTTATATTTCAAAATCATCGGTGATGATGAAAGCTCTAATATTGAGCTATTTTCGAGACCAAACAAGATTGGTGTAAATAAATATATTGTTGACAATTTGACAAACAATTTAAATATAAACTTCAAAATTAATTAAAACATTTATTATGGCACTTGAAATTACAGATGCAACATTAGAAGAGGTGTTAGCAACAGACAAGTTGATTATTATCGATTTTTGGGCTGAATGGTGTGGTCCTTGTAAAATGATTGGACCAATCATTGATCAAATTGGTGAAGAGTATGCAGACAAAGTGGTTGTTGGAAAAGTTGACGTTGATAGCAACGACGACACAACTGCCAAATATGGTATCCGCAACATTCCTACCGTTCTTTATATTAAAGATGGCAAGGTAGTAGATAAAGTTGTAGGTGCTGGAGCTAAGACAGTTTTCACAGATAAAATCAATAAGTGGGCATAAGACCACAACAATTAAAAAAAGCCACACATAATTTGTGTGGCTTTTTTTATTATCTCTATCCTAAGACAAAACTAATTTGATTAATACTCATCCTCATTAAAAAAGAAATCTTCTTTACTTGGATAATCAGGCCATATATCTTCGATAGTTTCAAAGATTTCACTATCATCCTCAATCTCTTGGAGATTTTCGATTACTTCAAGCGGTGCACCGGAACGCTGTGCGAAGTCAATCAGCTCGTCCTTTGTTGCCGGCCATGGTGCGTCTTCCAATTTAGATGCTAATTCTAGTGTCCAATACATATTTCAATAAAGTTTTAGTTGTTTCACAATTCAAAGCGCAAAAGTATATAAAAAAATCAGAACTTACCTTGTTCCCAGAAAATTTCTTTCCCAGACTTACTACTTTCATGTCGAGCTAACACAAAGAAATAGTCAGAAAGTCTATTCACAAAGATAAGTATCTCTTCAGCAATTGGAAATTCATTATCTAATCTATAAATATTTCGCTCTGCTCTACGAGATACTGCTCGACATATTTGAGCCCTTGCAGATGGTTCGTTACCACCAGGCAATATGAATTGCTTTATCTTTGGCAACTCTGAATCGATTCTGTCGATCTCTCTCTCAATCTTAACAATATCATCAGAATCAATTATACTTGCTTGTTTAGGATTAATTTTCTCTGTTTCGGTAGCCAAGTAAGAGCCTACTGTAAACATCTTGTGCTGAAGATAAGATAAGAAGTCTTTATTTTCTTGATCCGTCACCACACAGTTCAACCAGCCAATATAGCTGTTCAACTCATCTACTGTCCCATAGGCATCCAAGCGAATATGTGACTTTGGCACACGAGTGCCACCCACCAAAGATGTTGCACCTTTGTCACCAGTCTTTGTATATATAATACTTTTTTTCATTTTATAAATAGTGTCATTAGTTATACTAAATAATTCCGCTTCTTATAAGTTGTATCTAATAGCACAATACCAATATCCTTAATATCAAAAGAAACACTCACTCTATCATCCTGAACGATTGACTTCCAAAATTGTTTGGACATTTTAGACTTTATACCAGATACAACCCAAAATGCATCTTTATGGCTTATGTCAAAAAGCAATTCCTTTTCGATTATTTCTGTATCAATATTAATAAATATTGAATCATACTTTTTAGAGGTATCTATGATATCACAAAAATTAATCTCATGCCCTAATTCAGTCAGCAATTTATTTATCAAAGTTCTTTTTGTATAATCTTTTTCTATACAATCATGAGGAGTTGCTAATGGTCCACAACTAATAAATAGAGAGTTTACATCATTGCTGGAGCCAATCTCTAAAATATTATCAGGTTTAAAATATTGAATTAGGCGATATGATAAGTGATGAAGTTTATGAGAGTAATAATCAATATTATTTCTTAACAGCACATTCTCAATATCAATAAAAGCATAATACCAATGTTTGCTATAAATGACATTGGTAATGAAGTTAAATGCAAAAGGAGAGTGAATACCAAACCCCTTAGCATGTCTAATACGCTGGATACAATCGAATAACAAAATCTGAATTATTATCGTTTAATGTTTATATATTAAAGCTACTGCATAAGAAGTAATACCCTCTTGACGACCCACAAAACCCATCTTTTCGGAAGTTGTTGCCTTTATAGATATGTCATCAATGTCAATACTCATCACCTCGCTAAGAACCTTCTGCATTGCTGGTATATGTGGATTAAGTTTTGGTGCTTCAGCGCATATTGTAGAATCAATATTTGATATCTCGTAACCTTTATCTCTAATCAAATCAACAGTCTTTTTCAATAATATTTTACTATCAATGTTATGATAGTCACCATCTGTGTCAGGAAAGTGAAAGCCAATATCTCGCAAATTGGCTGCACCAAGCAGAGCATCGCAAATAGTGTGAATGAGCACATCGGCATCCGAGTGTCCAGCTAAGCCCCTCTCAAAATCTATTTTAACCCCACCTATCCAGAAGTCTCGTCCTTCCTCCAATCGGTGCATATCATACCCAAATCCAACTCTAAAATTCATATCCAAACAATAATTCTAAATTGGTTTTAATATTATTCTATTTCATCAATTGTCTTAAGCCTTCAAGTCCAAAACCAATAGATAAGCGCAATGTTTGATCTAAAGGGTTAGACTGTGCTGTAGATACTAAATAAGCGGCATCAATCTGAAATGAATTAACTCTAAATCCAGCTCCAAATGACATATACCGACGATTACCTTTATATTCGTTCTCGTTGTAATAACCAGTTCGCAATGAGAATTTATTATCATAAGAATATTCCATGCCCAATGACCATCTCACCTCCTGCATTTCTTCTTTAAATCCTCCTGGTGCATCTCCAAATGATTTGAAAATGCCTACAATAGGCGACATATTATAGTAATCATCCACTCTTTTCTGCTTTTCCACATCTGTTTCACCTTCAACTGGAAGTTGTGGAGTTGGAACAAGCAATTTATTAATATCAACGCTTAATGATAGTGTATTCTTTTTATCTAATGGTAATCCAATTGATGAACCCAATCTTAAATTTGTTGGTAAAAACATTGAAGTAGTACCCCCATCATAAGATATCTTGGTTCCAATATTTGAGATATTTAGACCAAAGCCAAGAAGAGCTTCCGATTGTCCTATATATATATATGATTCGTTATATCCCGCAATATCAGCAGCAAAAGCATTTCCTGGATACAAATCATCATCGCCCGTAGAATAATCTGCACGAATATACCTTAGGGTAACTGCTGCAGAGAAATTATCAGAAAGTTTTCTTGAATAAGCAACGTCAAATGCAAATTCATTGGGCTTAATCGACATTATATAATCCGAGCTGGGGTCAAAGATACTAACATCACCAAGAGAAAAATAACGCAAAGAGCTACTAATTGAATTAAGATTATCATTGCCAAATTTCCAAAATCCAGAAACATATACCAAATTGATATCACTTACCAACTTGCTAAGCCATGGTGTATAGGACACTGCCACTCCAGCACCTGTTGATATAAATGGATACTTGGCAGCATTCCAATATTGAGAATACACATCTGGCATTGTTGCCACACCAATATCACCCATGCCTCCACCTCGAGCATCTGGAGCTATTCCGAGAGATGGAACTGCCTCTGGAATTGCATTAAAAACTTGAGCAGATAGATTGTCAGATATAGCAATTGAAGCAGCAAAAAAAAGAGTGATGAGTAAGATTCTTGATTTGATTTGCATAATATATTATAGTTCTATTTGATATAAAAACAAATATAAAGTCTTTTTATTGTGTTTCAGTACTATTTAATTTTAAAATCAAGTAATTTCTTATCCTCAACAAATCCTTGCAAGTTATCATTAACAGAAACTACACCCACTCCGGCTGGTGTGCCAGTAAAAATTAGGTCTCCAATTTTTAATGTAAAGAATTGGCTAATGTAGGCAATACATTTATCAACTGAATAAATCATGTCGCCACTATTGCCCAGTTGAACTGTATTACCATTTATATCTAATCGAAAACTGATATTATTGATATCACCAACTTCATTCAAATCAATAAACTCACCTATAGGTGCAGAGCCATCAAAGCTTTTGGATATCTCCCAAGGTAAACCAAGCTGTTTTTGTTTCAACTGTAGGTCTCTTGCTGTAAGATCTACTCCTACTGTTATTTCATTATAATACCTGTGTGCGAACTTTTCGGATATGCTCTTTCCCAATCTATTTATCTTCACAACGAGCTCTGTTTCATACTCTATTCTTTGTGAGAAGTCGGGCACGAAAAATGGATTACCATTACGAAGCAGTGCAGTGTCAGGTTTCATAAACACAACAGGATTCTCGGTCACAAAACTTCTCCCCGTCTCTTTATTATGAGAATCGTAGTTCAATCCGATAGCAAATATCTTCATCTAAATTTATATCTATTTATTGATGTTCCTTCAAGCGGTTAAACATTACTGCCAGATGGGCATAAAGTGATGTATTTTGTAGAACAATACCTTCTGGTACTGATATGCGAAAAGGCGTAAAGTTCCAGATAGCTTGTATGCCACCCTCAATCATATAATCCGCAATATCTTGCGCTATTTCAGATGGAACAGTCAATACACCAATCTGTGCCTTGAGTTCTCTATTCTTTTGCAAATATTCGTCAGAATGAAACACCGGAACATCATTAATTGATTGACCTACTATATTTGAATCAACATCAAAGCCAGCATTTATTTTTAGTCCGTACTGCTCCAATCCCGAGTCCGACAATAATGCAGCACCAAGGCTTCCAACTCCAAACAAGACAGCTGGATGCATCTTCGTAAATCCTAAGAAATCTTCCAAAACAGAAATGAGCAGATCAATGTCGTATCCAACACGAGTTTTGCCTGATATATCAACATATGACAAGTCCTTAGCAATTTGTGATGCCGAGACATTTATCTTCTTCGCAATTTGTGTAGAAGAAACGTGAGTTTGATCTTGTTTCTTAAGTAGCTTTACATAAGACAAATACCAAGGTAGTCTCCTTAGTGCTGGCTCGGGAATTCTTGAATGAAAACTATTGTATCTCATTAATTTATTATTGTTTAGCCCGCAAAGGTACCTTATTTTTTAGTAACTATATCCGTTTTGGGGCATAATTACGGATATATTTCCTTAATCAAACATTCCATCAATATCAGATAAA
>CAZNRT010000025.1:0-25823 GCA_964575445.1 uncultured Proteiniphilum sp. | reverse complement strand
CAATTGGAAACCGTTGAAAACCTAATAGGTTTGGTTGGAATCACAACTCACAATACAACCCATCATCCGAAAGATTCTTGCAAGGATAACGCCATGTTTTATTGTCGCCCTCGATAAGATCGTCGGCATTGTCAGGACCCCATGAACCAGCAGGATAGCCATACAAAGGAGCGTCAGGATCATTTTCCCAGAAATCGAGAATGGGTTGCACAAACTTCCAAGTGAGCTCAGCACCCTCGCCCGACATATACAGTGTGTTGTCGCCAATCATACAATCTAAGATAAGACGCTCGTAGGCATCGGGGATGTAATGATCTTTGAGGTCGGAATAGTGGAAGTCAACATTGACTGACTTCACCTCGTATCCATTGCCCGGCACTTTGAGCCCCGTTTTGAGGAGAATGCCCTCATCTGGCTGAATGCGGAGAATGAGCTGATTGCCCTGCTCGATAGCACCATCAACGGACTTGAACAATTGTGCGGGAGAGGGCTTGAAGTGAATGACGATTTCTGAAACGCGAGTGGGCAAACGCTTGCCAGAGCGAATATAGAAGGGCACCCCACTCCATCTCCAATTGTCTATAAAGAACTTCATAGCAAAATATGTTTCGGTGCGAGACAAGGGGTTCACGCCTGACTCATTGCGATAACTGGGCACTTGTTCGCCTTTGATATGCGATTCGGTATATTGACCACGAATTACATTGTGCCTCAAATCGTGCTCACTAAATGGACGAAGAGATCTGAATACCTTGAGCTTTTCGTGACGTATCTCTTCGGCATTAGCCTTGGCAGGGGGCTCCATTGCCACGAGAGATGCCACTTGCAGGAGATGATTTTGAATCATATCTCGCATTACGCCCGCATTTTCGTAATATCCACCCCGTCCCTCCACGCCAATACTCTCGGCGGCGGTGATTTCGACATGCTGAATATAATTTCTATTCCAAAGAGGCTCGAAGATGCCATTGGAGAAACGAGTAACCATAAGGTTTTGCACGGTTTCTTTGCCAAGATAGTGATCTATACGAAATATCTGCTCCTCTTGAAAGAAGTCTAACAACTGCTTGTTGAGGCACTCTGCCGACTTTAGATTATTGCCAAAAGGTTTTTCGATAATGATACGACGAAAACCCTTGTGCTGCAAAGTAAGCCCTTGTCCGTATAAATATTTGGGGATAAGCGAATAAAGCTCGGGTGGCGTGGATAGATAGAATATATAATTATTATTGAGCCCAAACTGCACATTTATCTCTTTGAGACGAGCTTTGACAATTGCATAATCTTCGCTCTTCTTGGTATCTATGCTCACATAGAAAAGTTTTGTCAAGAACTCATCTATCTTATTAGAGTCAATATCTTTTAGTTTGGCAAACTTTTCAATACCCTCTCTCATCTTCGTGCGAAACTCATCGTCGGTGAAGTTGGTTCTGCTAACGCCAAGAACAGCGTATCCCTCGGGCAATGAATCATTTATATATAGATCGAAAACCGAGGGTATCAGCTTGCGATAGGTGAGGTCACCAGAGGCACCAAATATAACTAATGCCTGATTATCTACTTTTTTCATTTAATATTGTGATGTTTGTTTTGGAATGTAACAATTGAGAGTGAAAATTGTTGAATCGTATAATTGTGGGGGCAGAACCTATGCTATCTTTGATCAAAAATACATGCCTTGAAAGGCATGCCTATTGAATCTCTATCTAATTACAATCTAATTTGCTATAATCATGCCATCCCCGATGGGATTATACTATCGAATTACCATTTGAACATCAATCAAACACCATTCGAATACCATTCAAATACCATTTGAATGCTACTACCCCTTGTTTCCGAACAAACAAAATACATGCCTTGAAAGGCATGCCTATTGAATCTCTATTATGCCAAAAAAATGTGAATTGCAATCGAACATCAATTGAATATCCATTGAATTACCATCGAATATCCATCGAATTACCATCGAATTACCATCGAATATCCATTGAATCACTACTGAATCACTAACATTTCTTCTCATTTGTAATATATATTACATATTAATATCTGTAAAATACTGATATTTGCTGTTGCAGAATTTAAAATAATCTCAAACTATAATAATCATGAGGAAATTGAAGAGAATTTGGGAAGAAGTAAAACCACGTGGAGGATGGCGATATCCAGCCATTATCATTACAGGCGCATTTGTAGGTCTGTTTATCTATTCGTTTACCGTGTCTCGTGCTTATAGTTACTTATCCGACAATCCAAGAACATGCGTTAATTGCCATCTAATGAGCCCATATTATGCAACGTGGACGCATAGCTCGCATGGTAGAAACACAACGTGCATTGATTGTCATGTGCCACACAACAACATTTTCAATAAGTACTTTTTTAAAGCAAAAGATGGACTACGTCACTCTGCCGTATTTACTATCAGGGGTGAGAAAACAGCGTTGCAAGCCATTCCGGCAAGCTCGCAAGTGATAATGAATAACTGTATCAGATGCCACGAACAGTTGAACACTGAGTTTGTGAAGACTGGCAGGATGGATTTTAAGGAGATGAAAAAGAACAATGGACATGCCTGCTGGGACTGCCACAGAGATGTGCCACATACACGAAGCAGATCGGAAGTATCTACGCCTAATGCAATAGTGCCAATGCCCGATACCACTGTACCTGACTGGCTCAGTGATGCAATGAAGAAAAAACATTTAAACAATTAATAAATAACTATCAAATTTATAGCTATGAGTAAGAAAAATGAAAACAAGAAGATGAAGCCTTGGGTGGGCTGGATGTTATTCTTCGTTACGATGGGAGTAGTATTTCTTTTGGGAATGCTTGCAGCCTCTATAACTACACGTAGAGCTGAGATAACGAGCATAATGAACAATAAAAAAGTAGAGATCACTGGCATAGAGTCGAGAAGTGAAATCTTTGCCGAAAATTATCCTCGTGAGTATGACACTTGGCTCAAAACCCAAGACACTACTTTCCAAAGTGAATATAATGGCAGTAGCATAGTTGACGTATTGGCACAACGCCCCGAGATGGTGGTGCTATGGGCTGGATATGCTTTCTCTAAAGATTATGGAACACCAAGAGGACATATGCATATGATTGAGGACTTGCACAACACTTTGCGCACTGGATCTCCGATGAATCCTGATGAGGGTCCGCAACCAGCAACATGCTGGACTTGCAAGAGCCCCGACGTGCCACGCATGATGGACTCAATTGGTATTGCTCAATATTATAAAGGCACTTGGGCATCACTTGGGCATGAGATTGTGAACCCTGTGGGATGTGCTGATTGTCATGAGCCTGAGACTATGAACCTTCAGATATCTCGCCCCGCATTGCTTGAGGGTCTTGCCAATAGTGGACAAGATGTAAATAAGCTATCGCAACAAGATATGCGCTCGTTAGCTTGCGCTCAATGCCACGTTGAATATTATTTCCAACCTGGAACCAACAATTTGGTGTACCCATGGCATAATGGATTGACAATGGAAGGTGGAGAGGAGTATTATGATAAAGTGGGACATGTGGATTATGTGCATAAGCTAAGCCGCGCTCCTATTTTGAAGGCACAACATCCAGACTATGAGATATTCAAAATGGGTATCCATGGACAAAGAGGTGTTTCATGTGCAGACTGTCACATGCCATATATATCTGAAGGTGGTGTGAAATATTCGGACCATCAAATCATCAGCCCATTAGCTAATATCAATAATACATGCCAAGTGTGTCACCGCGAGAGCGAAGAGACATTGCGTGAGTCAGTATATGAGCGTCAGCGCAAGGGTCTTGAGGTTCGCGACATGGTGGAGAAAGAGCTTGCAGCTGCACATATTGAAGCTAAATTTGCTTGGGACAAAGGTGCAACTGAAACTCAAATGGCTGACATACTTCAACTACTTCGCCAATCGCAATGGAGATGGGATTATGCAGTGGCATCTCATGGAGCTTCTTTCCACGCTCCCGTAGAGTTCCAAAGAATACTATCTCAGAGCTTAGACCGCGCTCACAAAGCACGTTTTTCAATTTCTAAAGTATTGGCTCAATTAGGACATATTGGTGATGTGCCAATGCCCGATATTTCTACAAAAGCAAAGGCTCAAGCCTATATTGGTCTTGACATGGAGAAAGAAGAGTCTAACAAGAAACAATTCTTGGAAACTATCGTTCCAAAATGGTTGGAAACAGCTAAGGCAAACGGTCGCCTTGTAAGTAGAAAATGATTTTATTCACCAATTGATATTGAATGAAAACCAATTCGAGAAAAATATGGGAAAAACCATGGGATTATTCTGAGGGATTTATTATTGCAGCAGGCATTGCTATTGCGGGTTTTATGTTGCAGTTTTCCCTCGGAACAATCATCCCTTCAGACTTTGGTAGCCCTATTAATATTATCATCGGAGCCCTATTTTTAGTAGGGCTTCTTTGTTGTCATTTCTTTTTTAAGAATAAGCATATTGTACGTTGGCTATCGAGTGTACGCTCAACTATGCCAGCTTTGATTGTACTGCTGTTAGTCATCATTATACTTGGGGTGACACCTCAGTTTTCGGCTCTTGAGCATGATGCGCACTTGCCTAACAACTTTTTCAAGAAGTTGGGGTGGTACCAGATGACTACATCATGGGCTTTTATCTTATTAAGTTTTTATATGCTGACTATCTTAGGGCTTTCTACCCTAAGGATGACTTCTAAACCAAACTCGTGGCGATCGGTGGGCTTTTATCTCAATCATCTTGGCTTGTTTATTGCATATCTTGCCGGAATACTCGGCAGCGCAGATATGCAGCGAATGACGATGAGAGTGAATGAGGGCAAAGTGGAATGGAGAGCTCAAGACTTGTTTGGCGAACTTCACGAACTACCAATAGCGATAGAGTTAGACACCTTCAAGATTGAGGAGTATAACCCTAAGCTTGTGATAATTGACAATCATGAGGGTGCTATATTGCCAAAGGGACGCCCCGAATCATATATGTATGATGCTGTGGGTGGCAAAACCAACTTAGCTGGCTACAATATTGAGGTGTTAGAATATCTACCTAATGTGGCAGTAATGCAAGATTCTGTAAACTCTAAGGTAGTGCCTTTTTATATGGAAGGGTCATCTGTGGCACTGAGAGTGAAGGTGACTTCGCCATCTATATCTGAACCAGTGGAGGGCTGGGTGAGCAATGGTAGTTTTATGTTTCCATATCAAGTGCTATACATTAATGAAGAGGTGAGCGTGGCAATGCCAATTCAGGAGGTAAAGAAATATACTTCGCTTGTGAAAGTGTTTACAGAAGATGGCAAAAAAACTGAAGCCACAATAGAGGTAAACAAGCCGCTGACAATTGATGACTGGATAATATATCAGTACAGCTATGATGATGCTATGGGCAAATACTCTAAGACAAGTATTTTTGAATTGGTGAGAGACCCATGGCTTAAAGTAGTTTATATGGGTATATTCATGCTATTGGCGGGCTCCCTATTTTTGTTTGTGGTGGGACCAAAAAAGGTGAATAAACACACAGAAGCATAATAAGAAAAGAATAGAAATTATGAATTGGGATCATTTTATATATTATGCCGTAGCATCAGTATTGTTGTGGGCAATAGCATCAGCATTGGCTATGCGGAGTAGAAAAAAACTAATACCTACTCTACTGACATTAGTTGGCTTGACTGTTTTCTTTGTTTTCATACTTGGATTGTGGCAATCATTGGAGCGACCACCATTGCGCACTATGGGCGAAACGAGATTGTGGTATTCCTTTTTCTTGCCTGTGGCTGGGCTTATCACCTATCAGAGATGGGGATATAAGTGGATATTGTCGTTTAGCACCATTCTGTCGGCAGTATTTATCATTGTGAATATTGTGAAGCCTGACATTCACAACAAGGTGTTGATGCCAGCATTGCAGAGCCCATGGTTTGCACCACACGTTATTATATACATGTTTTCGTATGCAATATTGGGTGCGGTGACTCTCGTGGCTATCTACTACTTAGTGAGGGAGAAGAAGATATCTGACAAAGATAAGATAATGGATATGACCGACAACTTGGTGTATGTGGGCACAGCATTTATTACTATGGGTATGCTGATGGGAGCCATCTGGGCTAAGGCAGCATGGGGTCACTACTGGAGTTGGGACCCAAAGGAAACATGGGCTGCTGCCACATGGATCGGATACTTATTGTATATACATTATAGATTGAGGAAAAGCTCGACCAACAAAAACTCAATGATACTATTAGTTTTTGCTTTCTTGCTACTACAGATGACTTGGTATGGGGTGAACTATCTGCCATCGGCAAGAAGTAGCGTGCATACATACTCTACGTCGAAATAATAAAATTCTACAAATCAAAAAATATATCTGATATGAAAAGAATAAGCTATTTAATAGTATCGCTAATGATGCTATCGGGAGGATTGGCATTTGCCCAACATGAACATGAGATAGGTACATTTTCAGTAAAAGGGCAGTTGAGACCGAGAGCGGAATATCGCCACGGTGCGCTGTACCCAATTGGAGAGAATTATAAACCAACATCTTTTATATCTAATCGTGCACGATTGAATCTTGGATATAATAACGGATTCCTGTCGATGGGATTTGGTGCTCAGGATGTATCAGTTTGGGGTGAGAGACCACAAATAGAAGGTTATCCACGCACAACAGGCATCAACGAAGCTTGGGCAAAGATTGGTAGTAATGGATACTTCGCACAGATGGGTCGTCAACAATTAACTTATGACGACGACAGAATACTTGGCACATTGGATTGGAATCAGGCAGGTAGATTTCATGATGCTTTGAAGCTTGGGTATGAAGACCAAACACATAAGTTGCACTTGATATTGGCATACAATCAACATGGACAACAAGTAAATGCGGGCACATATTATGCAGGTGGACAGCCATATAAAACAATGCAAACTGCCTGGTATAAGTATGATGCAGGTGCGCTGAATGCCTCCTTCTTGCTAATGAATCTTGGCTTTGAGGGTGGCACTGCTGGATCAATAGATGAACCATCGGTGGCAAAAACAAGAAATATGCAGACTTTGGGTGCAAATGTGAATTATAAGATTAATGATTTGGGATTGTTTGGATCGGTATATTATCAAACTGGAAAGACTAAAGCTAACAATGATGTAAGTGCATATATGTTTGCAGCAAAGGCTCAATATGCTATAACTTCCAACTTTTCAGCAGCTTTGGGTATCGATTACTTGTCGGGACAAAAAAAGGATAGTGAAAAAGTGACCAGCTTTGATCCATTGTATGGAACACATCACAAGTTTTATGGCACAATGGATTATTTTTATGCTTCGGCATTTGGCAACAAAGGTTTGTCGGACATTTACGCTTCGTTGATATTTAAGCCTGTGAATAAATTGACAGTTGATTTGACGTATCATAATTTCACTTCGGCTCAATACATTTATGAGAACGATGTAATCCAAGATCCTGCGGTAATGAATTCAGGATTGGGGTCGGAGTTTGACTTGACACTTACCTACCCTATTCGCCCATATATAGTGATGCAAGGTGGATACTCAATGATGTTTGGAACGGATACTTTCTTTCATATAAAAGGGGGTAGCAAAGATAAAACACAAAGCTGGGCATTCTTATCACTGAACATAAATCCTGAATTGTTTAGTTCGCGGAGTAAATAACTAAATCCAATAGAAATATTTATCTTTGCCTTACTGAATTAGGGTAAAGGATGAAAATAAACAAACCACCTGAAATTCGGGTGGTTTGTTTTATTTAATCACTACACAATGATAATAATGACTGATATACAGAAGGCGAATATAGAAAACATTGAGGATATTCAGCAAATTGCTAAGCGTTCATGGCCTATAGCTTTTGCAGATATATTGCCACCACAGCAGATTGAGTATATGATGGAAATGATGTATAGCACGGCTGCACTGAAAAGGCAGATTGAGGAGCTAAATCATAAATTCTATATTGCGACGGTAGATAACAAGAAGGTGGGCTACATTTCTGTGGAGCACAATTGCGATGGTGGTAGTAGAACCAAAATACATAAGTTATATCTCTTGCCTGAGTATCAGAAAATGGGTGTGGGATATGCAATGTATCTGTGTGCTACAAGAGAGGCAAAGAAGCAAGGCGACAAGACATTGTGTCTGAATGTGAACAAATATAACCATCGGGCTATTGATTTTTATAAACGTGCTGGTTTTGAATTAATGAAAGAAGAGGTGATAGATATTGGCAATGGATATGTGATGGATGATTATGTTTTTGAGATTGATATTGAAAAATCGAAATTATGATAAAGTATCTGAGAAAGAGGGTTAGGAGCTTTGCATATGCCTTTGAAGGAATTGAAGCACTGATAAAGGGAACTGCAAATGCACGCATACATGTGGTAGCGGCATTGGTGGCAATTGCGTTGAGTGTGTTGCTTAAAATTTCGATAATGGAATGGGTGGCAGTCATCATTGTGATTGGAATGGTGATAGCAATTGAGGCAGTCAACACTGCCGTTGAGGATATTGCCGACTTAATCAGTAATGATAAAAACCACAATATAAAGAAGATAAAAGATATAGCAGCGGGTGCAGTGTTAGTGGCTGCAATATCTGCATTTGCAGTAGGAATAATAATATTTGCACCAAAGATTATTCACATTTTGCATGAATTGAAATAACAAAAACCATATAGATTATGAAATCAAAAAAAAGAAAGATTGGATATATAATACTGACAGTGATAGTGGCTGTTGTGGCACTATTAGTGTTGTTGCCAATAGTATTTAAGGATAAAATAAAGGCGATTGCACTAAAAGAGGTGAATAAACAACTGACCGCCGATGTGGGTTTTGATAAATTGAAGATAAGCCTAATAAGAGATTTTCCAAACGCATCTATTAGTATAAAGGACCTATATATTGCGGGAAGAGATAAATTTGAGGGCGACACTTTGCTCTTGACTAAGGAGATGAAGTTAGTGGTTAATATGAAAAGCATTTTCTCGGCAAATGGATTTGAGATTAAGAAGTTTGAAGTGAAAGACTCAAAAATATTTGCTCATGAGCTAAGCGATGGTAGTGCCAACTGGGATATTGTGAAGGAGAGCAAAGAGAAAGAGAGTGATGAGCCATCTGAATTTAAACTTAAGCTACAGGATGTGAAGGTGCTTAAAACAAACATTGTGTTTGTAAGCGATACAAGCCACATGGCAGCAACACTGACCAATCTGAATGTGAACCTGAGCGGCGACTTTACTGCCGAGAATACTTTGTTGAAGACATTAGTAAATATAGATTCTATAAGCTTCTGGAATGAAGGATTGAGATATGCTCATAATCTTTCTTTGGACTTTAGGGCTGATATTGAAGCATACTTTGATGAAAGCAGATATGTGCTCGCTAATAATGAGGTACTATTGAATGCAATTCCATTTTCAATAAACGGCTGGGTGCAAATGCCTGATGATGTAATAGATATGGATCTAACTTTGGATGCGCAACATGTGGACTTTAAATCATTATTATCACTTGTGCCAGCAATTTATTCAAAACAATTTGACAAGCTAACGGCAGATGGCAATGTGAGTCTTAATGGATTCGTGAAAGGTAAATATGTTGGAGATACTTATCCAGCTTTTGATATTAATCTGAATGTGGAAAATGGTAGATTTAATTATCCTGACTTACCAAAATCGGTGGACAATGTGCAAGTGGCTACCAACATATCTAATGCTGGTGGCTCGCTGGACATGACTGTGGTGGATGTATCAAAGCTCAGCTTTATCATGGGTGGCAATCCTTTTTCGGCAAATCTAAATATTACGCATCCTATTAGTGATATGGACTTTAGGTTGATGGCTAATGGAAAATTGGACTTGGGCATGATAAAGGATGTGTATCCATTGGAGAAAGGGACAGAACTGAATGGCACATTGCAAATGGATATTGATGCAGCTGGAAGAATGTCATATGTGGAACAGAATAGATACGAGGACTTTAGATTTGGTGGCAATGTGAACGTTAAAAACATGTTGGTTGACATTGAGGAGATGAGTCAAACCGTGTCGGTAAGTAGTGCAGATTTGATATTTAATGATAGGTATTTGGATTTGTCTAACATTGATATAAAGATTGGTGATAATGACCTGAGTGGAAGTGGAAGGGTGGAAAACTATCTGGCTTATGCACTTAGAGACAAGACACTGAGTGGCGAAATGAGCGTTAGGTCTAATTATTTCAATCTTAATGATTTTATGACAGACAATGATGCCGATACCACTAAGCTAACAGTGATAGAGGTGCCAAAGAACTTAAATATATCATTGAATGGCAATTTCAAGAAGTTGGTGTATGATAAGATGACACTTACGGACGCAGAGGCTCTGATATTGGTGGCAAATGGCGAACTGAATATTAAGAGAATGAATGTAAATGCGTTTGGCGGCACTATGGCTCTTAGTGGAAAATATAACACCTTGAATCCTAATGAGCCAGTGGTGGACTTTGATGTGGACTTGAAGCAGATATCTTTTGCTGAAATAATGGGGCAAGTGGAGTCGCTACAGAAAATTGCTCCCATATTTGATAAATTAGCAGGACGATTTGATACTAAACTATCCCTTCATTCGCTACTTGCTGGTGATATGATGCCAATATTATCCTCAATGCTTAGCTCGGGTAGCTTCAGGGCTGAGATGATTTCGCTAAAAGAGGATATAAAAGCACTAAACGAATTGACCAATACGCTGAAGATGGATAAGTTTAGCAATCTTGCGTTGAAAGACTTAGCACTTTCATTTGATATAAAAGATGGAAAACTTGAGACTAAACCATTCAACCTTAATATAAAAGATTATAGTTTGAATATTGGAGGCTTCACAGGCTTGGACCAATCAATTCTTTATACTGGTAGTATAAGATTGCCAGACAAACTTAATTTGAAACAGTTTCAGACCATAGGATTTAAAATTGGTGGAACATTTCAAAACCCGAAGGTGGAGCTTGATTTGAAGAGCACCCTATCCAACATTATAGATAGTGAAAAGAATAAAATGATGGACAAAGTGGATTCTGTGAAAACGCAAATCATTGACAAAGGGAAAGAGGCTGGCGAGAAGGCATTGGAGGAGGCAAGGAGGCGTGCTGACCTAATAATTGAACAGGCAAACAGACAGGGCGAAATGCTTATTAATGAAGCAAGAGCTCAAGGTGATAGCATTGTGGCTAAGTCTAAGAATCCTATCGCTAAAGAGTTGGCGAAGAAAGGTGCTGAAGAGCTAATAAAGCAGGCAGAGAAACAAGCAAAAAATATAAACGAGAAAGCAAAAGCTGAAGCTGATAAACTAATAAAAAATGTAGAGTAAGCTCTACTATTTTAATAATATGATAGACTACCATGTGCATATATCCGAGGCTATAGAGATATCTAATTTGGATATTGATACAAACAAAAAACTTCTTGAACTTAAAAAGATTCTCGAACGATTGGCGAGAGAGCTGACATCAGAAGAGCCAATACAGTTTCCAAACCTATTTTCGAGGCTTGTGTTTGTGGCAAAGAAATATGACACTCCTAAGCAATTGGAGTGGAAGTTGCAGAACTTGAGAGTGAGAGCAAAGGAGATAAGAAAAAAAAGTGGTGAGACGATTGGGGAGGAAGAGTATGATAGCCATAAGGATGCATTGTTGAACTTTATCAACTTTGTGATAAGGGGTGATAATGCTGAAGAATCAATAATTGAGGTAAAAGAAGATGTAGTCAAGATATACAAGAAGGAGAAAGTAGTTCGTGTACAGATACTAAGCATTGATAGAGATAATAATTTATTGAAGTGCGTATTGGAGAGAGATCCAAGCCAATCGGTGGTGGTGAGATATAATGTGGAGCATTACAATAGAGAATTGAATAGTTCTATTGAGGCTTTTTGGGAGGGTGCTCAATTGAATATTATTGATTATGTGATAGATAAAGAGGGGTGCTTAGTTCCCAAAATAATTGTGCTTGAGCCCGACTATCTGATAGATGCATCTGCAGTGGCTGAATGCTTTCATGACTATTGTGTGTCGCCAATGCATTATTTTAGAAACAAGTTTGAAACAATTGATAATCGCTCGTATATATTGTTGGGGAATTTGGCAAACTTTTTTTTGGATAATCTGATATTTGCAAAAGATATAGACAAGGTCTCGTTTGATGAAACATTTATGGAGTCATTCAAGATGTCACCATTTGAATATACCAGTTGTAGAGACATTGCAGACAACAAGGACTTTGTGACATTTTGGGATAATGCAAAATCTCAGTTTGAGAATATAAAGAGAGTAATTAGTGATGACTTTGTGGCGAGAGAAATTGATGTTAAGAAATGCACTTTGGAGCCCTCTTTCTTTAGTGAGAAGTATGGCATTCAGGGGAGGTTAGACTTGCTGTATAGAGGTGGAGATGCGTTTAAGATTGTAGAGCTTAAATCGGGCAAACTACCTTGGCCTGGACATGATATGGGCAAGATTGCACTTAACCATGAGGTGCAAGCGGCAGTGTACAAGATGATGATTGAGAGCGTATTTGGTGCTGATAGTAGAAAGATAGAGGCTGCAATATTGTATTCGTCAGGCAAATTAGCTGGCACAAATTTGAGATTTGTGGCTGACTATCAACAATTGAATAAGGAAATCATAAATATGAGAAACCATATTGTGATTAACGAGCATTTGCTTATAAAAGGCGACAATAAAGATGTGGAGATTTTGCTTGAAGATTTGTATAACACCACATTAAACTCAAAACAATCAGCACGATTTTATACAGAAAAGATTGAAGCATTCAGACAGATAATTAAGCAATGTACTGCTACAGAACTTGCTTATTTCTATAGATATGTACGTTTTGTATCGCACGAGCTGTATCTTCAGAAAATTGGCGATATTGACTATGAGTCTCCTACTGGTGTTGCTTCATTGTGGAATAGTGATTTTGATGAGCGAAGAGAGGCTTTGGATGTGATATCTGACTTGACAATAGAGCATATTGACAATGAAGGTAATGATATGAATATTAGGTTTGTGAGGAATAGCTCTGAAGATGATATTGTGAATTTTAGAGAGGGTGAGATATGTATAGTATATCCTCGTGCAACGGAACACGACACAGTATTGGACAAGCAGATATTGAAGGGGTCTATCTCGAAAATTTCTAAAGAGTATATTGATGTGAGATTTAGACATAAGCAGCGCAATCAGTTGTATTTTGAAGATAACAATGTGTGGGCAGTGGAGCACGACACTTTAGATACATCCTATAACAGCATGTACAAAAGCTTGTTTGGCTTTTTAAATACTTCAAGACAGAAAAGAAGCTTGCTTTTGGGAATTGATGCTCCTAAGTATTCGGATAATGGAGGTGAAAAATTAGAGTATCCTGAAAATATAATTACTAAAGCTATTTCTGCCGAAGATTATTATTTGATAGTCGGTCCCCCTGGTACTGGAAAGACTTCGATATTTGCAAGGAGATTGATCGAAGAGTATCACAAGAATGAGGATACAAACATATTGATATTAGCATATACCAATCGTGCGGTGGATGAGCTGTGTGAAGCGGTGCATGCTGCTTTCGGGTGCGATAATGGTGCTTGTGATATGTATATTAGAATTGGCTCTGAGCTATCGTGCAGTGAGCAATATCGAGATAGACTGTTGCAAAACATTGCTGGAGAAGCAAAGAACAGAGAGGAATTACGCAAGAGTATTAGCGATACAAGAATATTCGTATCCACAATTGCATCAATAAATGGTAAGCAAGAGTTGTTTGATTTGAAAAACTTTGATGTTGCAATTATTGACGAGGCATCACAAATATTAGAGCCTCAGATTATCGGGTTGCTACCTCGATTTGGTAAGTTTATAATGATTGGTGATCACAATCAGCTACCCGCAATTGTGTTGCAAAAAAATATACACTCGAAGATAACTGAACCCGAACTGACCAATATTGGAATAAATAGTTGTGGGGATTCGCTTTTTGAGCGATTGCTGCGCAATGCTATTGCTAATGGATGGGAACATGCACACTCTCAGTTAACGATACAGGGTAGAATGCATAATGATATCTCAGCATTTTCGTCCACCTATTTTTATCCAAACAGATTACTGCCAGCAAGGAACTGGCAATCTGAAGAGTGGCAATCGACATTTGATATGGATGGAAACATTTTGAAAAATAATGTAGCATCAAGCAGATTGGCTTTTTTCTCGACTGAGCTTCTAAGCAATAATAATTCTTCTACTAAGACTAATGAAAATGAGGCAGATGTGGTGGTGCAAATTATTGAAGCTATAGAGGAGGTGTATAAGCATGACAATAGAGAGTTTGATACTAACAAAATTGGAATTATTGCTCCATATAGAAATCAGATTGCATTGATTAAGCACAAATTGGCTCAAGCAGGTATAACGGATTATGAGAATATAATGGTGGATACGGTGGAGCGTTTTCAGGGTAGTCAACGAGATATCATTATTATATCTTTTTGCATAAACAAGCCGTATCAAATGAATTTTTTGTGCAACATGAATGATACAGGAACTGTGGATAGAAAGCTAAACGTGTCGCTTACAAGAGCACGACATCAGATGTTCTTAGTGGGTAATGCTCGCATACTGAGGAATCATCCAATATATGCAACGTTATTGGACTTTGTGAAAAAGAAAGTGATCAAGATTTGAATTAGATAGAACTCTTGAGGAGTTTTGAGTCTCTTCAAGAGTTTATATGTTCCCTACTCTCTTAATTTGCTAATACTATAAAAACTCATTCCCTCCCATTTTCATTTCGGCTTCCAAATATGTCGTTTAAGCATGTTAGCACCTACAGGATGCATGGCAACCCCATATCTTTGCATCAACAAAACTAGAAAACTATTTATTAACAATTTAAAAACTTAGAGTAATGAAAAAAACATTTCTAACACTATTATCGGTATTGCTAACTGTTGGCGTAATCAATGTAAATGCACAAACACCCATTACATATGGTGTGAAAGCTGAGATGAATCTATCTAACTTCTTTCTAAAAGATTTAGATAATCAAACAAGTACAATGAAAGTGGGACCAAACGTGGGTGCCTTCATGAAGATAGATTTGCACAAGAATTTTGCTATTCAGCCAGAGCTATCATTCTTCTACAGAAACTCAAAAATGGAAGAGGGAGTAAAAGAAGGTACTTTCCAACAATGGGGCATGCAATTGCCTGTTTATGCTCTTCTACAATCAGAAAACCAAGTTGGTAGATTTTATGGTGGATTTGGACCTTATGTAGGTTTTGGATTTGACGCACGTTATAAGGATAAAGATATTAATCTTTACAAAAAGGTGGACGGAAAAACACCAATGGATCGTTGGGATTTTGGATTGGGATTCTTACTTGGACATGAGTTCAACAACGGAATACAGATCAACGGTGGTTACCAATTTGGTTTTATCAACCAGCTCAGTGCAATGAAAGATGACGCAAAGATGCGCACTCAAACAGTTAATGTGGGTATAGGATATAGATTCTAACTTACATAATGATAAAGAGATTGTCTTGCTCATTAGTCTGCTAAAATAGAGAATAGTCTGTTTTGATTGAAAATTTGGTAATTAATTTTTATGCAGAATCAGACAATCTCCTCTAATATTCCGTATTGGTTTGGTGATACTTATCTATTGTCAAAATAAAAATAAAGACATCAAACCATACGGATTTTTTTATGTTCATCATACTTTTTTGAATAATTAGGCAAGAGGATTAATAAGGAAAATCCTCTTTGTCTAATTTTTCGATGTTGGTATTATGTAGATTATAATTATATTTGCCATTGGTGATTAGCTACAACTAAACAAAATATATGGATAAAATTAGAAACAAAATACTATCGCACAAGCGACAATCATTTATACTAAACTATAATAAAAAAACAGCACTTACTGCCGCTATTGTAATGAGCTTCATATTGGCATTTGTGATGTTATCGTCATCGCTATATTTTTTGTCGTTGGAGAGAAATACAAGTGTGCGCTTTGTTGACATTATATCTTTTCGCTCCATCATCACATTAGCAATAAACACACTCGTATTATACTTTCTGTTTAGGATGCAGTTTTGGCTTATCACCAAGTATCCCAACAACAAGGTTAAGGTGTGGGTGATATTGTTCAGTTCATTTATAGCAATAGCATTTCTTAGTCCTGTTTTGTCGCGTATGCAGTGGTGGTGGTTCAAAGGAGAGGTTTCGCTCAAAGGCTACACTACCCTACACTATGTAAAGGACACAATGGTACTTATAATCTCATTTATGTTTACGGCATTGATATACCTTATCAACCAAAACCAAAAGAAGATTACCGAGAATCAAGATTTAGCAATAGAGAATCTTCAAAACAGATATAACGCCCTCAAAAATCAAATAGACCCTCACTTTCTTTTCAACTCACTAAACACGCTTAGTGGACTTGTTGATTTTAAAAACGAAAAGGCATTGGACTATTTAGGGCAATTATCATCGGTATTTAGATACACTATGCAAGATAAGTCTGTGACTACCCTATCCGACGAGTTGCAGTTTGCCGAATCATATATCTACCTAATGAAAATAAGATATAGTGACGGACTAAACGTTCATTTACGTATTAATCCAATATATCGCGAACATTACATATTACCATTTGGTTTGCAAATACTAATAGAAAATGCAGTGAAGCATAACGTAATCACTCGCAAGAACCCTCTCTGTATTATTATTGAAACCACAGATAGAAAAAGCATAGTAGTGGAGAATAATATCCAACCTAAACAAGGAAAAAAAGATAGTAGCGGACTCGGACTTGCTAACCTCAACGAGCGATATAGACTGATGTTTGGTATGAAAATAGAGATAAGGGCAACTGACAATGGATTTTCAGTTGAAATACCATTGATAGACAAAAGTAAAATAAAAGATATAAAGATATGAGAGCAGTCATAGTAGAAGATGAAGTAGTGGCAGCACAAAACTTAGAGCGAATAATTGAATCTATTGACGAAAATATTGTGATAGAGGCTGTGCTACAAAGCGTGGAGGAGAGCGTAGAGTGGTTTGAAGAGAATGAGCATCCTGATGTGGTATTTATGGATATACATCTTGCTGATGGCGATTCATTTGTAATATTTGATAAAACAGAGATTCGTTGCCCCATTATTTTCACTACTGCTTATGATGAATATGCTCTTAAAGCATTTGATGTAAATAGCATCGATTATGTATTAAAACCAATTGATGCTAAGAGCTTAAGTAAGTCGTTGGATAAATTAAAAAAACTAACTCCTCAGAATAACAATGCAGAATTGATGTCTCGAATAATGGTAGCTATCGATGAAACGAAGAAGAGTTATAAAAGACACTTCCTTATCCCTCATCGTGACAAGCTTATTCCACTTACTGTGAATGACATTGCATATATATATTCAGAAATGAAGTCTGCAAGCATAGTTTGCTATGATGGTAAAAAGCATCTCATGGATACATCGCTTGATGAATTGATGCGACAATTGGACCCAACAAGATTTTATCGTGCCAATCGTCAATACATAGTGGCACATCGTTCTATTGCTGATTTATCTGTATGGTTTGGAGGTAAGCTATCTGTAAACCTTTCTGTGCCTTCTCCCGAAAGAATAATTGTGAGCCGTGCCAAGAACAATGAGTTTAAAGAATGGTATATGGATAATGAGAATGTGAATAACTAATAGTGAAATAGCTTTACTGTACAATAGAAAACCTCTTGAAGAGCTTTAAGTATCTTCAAGAGGTTTTTTTTTATTCCTATGAATAGTAACCACAATAATTTTGTTATAGAAGAACACAGCAACCGAAATAGTACTTAGCAAAAAACTATCGAAAAATAGCGAAGCGTTTACTTCAGCACCCAATATTGTCGTTTCGGCACTAAATCCATGCCAAACACCTATACCTGAACCTAACTTTGCAGACTAAAATGAAAAATAAATAATTACAAATTATATTTCAATGAATTCTAAAAGACACTTTTTACAAAGCATCTTTGCAGTCTTCTTGATTTCTATTTCGCCAATATTTGCGCAACAAACACTTACCCTTGAGGAGTGTCGGGATATGGCTTTAGAACAAAACAAGAAGATACGCATTGCGCAACAAGATGCCTTAGCTGCAACCTACACTAAGAAGTCGGCTGCTACACACTATCTTCCCAAGATTAGTCTTGATGGTGGATACATGCGATTGGCTAAAGATATCAAGCCATTGGGGCAAGATATGTTTCTGCCTATTGTGCCCTACAATGCGATAGACCCAACCACAGGTAAGTTTAATCAAGAGGCATTGAAGGATCCTGCAACTGCACTCAACACTTTGGTGATTGATCCAAGCACGGGCGCACCAATGATGGATGCATTGGGTAATCCTATATTCAAAAACTATGCAATGCTACCCGCAGATCATCTAAAGTTGGATAAGAAGAATCTATATTATGCACGCTTAAGCCTTAATCAACCACTATTTACTGGTTTTAAGATTACGGAATCTAACAAGATGGCTCGTCACGCAGAGAATATTGCAAAAGAGAACGTACTACTTACCAAAGCTGAAGTAGTTTCTCAAACAGATGAGGCATATTGGCGTGTGGTATCATTGCATCAAAAGGTAAAACTTGCACACTCATACGAGAAGCTACTTAACCAATTGGTCACTGATCTTGAGAATATTTATGCTGAGGGTATTATCACCAAGAATGATGTATTGAAAGCAAAAGTAAAGCAAAACGAATCGAAACTACAAGTGCTAAAGGCGGAGAATGGGTTGGCACTTTCTAAAATGGCATTAGCACAAATTATTGGAACCACTGATGATGAGATAAATGTATTTGACCAAAGCATTGATGAAGAGGATATTCTTCTTGCCTCATCGCCCATCAATCTATATGCATCGGCAGACAATCGTGCTGAAATAACAATGCTAAAAGAAAAGGTGGGTGTGATGCAAGCTGCAAAGAATGTAGAGCGTTCAAAGTTTATGCCATCAATACTACTTACTGGTGGCTATGGCTTTGCAAACCCCAATCCATACAACGGACTTCGCAATGAGTTTGGCGGAGATTGGAGCGTGGGTGTAGTATTTTCCATGCCAATATTTACTTGGGGAGAACGCAAATATGACATGAACATAGCCAACACTAAGAAACAACGTGCACAGTATGAGCTTGATGATGCTCGTGAGATGATTGATTTGCAGATAAAGCAAACTCAGTTTAAGCACATCGAATCTATTAAGAAAGTGGAGATGACAAAGCTATCGGTAGAGCAAGCTGAGGAGAATATGAATACTGCTAAGGATAACTTATCTGAAGGTCGCACAAGACTTAGCGAACTATTAGAAGCGCAACTGCAATGGGCTGACGCATCGTCACAACACATTGATGCTCTAATTGAGGTAAAAACATCTCTAACAGAGCTTGAAAAATCTACTGGAGAGATTTACAAACATTTCTAATGTATGAACTCAGAGTTCTTAAATCAAAAATCATAACTCAAAAAATAAACAAATATGCAAATCATAAACAAAGCTATACTCACAACCTCAATGTTAGCTATGCTGCTAACTGGTTGTTCCAAAAATAAAACTACTACTAATGAAATAGGTGCAAACAGTGCCGTGAAAGTAACTGTAGCCAATAGTGTAACAAAAGAATATAATCCAGAACTACGATATACGGGTACTGCAGAACCAAACCAAGAGGTAAACTTGGGCTCAGCAATACCCGGACGTGTGGAGAAAATAAACTACCAACGTGGTAGTTTTGTGCCCAAAGGTGGTGTAATAGTGGAGATGTCGGACGAGATGCTGATACAAGCACAAATAGAGCTTGATGCTATTCGCAAAGACTTTGAGCGTGTGAGCCGACTAAAAGAGAAAGGTAGCATGAGTATCATGGACTATGACCACATAAAAGCAAAGTTTGAGGCAACACAATCTAAAGTGGATATGCTAAAGAAAAATACATCTATCACTGCACCATTTGGTGGAGTACTCACGGATGTGATGGTGAATGTGGGTGAGAACTTCTCGTTTGTTCCCTCGCTTAGTGACGACTTAAAGATGAAGGGAGGTGTGGTTACTTTAATGCAATTAAATCCATTGAAAGTAAGCATTGAGGTAAACGAAAAGGAGCTTAATGCAATACAGACAGGACAATCGGTTGACTTATTCTTCGATGCCTATCCCGACGAGGTGACAAATGGTAAGGTATCATATATATCACCCGTATTATCTACTATGTCTCGAACATCCACAGTGGAAATCACAGTAGCAAACAATAGTGGCAAACTAAAACCGGGAATGTATTGCCGAACAGCCATCGAAATGCCGCAAGCATCGGGTGTATTTGTGCCAGTAAATGCAATATATCGTCAGCAAGGTACGGGTGACAGCTATTTATTTGTTGTGAATAGTGACAACACTGTGGCTCGCACCAAAGTGACACGTGGTGAGTCTATTGATACTTACGTGCATATCCCCGAAATTGATGAGAATACTATTGTGGTGATTGATGGCAAGAATAGATTGGATGATGGATCTAAGGTAGAGATAGTAAAATAGAGCCTTTGTGTAATGTTTGTTCTCTACTTTATGAACGAACACTCCACATTAGACTAAAAAATATAATATTAAAAAAACAAACAAATGAAGTTACCCGAAATAGGCGTAAAAAGACCCATAGCAACGGCTATGATATTTTTAGCCATCATTTTACTTGGAGTGGTATCCCTAAGGATGTTGCCACTCGACTTAATGCCCGAGATGGAATTCCCATCCGTTACGGTAATTACTGTTTACCCTGGGGCATCTGCCAATGAGGTAGAAGAGCAGGTTACCAAACCCTTAGAGACAGTATTGGCTGCTGCCGATCATCTTGTGGAGATAAGCTCCACATCTAAGGAGAATGTATCTTTCATTCAGTTGAGCTATAGTTGGGGTGGCGATGTCACCTCCGCAGCTAATGATGCGCGTGACCTTATCGAGTTGGGTAAAAATAGGCTCCCAGCTGCAGCACGTCAGCCCATCATTTACAAAATCAATTCATCTATGATGCCCGTTTTGGCTTATGCTATTAATGCAGATGAAAACTATTATGGTATAGAGCATATTGTTGAAGAGGATATAGCCTCGATTCTTCGCAAGGTGGAGGGTGTGGGCACAGTAGTATATTTAGGACAGCCCGAACGTGAGATTAAGATTAGTGTAAATCCGCAACAGCTTAATGCTTACGGATTATCTACGTCGCAAATATCTACAATGCTAAAGGCAAACAATATTAATGTTCCCGCTGGAAATATTAATATGGGAGTATATGACTTCTCGGTGCATGTGCCAGGCAAATTTGAGACGGTTGATGAAATTGCGAACACTGTTCTTAAAGCATTCAATGGTCAGGTAATTCGCTTAAAAGATGTTGCCACAGTTGAGGATACATTTATGGAAAAAGAATCATACGCTCGTAACCACGTAGGTGAAGGTGTAGCGATGATGATTCAAAAACAATCTGGTAGCAACACTGTAGAGGTGGTAAAAGCTATCCGTGAGAAGATGGCAGAAATACAATCTACCCTACCCTCTGATATCAAAGTTCACGAAGTGATGAGTACTGACGAAATGGTTGTATCCACAGTTAACAACCTCACATCATCTATTTGGTATGCATTGATATTTGTTACTCTTGTAGTGCTTATGTTCTTAAGAGAGTGGAAGTCGAGTCTTATTATTTTCGTAACGATGCCTATTTCACTAATTAGTGCATTCATCACGATGTATATTTTAGGATATACAATTAATATATTCTCATTGATGTCACTAATCATTGCCATTGGTATGGTGGTGGACAATGCAATTGTGGTACTTGAAAATATCACACAACACATTGAGGCTGGAGCCAAGCCAAAGCAAGCTGCAATATTTGGAGCTTCTGAAATGGGCTTGGCAATTGTAGCATCCACCGTGACTACACTCGTAGTATTCTTGCCTATGTTATTTATGGGTGGTATTGTGGGTATTATGTTTAAGCAGTTGGCAATACTTACATCTGTATGTTTGGCTACATCGTTGTTTACTGCACTTACGCTTACACCAATGCTTTCATCACGACTATTGAAAGAGGCACCACGTGGCAAAGAAGAGCGCAAGCACTCTAAGTTCTACATTGCAAGTGAGAAGGTATTTAATAAAATAGAAGATGCATATAAGTCACTATTAGGATGGGCTGTGTTTCACAAAGGAATTACACTAACAATAGCTTTAGCAATATTTGTGGGTACAATGTTCTTGGCTCGCAATGTGGGTACTGACTACATTCCTGATTTTGATGCTGGCACTATTTCTGTAGTATTTGAAACAGAAGTGGGAACAAGTGCACAGCAAACCGATAGCATCGGGCAACGTATATTGCAAATAATGCTTGATGAGATTCCTGAAATTGCAGATGGTGCATTAGCATCTATATCGGGACAAACAAAGGATGGTACTCTTACTACTGTAGGTTTTAAGGAGGGTAAAAACGTTGGAACTGTCCTTTGCCACCTTATACCCTCTGATGATAGGGAGCGTAGCGCAGGAGAGATTGGAGATGTGGTAAGAAAAAGAGTAGAGGAACTGCCACAACTTGAAAAAGTGCGCGTTCAAGGTGGTAGTGTGTTAGCATCGGCACTTACGGGTAACAAGCGACCCATTGAGATTATTGCAACGGGTAATGACTATGATAAGCTAAACTCGATCATCCGTGAAATTGAGCAAAAGATGATTGCTGAACAAACATTTACCGACGTAGCTACTACTATCGACCCTGGTAAACTTGAAGTTCAGATACTTGTAGATAAAGATAAGGCGTCTCAAATGGCACTTAATGTGGCAATGGTGGGAATGCAAGTTCGTCAAAACCTGTTTGGAACTGAGTCAGGCGAATTTACAGAAGGTGGCAACGAATATGGCATAGTGGTGCAATACGACCATGAATATCGAAATCAAGTGGCAAAGCTTAACGAAATGACTGTAACCAACTTGCTTGGCAAGGCAGTTCCACTATCAGCTATTGCAGATGTTGTGGAAACAACTGGTCCACTTGAGATACAGCGTCAAGCACAAGAACGCTTTGTGAAAGCAACTGCCAACTTGTTAGATATCTCTCTTGGTGATGCAACGGCTATCGCTCAAAACATTATTGACGAAGTGAAACTTCCCGAAGGTGTGAGCATAGAAATAGGTGGACAAGTGGGTGACCAATCCGACTCATTCAGCTCACTATTTATGATATTTGTGCTTGGCATCGTATTAGTATATATGGTGATGGCAGCACAGTTTGAGTCACTAAAAGATCCATTTATTATTCTATTTGCGATTCCATTTACATTGGTGGGAGTAATATGGGCTTTCTTTGCAACAGGTCTTACTCTTAGTGTTACCACCTTTATCGGATTGATTATGCTTGTGGGTATTGTGGTAAACAATGGTATTATACTTGTGGACTATACCAACATGCTTCGCAAACGAAACTATAACTTGCGTGACGCAGTAATGGAGGCAGGACGTTCTAGATTGAGACCAGTACTTATGACATCAATGACCACCATCCTTGGCATGTTGCCAATGGCACTAAGCTCGGGTATGGGCAAGGAGATGTATGCGCCATTAGGTATTACTATTATTGGCGGATTGCTTGTTTCAACTATCGTTACACTAATCATTGTGCCAACGATGTACACAGCTCTCAATCATCGAACATTAAAGCAAGATAGGGAAATGGCTCGAATGCGTGCACAAAAATAAATGTAAGGGCAATCCCTATGTGATCGCCCAAATTTATAACCCATAATAAAAGAATCGTATGAAATTTATATACATTACATGCAACATCAGCATGGTAGATATCCTTTGGGGTATGATTGATGAGATGGAGATAAAAAACTACCAAACAATAGATTTAGTAACGGGCAAAAGCAGTTATGCACAACCAAGACTTAACACTGCAATATGGCCAGGATATAATGCAAGTATTCTTATCCAAGAGGAGGATGATAGCAAATCAGATACTTTAATTAGAGAAATCAAGGAGATGAATGAGAAAGCATTTAATAGTGCGGAGATTGTGGCGGTACATTCATGGAGATTGGATACATAGTTTATAGATATTGATTTGGGGCACAACTTTGAGTTGTGCCCTTTTTTTTACTATGAGAACCACCCACATTTTAATGTACCTATATAAAAATTGCACAAAATCATAATGACCGTTGCGCTGCGATAGTTATTAAAAAAAACAATCCTGCAATCATAAAAAGCTCTTATCAAATTGGTGAAATTCATTTATAAATTATAACTTTGCAATTACAAATTGTCTTATGGTGTAACGGTAGCACAACAGATTCTGGGCCTGTTTGTCTAAGTTCGAATCTTAGTAAGACAACAAAATAATTTTACATATATGGCTGTTGGATTTTATCGAACAGCCTTTTTTAATATAGATATGCAGCAGAAGAAAAAGATTATCAACGACCCTGTTTTTGGATTTATAAATATCCCTGACAAGTTTATCTATGAACTAATTCAACACACCTCTGTGCAACGCTTGAATAGAATAAGGCAATTAGGCATGGCATCATTTGTGTATCCTGGAGCTCAGCATACTCGTTTTCATCATACCATAGGGTGTATGTATCTGATGGATGTGGCACTCAGAAACCTGCAAGAAAAGGGGCATGATATATCTAAAGAAGAATATCGGGGTGCATTGGCTGCAATATTATTACACGACGTGGGGCATACCGCTTTTTCGCATCTTCTTGAAAATACACTGACCAACAATGTACATCATGAGGAAATATCTCTCTTGATAATGAAGCAGATAAATAAAGAAAGTGAAGGAAGACTTGAAACTGCAATTGATATTTTCACGGATAAGTATCATAAGAGATTTTTTCATCAGCTTGTGAGTGGGCAACTTGATGTTGATAGATTAGATTATCTACAACGAGATAGTTTTTTCACTGGTGTGAGAGAAGGGAGTATTGGAGCTGCACGCATAATGAAAATGCTTGATGTGGTGGATGATAAATTGGTGGTTGAATCAAAAGGAATTTATTCAATAGAAAACTTTTTGATGTCGCGAAGATTTATGTATTGGCAGGTGTATATGCACAAGACCGCAGTGGCTGCAGAAAAAATGCTAATAAACATAATAACGAGGGCTAAATATTTGGTGAAGAATGGAGATGAATTATTTGCTTCGCCTGCCCTATCCTATTTCCTTAGAAATGATGTCACACTAAATGATTTTGAAAACAAAGAAGAGGCGTTGAAGTATTTCTTAGATCTTGATGATAATGATATATGGACATCACTAAAGGTGTGGAAGGAACACCCAGACAAAGTGTTGTCTATTCTTAGCAAAGGCATGATAGATCGAAAACTGTTTAAGATAGAGATTAGCAATGAACCTTTTGACAAAGAAAAACTTGAATCGTGCACAATAAGGTTTATGAATAAGTTTAATATATCAAAAGAAGAGGCGGCTTATTTTGTATCCTCAAATACGCTGACTACAGATTTGTATAATAAATACGATGAGAGTATTAAAATATTGTATTCAGACAACACAATAAAAGATATATCGAAGGCATCAGATATGTTTAATATTGAGCTTCTATCTAAAAAGGTGGAGAAATATTATTTTGCCTATTTGAGGTAACTATTCG